>CAYXZF010000006.1:0-51703 GCA_964469845.1 uncultured Phocaeicola sp.
TTAAAAAAGTATATACGGTTATACCTATTAGTGACGTAGCCCGTGAATAGAATTGCTCTGATTAACAATATCTTTTTTAATCGCAATACTCAAATGAAACAAAATATGTGTAAAACCAGCTGAAACAAATAAAAAAGGTCTGTTTTATGATTTGCGCAATCATGACACTTACAGTCTTTTCCGCTTGCCATGACGACTCGCATGCGTATGAAGACAACGGTGGAGTGATTGTAGAAATTGATTGTCCGGAAGTGACAGTCGAAACGGCTCATTTATATATTTATAATGCCGATGGAGATTTCGTTGCCACATACGATTATTCGGATGTTCGTGACATAAATTCATACATACACTCTCTGTACACAGGTAGCTATACGTTGGTTGTGATAGCCAATGCGGAGGCTGTAACCCGGGCTTCCGTACCTGATAAAGTTGAATATGCCACACTCACGGCTCTCCGCGAATGGTTGGAAACGGCGTCCTCCAACAACCCGAATCTGTTTTCCGGTATTACAAAAGTAGATGTAACGGATAGCGGAATTACACCTGTATCTGTTCCTATCGAACAAGGCGTGTTTTCACTGCCGATGCTTAGCTTGTTGTTTGCATTGCCCGAAACTACCATGCCCGACTTCACTCCTCTGCAAGTGAAATCCCGTGCTGCCGAAGCCGGCTATGCGTTGCGCTGTGTGGTTGAGATATGTAAGGCAGGCACCGATCAGGTTTTACTGCATAAGGCAATCACTCCGGAACTGCAAGCGGATGGCACATATAATATCAGCCAACAACTATCTGAAGGCAGCTACGACATATACCTTTGGGCAGACTATGCTCGCTTAGACGATTCGCTTAACGATGCCTTCTATCACACCGAAAGACTGAAAGCCGTGACCATCTTCACAGAGCCTTACATTGCAAACACTGATGCCAAGGATGCGGCTTACGGCAGTGAGAGTGGTGCCATAGTGTCGAGCGAGGGAGCGGCGGTTACCATGTCTTTGAAACGTCCGTTCGCAAAATATCGCATTACTGTCGATGCAGATGAAATAGAGAAATATCTTAAATTGCAAAAGAACGATTCGCAAAAGTTCCCGCCTCTTGATGAGTTAGCGGTGAGTGTGCAGTATGAGGGCTATTTCCCTTCGGGATTCAATGTCTTGACAGAAAAGCCAAACAATGCCGTGGGTGGTATAGTCTACATAGGTTCACAGGTTCGTTACGACGGCTCTGCAAAAGAATTAGAACTTGGGAGCGACTGGATATTGGTCGATGGTGATTCATCGTTTATCAATGCTACGGTCATCATCTCCGATGGTAAAGGCAATGAAGTGTGCTGCGTCCCGGACATGCGGATTGACTATCGTCGCAATTATCTGACCACTATCAGCGGCAGATTTCTCACCTCGGGTGTCAACAGCGGAGGAGTAGACATCAATACTGAGTGGAGTGGCAGTTTTGACGTATGGTTTTGAATCTAAACAGTATCAAACAAATATTAATTAATGAAAGATTATGAATAAATTTTTATCTTTGATGTTGGGCATAGCAGCTATGTTCACATCATGCAGTCAAAGTGAAGACCTGTTGAATGAAAACGACAGTGCAAAACAAGTAACGTTCACGCTTACAGCCGACGGTCAAGCACAAACACGTGCTGCCGGCGACCAACTACGCTACCTAATAGCCATTTACGATAAGAATGGAAACCAGGTAGTGCAAAATGCAAAAGCATTCTCCACCAACACCTTTGAGATCAAATTGAATCTGGGAGACTACACTTTCCTTCTTTGGGCAGACTATGGTAATGACAACTACGATGCCACCAATTTGAAAGAAGTAGTGTTGAAAAATGAAGCCACCAATCCCGAAGCTTTCCATCACAAATTGACTTATACAATTGACAGTAATAATAATAATAATATAAATGTCACACTCAAACGTGCTGTGGCAAAAGTGGTTTTGAAGTCAACCGGCCATATTACAACCGATACTATCACTGTAACCTACTCCTGTTTCAATAAATTCAATGTCCTTAATACGAATCCAGAAATTATGACTACATCGCTTACCAAAACTATCAATATTGAAACTGATATTACCGGCACGGATGACTCTCCCGTAGAAATTGGTAGCATCATGATGTTGGCAAATCAAACCGAATCCAACCTCATTACTTTCAAAACGAAGTATGGAAACGAAGAAGAAAAGAGTATTTCGAATGTTCCTATTCAGGCGAACTATGTGACAAACATCAATGGAATGTTTTGTGATAACAAAACCAAATTCTCTATAAATCTCGAAAAAAATTGGAATACTAACAAAAAAAATACCGGAGTAAAATAAAAAGTATAAACATACTCAAAGTACGCCTGCTTCACATCGCAGTGATGCGGCGTAAGATATCAGCAGCCCGTCATTATTTTGACGGGCTGTAATTAGTTAAAAAGGTGAGAGTTCAAGGCCTTGCAGTTCTATTATTTCAACATGTTATAAATGAAAATCAGACTTTCCTCCCTTTAAAAGTAAGCGAAAGAAGATAAGAAAGTCTAATAAAACAAATGTTAAAATTCGTCCGCAGTATTGTGAACAAATGTCCGTAACATTGCGGACAAATATCCGTAATACTGTGGATGAATGTCCGCAATGTTACGGATATTTTATATGTATAGCTTGCCTTAAAAATCAAATCCATATCCTTGGGTTATGCAGCGATAAGACACCGTGTTTGTTCCCTTGAACAAATAAACCGATTGACCTTATTTCTTTGGTCGCAATGACGCTTTATCTGATGACGGATAGTTCTTTTAAAGATTAACCCACACAAATAAAAGATTTCCGCTGTTTGCAAAACGGATGTTCTCCGAATGAAAGTAACCGACTACTTTTGCAACGTAGGTTTACAACGGAGAATCCGAAAATCCGAATAGTAAAGAGAGTAGGAGAAAAAAAAGAAATAATTATGTGTAAAGAAACTTGTAAAATAAGTGCGTACAAAGTGAGTGAAAACAAGAGCTTTTACCATGCGGTACAATGTAATAAGATGGAGGATATTTCTCAGGAGCAAAAAGTCATTGAAAATTTACAGCGCAATTCGCAGAAGACAACCGAAGGAAATTGGTCTAACTCCATGTACACCTCTTCAATTAAAGAAGTCGCTCTGAGCTATATTGCACCAATGGAAACAGAAGGACATTTGGTCGATGACGAATACTATGTAATAGAACTCGGCTTAAAGTCGGAACTCAACTATATCTGTTGCACGGACTCCAGATTTGCAGAAGGAAATGAAGAAAGCAGTGCAGTATCAGAAACAGACTTCAAATATATAGAGGAGAATATCGGAAAGAATGAAAACAGTCTGCCTTTCATGACTTATCTTGGAGAGAAAAGATACGCTTTCGAATGTTATCATGACCCGGAACGAAACACAGAGCTGATTGTTCCTGCTCAACTGGTTACCAAAGAGCAATTTTATATTAAAAATATCGAGAAATGGAAAGTCAATAAATATTCAGAACGATACAAAGTGAAGGACTTCCGTTGGAGTTAAGATAATCCCATCAAAGCTGAATTTTGCATTCAAGACAAGATGAATCATTCTAAGCAATGACAAATTCCATATAAAAAGTAAAGCCAACGGTGCATTCAAGGAAACCCACCAGTCTATTTGAGGCTGTGCCAAAATAGGCGCAGCCTCGTTGGAAACAGAGGCTCGTGATTTGATGATTACGATAGCCGAGAAGCATTTCAACATTCCCACAGTGAATCAGAAAATCAGCGTTCGGGCATGAAACGATGACAATACGCCACCTTGCAGCATCAACTACCTGTTGGCGTTTTCATTAACTCTAAGGAAGAAAATCTTCGATTCTAAAAGATAAATCAAATTATTTCGTGTGTTTTATCGTTTATAATCGACAAAACCATTATCTTTGCCTATATTATCAAATATGAACGATATGGAAGTATTAATTACTTCTGTCTTTCTGCAATTAGAAAAGGGAGCAGAAGAAGTTTTTGGTGGCTTGGATGCAATAAAAGTCCGTTCTTGCATGACTTTGTTTAATGAAGTGGCAGATGATGATTTGTTTGAAAAAGTTTTGGAGAAACATTATCAAGAAGAAAAGGATGAAATGACCATAAATCGCTTATATCCACCAACAGGAAATCCATTGCAGGATATGACTTCACTTACTTCATAAGTGCCGAAAATGGATTGGCCACATACCGAAACTCTTAGGCGTTAAAAAAAATACGCCTAAGAGTTTTTTTATTTTGCGGCGGCGTTTTCGGAAGTTGTAACCGCCGTCAATACACATGAATGCTGCTTCCTTGAGCCGAAGGAAGAAAATGCAGCCCCCACCAGCACATTTGCAGAAGAATGAAGGAGAAAACCAACCACGAGAACAAAAGGTCTTGGTTCTTGCTCGCCGGACGAAGGTGCAAGTAAACCAAATAGCTGAGCCACGTGGCAAACGCCCAAGTTTCTTTCGGGTCCCAACTCCAATAATCGCCCCAGGATTCTTTCGCCCAAAGGGCACCCATCGTCATACCCAGCGTCAGGAACGCCCAACCCACCCGAACCAAATGGTCGCAAATGCCCCACTCCCCAGCCGAAGGTGATTGGGGAGACTTGCGAAACCAAAGATACAGCGCAAACAAGGCGGCCGCACCCAACAGGGCGTAAGAAAACATATAGACGATAACGTGGGGAACAAACCAAGGGCTTTGCAAAGCGGGCATCAAGGTTTTGCTATGAATTTCGGGGTTGAACAGGTTGATACCGACAAATATCAACGACATCAACACGCCGAATCCCAACACCCATTTGTACCGACATTCGACATAAAGCGCCAAGCCGACAACCGAAAGGAAAAACGAATACCAAAGGCGGGTTTCGCCCATTGTACGCAAAGGCGGACGCTCAAGGCTGAGCCACATGCCGATGATAAAAGTTAAAAATATCAGCGAACCTAACGATGAAACAAGCATCGCCGCCTTCCGCCAGTCGAGAAAAGCGCAGACAACCGCCGCCAACCAACATCCTCCGGCAGCTGTCGCATAGTACCCGAACGCTTCCCAACTCATCTTCGCTCCTCTCCTTTCCGACCGCGGACAAGATGACCGCCGATGAACAGCCAACCGCTTGCCGCCAGTATCATCCACAAAGCAATACGCACCGGCGCATACCAGCCATCCCGCACACATTCAAAGACCGAAAGGGTACTCCACTTGCCTCGGCCGCTGTCGTAACCGGATTGATAGATGCTCCACGTGCCGAACCTGCCCGGACGATTCACTTCAATGTCCAACCGCCGACTTCCCTCCTCGCCTTCCACTTCAATCACCGACAGATACTTCTTCACCTCCCGTCGAGGCATTACCAACTCCCCGCCGTCGGGCAAAAACAAGCTGCAACCTCGAAAGATGTGACTTCCGCAACTCACCCAACCGCTTACGGTTTGCTTCGTTTGAAGATGACAGGCACGGAGGTAAGCAGCCGTAGCGGCTCCCACATGTTTCATCGCCACAAAACCGGTCTCATCCGCCGCACGACCGGCTTCTTCCAGATAACTCAGACAGCATACTTGCCAATCATTCAGCCGCCCTTGCTTCCCGTCGGCATCCAATTCCACAAACTCATCGGACAAAGCACCTCCGGCGGTCGTCAGATGGATACGTGCCGGATATTCCTCCAACGAGAACTCTTTCAACGTCATTCGGAAAGGAAGTTCCAACGACTTTCCTTCGTGCGACACTCCGGCATGAACAGGAACGCCCAAAGCAGCCGTCACCCGCATTTTCACCTTGTCGCCGCTGCCGAAAAAGCCTGCCGACAACACAAGGAAGAATGCCGCATGAAGCATGACCACCGCCGGCTTTTTCCGCTTCCAATGCCGCACATCGTCCATCGCCTGCAAGCCGAGGACGGTCATCAGCCGAAAAAGGAAAAGGACAAAAACCCAAGAGGCGGACATTTGCGTAAACCCCAACTTCCCCGCCAAACCGCCTGTATCGGCATCCTGACGAATCAAACCGAACAGCAGCGTCAGGACGAGCATCGAAGCCAAAGCCTCGATTCGAGCCGACCGGTCATACAGCCGAGAAATCCATCCGTAACGGTCGGAACAGGCATGAAGAAGTATCAAGACATAAAGGTAATTGACCGCCAGCACCACTCCCCACGGATAGGTCAAGAAGGAAGGACGCAAGGAGCCTAACGAAAATTGCAACGCCGCACCCGCCAAGAACAGCAGGGTGCAGCGTACAATCCATAATCTGTTTCGGGAAGCCATCGGGTCAGGCTTGCTCCCATTGGGCACGAAGCAACTCGACAGCCGCGGTCACGGTTTGTTTTCTGTCGCCCTTCGTTCCGCATTCAAACGTAATGTAACCCGGATATTCCAACTGCTTCAAGGCACGGAAGCCGTCTACATAATTATCCCGCTCGCCGTCTTCGCCCGGCATGAGCCGACGGCCGCGACTGGCCACATGCATATGCTGCAAGTATTCCTTGCCGGCAGCCATCAAAGCCGCATAATCCGAGGTTTCTTCCTGCATGTGCCAGAAATCGCCCATACACTTCACGCCCGCGCTTTTCGAGTCGCGACAGATGGCAGCCGCATCGGCCACCTGACGAAGATAGTGCGCCTCGCGACGGTTGAGCGGTTCGAGGATGACGGTAGTATGATGCTTCAAGGCATATTCGCCCAGCTCGTGCAACTGTTCGCACAGAAAGTCACGCGTTTCAAGCGTGTGCGGCATGCAAGGTTTCTGACCGTTAAAGGCCGGTACCATAATCACACCCACCGAGCCTAATTCGCCGGCCGCCGCGATGATGTTGCGCATGGTCGAGTCGAATTTCGCCTTCACCGCAGGGTCTTCTGCCAAGATGAATCCGTCGAATCCTGCACAAATGGCGGTTATCTTGATGTTTCTTCCCGAAAGTGCCTGTTGCAACTCATTTATACGACCGCCTAAATTACGTCCGCCCGGCTCCAAGCCGACCACTCCCAGGCTTTCCATGAAGTCCAAGCGTTCGTTCAGGCTTTCGCCCGGGGCCGTCCCTTCGCCGAAAGACAGACGAAGTTCCGTCGCAGGCGTCTGAATTTTAGTTTCCTCCGCACGGCCACACGAGGTCAACAGAGATGTACCGGACGTAGCGACCGCCATCGAAGCCGCCCCCATCACCGATTGAGTTAAAAATCGTCTTCTATCCATCGTTTTTCCCTTTTCTGCTTATTTTTGTTCAGTGCCCGGCACTTTCACGATGTAATCCGACATATCCATCGAACCTAACTCCAGCTTTTCGGGCATATAATCCAATTCCGAACGAGTAATTTCATCCCAAGTGATGGTGCTTCCCTTGTAGGCCGACTCGCGTCCCATCACGCCAACCAAGCTGGATACTGCACAATCGGTCGCTTCCTCGTGCGCCGTCCCCTTGCGGATGTGATTCACCCAATCCACATGTTCAAGCACGTACGGATTGTGTTGCTTGAAAGCAGCCTTGTCGGCTTCTTCATCGTATTTCCAAACGACATTGCCCTGCAAGTCTCTAATGGTATGATCGAAACTGCTCCATGTGCCCTTGCTGCCGCGGATAATTTCGCCGATGGCAGTGCTGCATCCGTCTATCTGACGGCACATGCTGTGCAGATGCACGCCGTTCTCCATTTCGTAATCGATGCTGAAGTTGTCGTACTGGTCACCGGTGACGCGACGCTGGCGGCTTCCGAATCCGGTCGCCTTGGCCACTTTCAATCCGGACATCCACAAGAACACATCAATGTTATGCACGTGCTGCTCGACGATGTGGTCGCCCGAAAGCCATTTCCAATTCACCCAGTCGCGAATCATCCATTCCATATCACTCCACCCTTTTTCGCGGTTTTTATACCAAAGCATGCCTTGATTCCAATACACGTTTCCTCCGGTGATTTCGCCGATGTAACCCGCCTGAATCAACTTGTTGGCCTCCACATACGGACGCTGGTGATGACGCTGCGTACCGGTGACGACACTCAAGTTCTTCGCCTGCGCCTGCTTGGCAGCCGCCATGACGGTACGATAGCCTTTCGCATCCACGGCAATCGGTTTTTCGAGGAACGAGTGCTTGCCTTGCCGGGTAGCATATTGGAAATGCACGGGACGGAATACGGGAGGAGTGGCCAAAATCACCATATCCACTCCCGAATCAATCACCTGCTTGTAAGCATCGAAGCCCACAAAGCAGTATTCCGAAGCCACTTCCTGATGATATTTTTCTTTCAAATTCTTGCGAAGGTCTTCCAAACGGTCGGACAGGACATCGCCCAAAGCAAGCACCTTGATGCCAGCGGCGGCCTCCAACAGGTTGTAAACGGCACCGCTGCCACGGCCGCCGCAACCGACCACACCCACTTTCAGTTCCTTACCTTCGATGGCCTTGTCGGGCAATTCCGGATTATAAAACTCTCCCGGTTGTTTCAAGGGCACAAGCCCGTTTCCGCCCTCTTTGCAGGCGGAAAGAAGCGCAGAAGCTCCCACCACACTGCCGACACCCATCAACGTAGATGTCCGGAGGAAACTTCTTCTATTCATTTTTTCATTACTCATGGTATTTCTGATTATTTAAGATAATTACTTTGTCTTGATTGAAAGAGGCACTTCGCATACCACCCTGAAACCGATGCTCCGAATGTCGGAATACCACCAGATGCTCTTCGGGTTTTGCGGGTCGGTGCGCAACCAGTCATCGTGACGGGTATGGTTGCGGGCGGCGCAACGAAGTTCAGCGGCATCATCGGCATACGTACCGCCGCGCACCACATGTTCCGTTCCACTCTCCGGCCCCTTCGGGTCTTTCGCGCCATCGGCCATCCGGCCGTAAGCGTCTTCGGCATACCAATCCGAACAATACTCCATGACATTGCCCAACATGTTTTTCAGGCCGAAAGGGTTGGCTTGCACCCGTCCGGGTTCTTGCGAGCGGTTGTTGCTGTTGTTCACATAAATCACATAGCGAGCGATATGCGTAGTATCCGCACCGAAAAGACCGTTCAAGAAGCCTTTGTTCGTATAGTCTTTGGGATTTCCTTCAAAAAAATAAGGGGTGGTAGTTCCGCCGCGCGCGGCATATTCCCATTCGGCTTCGGTCGGCAGGCGGTATTTCTTGCCGGTCTTCAACGAGAGCCACCGGCAGAAAGTCTCGGCCGAATAGTGTGTCATGGTGATGGCAGGACGGCTTCCCATTCCCCAACCTTGATCGGGGATGCCGAAGGGGGGGGTAGGGCCGCTGACCGCATCCACGTCCTCCCGGGAGTTGTTGGCATAAATCACGGCGGGCGGCGTGCGTCCTTCCGACATGGTTTCGCCATAGAAAGCCCAAAACTGATCCCATGTTACTTCTACCTCACCCATGAAGAAAGGAGAGATTTCCACCCTACGCTGCGGGGCTTCATCGGTTTGGTGAAAAGATTCCGATTGGGGCGATCCGATGGTAAACGTGCCGCCGGGGACGGCAATCATCCGAATGGAGGCCGAAGTGCCGGGAATGGTTTCGGTGTAATTCTCGAATTCGGTCACTTCGGCAGCCGAGGCGTAGATTTCGCCACTGCCCTTAGGTACTTCTTTCAAAGCGGAATGTTGGTAGTTGGGGTTATAATGTCCGGCATCCAAGTGACAACTGATGCACTGCAAGTCAAGTTTTTCTTCGTTATCATCGTAATAGAGATGGGCGGTCACTCCTTCATCGCTCAGCCCGTCGGGGTAGATATTGACATGACAAGCCTTGCACGATTCGTTGTTAACCATCTTTGGGGCATGTTCCAATTCGCCTTTGCTTTCCCAATCTATTTCCTCCTTGTCTTTGGTGAGGTACGACCACACATCCTTCATGCCGGTTTTGATTTTAGCTGCGGCATAACCCGCGGTACCACGGGGCGGAAGGTGGCAGGCGGCGCAATCCGTCATGACACCGCTCTTGCTGTTGTAATGTTTCGATTGTTTCCAACTCTTATCCGCATCGGTGTGATAGTGGCAAGCCATACACGATTCGTTTCGCGAGCTCTTCTCCCAAAACCAATTAAAGACTATCATCAGCGAAAAGCCTAAAACGACTCCCGCCAATGCCATTAAAAAGTATCCTTTCTTTCTTCCTGAATTTGACATGTTTTTCTGTAATTATCCGCTTATCCCGTTTTTACGGGAATCCCTAACCTAATGTTACCTCGCAAAGATAGAGATTAATTTTAGAAAAACACATCTATTCCTGAAAAAAATAAAGAATAACGACTTCTGCATTCATCGCAATCGCAAAATGGCTCCCCGTCCGGGCGCGGGCGAATCTTCGTTCATCTTGTTCAGCTTATAAAGATTCTTCAGGCGGATGCCGTATTTCTGGGCCACCGAATGCATGGATTCGCCGGCACGAAGAACATGGACAAGATGTTGCTTGTCCGCCCGACGGTTCTTCTTTTCCAGATACAGGATGTCGCCTGCTTGCAAGACGTATTCTTTGTAGAGGTCGTTGTATTCGCGGAGTTTCTTCCGGCTGATGTTCAATTCCTTAGAGATGCTTTTCCACGTATCGCCGCTTCTCACGACGAGATACAGAAGTCCGTTGGCGATGTAAAGTTGATGAGGATTCGGATTTTTCTTCATCCACTTCCATCCGGCCTTGGTGTCGTAGCGATGAAGATCATAGAGTTCAATCAAGCCGATAAGTTGCTCGGCGTAACGGGGATTGGTGGCATAGCCCGCCTTTTTCAAGCCGCGCGCCCATCCCTTATAATCGGTCATTTGAAGTTTGAACAATCCGGCGTAGCGAGGTCGTCCCACCAAAAACTTGGAGTGGTCTTCGTAAGATTGGCGGGGATGCTTGTAAGCGCGGAAACACTCTCCCCGCGCATCGTCGTCATGGCTGACGGTGCGTCCCGTCCAGTCGCTTCCGCACTTGATGCCGAAGTGGTTGTTCGACTTTCGGGCAAGCGTGCTTTGTCCTGCCCCCGATTCAAGCAATCCTTGCGCCAGCGTGATACTTGCCGGGATGTGATAGCGTTTCATTTCTTCCACAGCTATCTCATGGTATTGCCTGATGTATTCTTCGTATTGTTTGTTGCGGGTTTGTGCCTGCAAGCAAAGGATACTCCACAAGCAGGCACATGTCCATATCAGTCGATTCATAAGTATCTCAAGTTATTTCCGCAAACTTACGATTTTATTCGGTAATAACCAAGGGATACTTAATCAAAGTTCATTTCAGGGGTTCTTTGCGGTCTTCCGGGGCGTTTGGCCTTTTCATGCCTTCGCGGCGATTCATTTCTTCGTGAAACTTGCCCCTGTCCTGCCAATCCATGTCGTACACTTTCGCCACCTGCTTGGGGGAAAGGAACTCACGAAGTTCATCGTAATACTTTTCGTGGATGTCCAGCATTTTCCGTCCGATGACGAAACGGTTGCGCAACATCTTGTCCACTTCGGCATCGGTGGGCGGTGTCATTTCGGGGTTACCGTCTTTGTCTTTGGGCTTTTCCATGTTCGGCTTTCGGCAAGCGTCCAATTGACCCGCCTCGTGCAATTCCTTCATGTATTGTTTATACACTTCGGCAAACCGAGCCGCTTTATTGTCGTCCAAGCCCAATTCCTTGATGATGCGGTTGCACTTCATCTCCATCATCTGTTCGATACTCATCCGTTTGCCTTTCGGCGCTTTGCCCCGTTTGTCGGCGTTTTGAGCGTTCATTACCTGCACGCCCAGCAATAATGCCGCTACAAGCATTCCTACATACTTAATTGTTTTCATAATCATCATCTTCTGTTGCTAATTCATAATATATATCATTCTCCGAAAATTCTATCCAATTTTGCAATTCTTCGTCAGAGAGCTGCCGCACGTAAACATCCATGAAGTCCGTTGCGGCAAGTTGCGCTCCGGCGGTGAACGGGGATTCGTCTTCGGAAGGTGTTTGAGGGAGGAAGCATACTCCGCAAAAGACGGCTGCTGCGGCCAGTACCGACACGACCCACACCTTCATCCGGCGGGCTTTCTTTTTGTTCCGCTCTTCATCGGCACGTCTCAACATATCCGCCTGCACGTTTTCAAAAAAGTGCTCGGGGACGCGGTAAGGCATCCGCTTACCCACTTGGTTAAAATCAAAATCCTTATTCATAGTGTCAATTGTTTAGCATATATTCCTTTATTTTTTCCTTGGCAAAATAGTAATTGGCTTTCAGGGTTTCGACCTTTGAGCCGGTAATCCGACTGATTTCTTCGTACTTCAGCTCGTCGTAGTAACGAAGGTAAAACACCACGCGTTGCTTTTCGGGCAGCGTAAGGATGGCCTTCTGAAATTTGACCTGCATGGCGTCTTCATAATCCACATAATCCGAGGCCATGAGTTTGTCCGTCAGGTCGGCCTGCACCTCTTCGGAGGAAATCAGTTCTTCGCGTTGACGGTCGAGGAAGCGGATACACTCGTTGGTGGCTATTCGGTAAATCCACGTGGTGAGCGAGCTTTCCGCCCGAAAGTCACCCAAGTATCGGAAGATACGGATAAACGTTTCCTGCAACACGTCTTGCGCGTCTTCGTGCGAAACGACCATGCGCCGTATGTGCCAATACATGGAAGTGTGGTATTTTTCCACCAACATCCGGAATCCCCGTTCGGGGTCTTTCGCACAGGTTTCGCGTATCTTGTTTTCGTCAATCATTTCTTTGCTCTTTGGTTGGTTAGAACGATGCTGAGCGGGAAAGTAAAAACGAGCGGGAAATTTTTTGCATTTATTAAAAGAGAGGGGGATGAAACATGAAGAGACACCGAGTCGCGAAGTTCGCTTGTTTTTTCAAGCCTTGCAACCCGGTGTCTCTCGCATTGTTTTTTCACAAAGAGACGCGACCGTTCGTTATTTATTCGGTGTGTTCC
This sequence comes from uncultured Phocaeicola sp., assembly GCA_964469845.1. GTDB lineage: Bacteria > Bacteroidota > Bacteroidia > Bacteroidales > Bacteroidaceae > Phocaeicola. Next base: position 12,906 of record CAYXZF010000006.1, read on the forward strand.
AAACCTTTGTCTGCGTACAATTCACTTTCAGGGTGCGGTTGCCTGCCTGCATGCGGAATTCTCCGGCTTCGAGCACCCACTTGCCATCGACGCCGACAAAGGCCAAGTCGCTACCCTTCAACTTCAGCGTAACGGTTTTGGTTTCGCCGGGGCGGAGTTCCACTTTCTCGAAGTTGCGGAGGCGACGATTGTCGGGTGTCAGACTTGCCACAAGGTCGGAGCTGAAAAGCAATACGCTTTCCTTACCCGTCCGGGTACCGTTGTTCGTCACATCGACGGTGAAGACAAGTTCGTCATCGGCCGTGAAGTCGGTTTTGTTCACCTTAAGATTGCTGTATTCATAATCGTTATAGCTCAAGCCGTAACCAAAAGCCCACTGGAAGCTGACTTGCGCATCGTAGTTGTAGGCACCTTCCATCGCTTCGCCGATGTGTTCGGCGTTCTTATAATCGTAGTTGAAGAGCGAGTGTACTTCTTTGGGATAGGTGTAAGGCATCTTTCCGCTAAAGTCGGCGTCTCCGCTCAAGAGGTCGGCCAAAGCGTCTCCGCCGTAGTTACCCGGAAGAAGGATGTTTACCACCGATTGAACGAGGGGTTCGATGTCCGCCAAGATGCGCGGCCGTCCGCCGTTGAGAATCAGCACCACGGGTTTGCCGGTTTTCGCCAACGCCTTCACCAAGTCGCGCTGATTTTTGCTGAGGGTAAGGTCGGTCAAGTTGCCCGGTGTTTCGCAATAAGAGTTTTCGCCGATGCACGCCACAATCACGTCGGCGCGTCCGGCAGCGGCTACCGCCTTTTGAATCTGCGGTTCGTTTTCCTCCCAGTAATTGCCCTGTTCGTTGTAGGTCACGCCTTGTTCGAGGATGACGTTTTGGGCACCGAACTCATTGCACATGGCTTCGTAGATGGTGTTGTACTTACCGGCGAAGCGGTCGGCCAAATGTCCTTGCCAAGTGTAGCTCCATCCGCCGTTGAGGCAACGCATCTGATTGGCGTTGGGGCCTGTCACCAAAATTTTTCCGCCTTTGGCGAGGGGAAGCACACCGGCTTCGTTCTTCAGAAGAATCATGGATTCGGTGGCGCTTTGGAGGGCTGCCTGGGCAAATTCTTCACTGCCAAACAACGGATAGTCGTGATAATCGGTCGTGGGATGGTCGAACAAGCCTAAGCGGAACTTCAAGCGAAGCACGCGCCGGGCAGCATCATCGATGCGGTTCATCGGCACCCGACCTTCGTCCACCAGTTCCTTCAACAGGGTGCAGAAGCCCAAGTCGTAAGGATCCATCGACATGTCAATGCCGGCATTGATGGCCATCTGAATGGCTTCTTTCTTGTCTTTGGCCACTTTTTCGCGCTTCCACAGGTTGTCGATGTCCGCCCAGTCGGTCACAATCATGCCGTCCCAATTCAAATCTTCCTTCAGCCATCCGGTGAGCAGCTCCTTGTTGGCATGAACGGGCATGCCGTTGATGGAACCCGAATTGACCATGACGGTGAGCGCACCCTGACGGACGGCCGCCAAGTAAGGCGCGAAATGTTTCTCGCGGAGGTCGTTGGGGGCGATGATGGCGGGCGTGCGGTCTTTTCCGCTGGTGGCGGCACCATAGCCCATGTAGTGCTTCACGCTGGTGGCGATGTGTGTACGGTCGATGTGGTTGGGGTCTTCGCCCTGAAAGCCGAGTACCATCGCTTTTCCCATTTCGGCGTTCGTGTAAGGGTCTTCACCGAAGTTTTCCCATACGCGCGGCCACAAGGGGTTGCGCACAAGGTCGAGTGTGGGCGAATACGTCCAAGGCGTGTTGCTGGCACGGGTTTCGTAAGCGGTGATTTCAGCACCACGGCGCGCCAATTCGCAGTTGAAAGAGGCGGCTACGTTGATGTTTTGCGGAAACAGCGTACCGTCTTGGGTGTAAGTGACGCCGTGATTCATGTCCAAGCCATAGATGCAGGGGATGCCCATCACGTCCATCGACTTTTTCTGGATGGCATCGATGATGACTTTCCATTGTTCTTTGGTGGGAGCCGCCGTGCCCGGGGCGTTCAAGATAGAGCCTACCTTGTAGATACCGATAACGGTGTCGAGCTTCGATTCGAGCACTTGGAAGCCTTCTTCGCCCCAACCGCCCACAAGGTCTACGTTCATTTCGGTCATTTGGCCGATTTTTTCTTCCAAGGTCATGCGACTCAATGTCTCTTCTACCTTTTTTTCGATGTCGGCATCTGTCGGGATGGCGGGTGCCACGTTCGCCCCTTGTCGGGCGCAAGAAGCAAGCAAACCGGCGAACAAGATGCCCATTACGGATGTTTTTTTCATAATAAACAGATTTATTGAATTTAATTTAACCTAACCGTCAGCAAAGATAAAAAAAAATTTTAATATATTTGTCATACTATTCTGTCCAAAACTTGTATTATTTTGGCAAAACGTCTCCTTCTTCCCCGTTCCCCTCCGAAAACTTCGGAAAGAAAGCCGTTAAAATTTTCCGAAAACAATTGCTCATCACAATGAAAACCCCGATATTTGCAACCGTATAAATCTAATAAAAAGGTAAAACTATGATTTCAAACGTAACGGAAAAAATCAAATACGTGGGTGTGGACGACACCACGATTGACTTGTTTGAAAGCCAATACATCGTGCCGAACGGCATCTCGTACAACTCTTATCTGATAGCCGACGAAAAAATCGCCATCATGGACACCGTAGATTTGCGCAAGAGCGAAGAATGGTGGGCCAACTTGGAGGAAGCACTCGAAGGACGCACGCCCGACTATCTGGTGGCGCAACACATGGAACCCGACCATGCGGGAAACATCGCCCGCCTGCTCGACAAGTACCCCGAAATGAAAGTGATAGCCTCGGAAAGAGGCATCCGGATGATGCCTCAATTCTTTGAGGGTACCGATTTCGAGGGTCGAACCATCGCCGTCAAGGAAGGCGAAACGCTCTCGCTGGGCGAGCATACGCTGCAATTCTTCATGGCGCCGATGGTACATTGGCCCGAAGTGATGGTCACTTACGACCGCACGGACAAGGTATTGTTCTCTGCCGACGCATTCGGCAAATTCGGTGCGTTGAGCCGCGAGGAGGACTGGGCGTGCGAAGCCCGACGCTACTACTTCAACATCTGCGGCAAGTACGGCGCGCAAGTTCAGGAACTGCTGAAAAAGACAGCCAAGCTGGACGTAGCCTGCATCTGTCCGCTTCACGGCCCCATACTGAAGGAAAACCTCGGCTACTACATCGGCCTGTACGACACGTGGAGCAAGTATGAAGTGGAAACCGACGGCATTTTCATCGCCTACGCGTCCATCCACGGAGGCACGGCGGAAGCCGCCCGCAAGCTGGCGGAAATCTTGCGCAAAAAAGGTGCGCCGAAAGTGTCGGTGGCCGACTTGAGCCGCGACGACATGGCCGAAGCCGTGGAAGATGCTTTCCGCATGGGCAAACTGGTGGTGGCGGCAGCCTCGTATGACGCGGACGTATTTCCTCCAATGCACGACTTCCTGCATCACCTGAAGCTGAAAGCATGGCAAAACCGACGGGTGGGCATCATCGAAAACGGCTCGTGGGCACCTTGCGCCGCACGCGTAATGAAGGCGATGCTGGAAGGCATGAAGAATGTGGAAATCGTTGAGCCGACGGTCACCATCCGCTCGCGGATGAAGCTGGCGGATTTCCCCGCGCTCGAAGCCTTGGCGGAAGCGATGCTGAAATAAAAAGAAAAATGCCAACAGCAAAGAGGATGTGTCGTAATTAAAAATTTACGGTACATTCTCTTTGCTGTAACTATAAGAAAATGCAAATTTGACACCTCTCATGGTTGCCTTTTTATTGTATTTCCACCCAATCATCGGCATAATGGATTTGTTTCAGCGTTTCTTCCATATCAAGTATAGGCGGTTGCTTGATTTTGAATTTTATCGCATTTCTCGGTACTTTTGTATGAATGGTGAATTGTGAACCATGTGGCTGCCACGTGAATTTCTGCTCATCGGTTTCGACATCAATGCCAATAAGATTACCATTTCGGTTTTCCTCCCATCTATAAGCGTTGGCTGCATAACGATGATTTTCTTCTTCAAAAAGACAGAATGTCAACAGGTCATTACTACGAACGAGAACAGAAGTGCGAAGCGGATTGTAATAGTCATAAGCTATATTCACGCGTTCGTTCCAAATGCTCAAAACGGCACGCCCGGTCTTTTGAATGTCATCGTGCGGATCTGTAATTCCGTATGAATAATCAGGCGAACAGCGTCCGCTGATTAAACGGACTGCGGCTTCGTTTCTATGCGGATTGGTTGATTTGACGGTTTTCATCGACCATGCCATTTTCTCGAAAGTGACATCAGCAATACCGACAGGCGATTGCAAATGTGTTCCTCCAATAGCGTCCGCAAATACATTTCCCCAATCATCACCGGTCAAATCTTCGCACCCTATACATAGCATATAAACGAGCCTTTTTCCTATCTTCTTTATGATTTCTTCGGGCATTTCATTAATCGGATATGGTTCAAGCGTTAACAATCGCTTGGAGTCTCTTAATCGCGGGTGTTTCATAGTTTATCCTTTCTAATATATTATAGATTTTCCGAGCTACCATTCTAATCATGGGGACAGCTACGGAATTACCTGTTTGACGACGTATCTCTTGGTGTGATACAACAATTTTGTAACTGTCCGGAAATCCTTGAAAGCGCAAAAGTTCGCGCGAGGAAGGACGGCGAACCCCGTTTACGAGTTGGTAGTTGTACGATGCACCGGTTCGTAAAGCACATGCGTGATCAAGTATCGAAATGTTTCCCGACTTGTTTTCATGCCACATGGAAGGATAGAATATATCTTTTCCTTCCGTGCGGATACGACGCTTGTTCAAGATTTTGTCGCTGGCAAACAAAGAAGGGTCGATATCCTCGTCCTTTTCCAGAATATTCGCCAAGTCATATGATTCTTTCTTGAAATCAAAGTTAAAACGGAAATAGTCCTTTTCACTCTTGAATCCTACAATGATGACACGTTCTCTTTTTTGAGGTAAGCCGAAATCGAGCGCATTCAAAACTTGCCACTTAACAAAGTAACCTAACGCAGAAAGTCTTTGCAGGATGACACGGAAAGTTCTTCCACTGTCATGACCGACAAGTTGCTTTACATTTTCCAATAGGATGACATTGGGGTTATGATACCTCAGTATTCGTTCAATTTCAAAGAACATGGTACCTCGCGTATCTTCAAATCCTTTCATCTTTCCCATAATGCTGAATGCTTGGCAAGGAAAACCGGCAAGCAACAAATCGTGGGTAGGAATCGTGTCGGCAGGAATCTTGGTAATGTCTCCTGCCGGGGTTTCTCCAAAATTCGCACAATAAGTCGCAGCGGCCGCTTTATCCCATTCAGATGAAAACACACATTCGCAACCGAGTTCGTCAAATGGAATCCGGATACCGCCAATACCAGCAAAAAGGTCTATGAATTTGATATGTTTCATTGATTCTGAATTAAGTTCAACTGCAAAGATACTGTTTTTGTGGATATTTTATCCTTAAAGTTTATGGAAAAGATAAGAGCAAATCAAGCCAAACATATATCTGCCGTATAAATGTACGTTTTTCACCGGTCAAGTACATGAAAGAAAAGGATATGATTCTATGTTTATTTGCATAGAATGCATATCCTCATTATTCTTTTTGCGAGAATTACTTGCCTCCATACATCCGCGCGCGCATTTCCTTGATATGGTCGCTGGTGATGTATTCGTCATACTCCATCATCTTGTCGATGATGCCGGAGGGGGTAAGCTCGATGATGCGGTTGGCCACGGTTTGAATAAATTCGTGGTCGTGCGAAGCGAAGAGCACATTGCCCTTATAGAGTTTCAGGTTATTGTTGAACGCCTGAATGGATTCAAGGTCGAGGTGGTTGGTGGGCGTGTCGAGGATGAGACAGTTGGCGTTCCGAAGCTGCATACGGGCTATCATACAACGCATTTTCTCGCCACCCGAAAGCACGTTGGCTTTCTTCAGCACCTCTTCGCCGCTGAACAGCATACGGCCGAGGAAGCTCTTCATATACACCTCGTTTCCTTCGCCAAACTGGCCGAGCCAATCCACCAGATTGAGGTCGGTGTCGAAAAAGTCGGTGTTATCCAAAGGCAGATAAGCGGTGGTGATGGTCACGCCCCACGCAAACTTTCCGACCTGCGCCTGACGGTTGCCGTTGATGATTTCGAAGAAAGCGGTCATGGCGCGAGGGTCGCGGCTCAGGAAGACAATCTTGTCACCCTTCTCCACATTGAAATTCACATCGCTGAACAGCACTTCGCCGTCTTCGGTCACGGCACGCAGGCCCGACACTTCGAGGATTTGATTGCCCGGCTCGCGATCCATCGTGAAGATGATGCCCGGATACTTGCGCGACGACGGCTGAATGTCGTCCACATTGAGTTTTTCGAGCATTTTCTTTCGGCTGGTCGTCTGCTTGCTCTTGGCCACGTTGGCGCTGAATCGGCGGATAAATTCCTCCAGTTCCTTCTTCTTTTCCTCGGCTTTCGCCTTCTGATTCTGCGCCTGACGGAGGGCAAGCTGACTGGATTCATACCAGAAACTGTAGTTGCCCGCAAAGAGGTTCACCTTGCCGAAGTCGATGTCCACGGTATGCGTACACACGGAGTCTAGGAAGTGACGGTCGTGACTCACCACGAGCACGGTATGCTCAAAGTTGGCGAGGTATTCTTCGAGCCAAGTCACGGTTTCCATGTCGAGGTCGTTGGTCGGCTCATCGAGGAGCAGGTTGTCGGGATTGCCGAAAAGGGCTTGCGCCAACATCACACGCACCTTCTCCTTACCACTCAGTTCGCCCATGAGCTTGCAGTGCAAATCTTCCTTGATGCCCAATCCGCTCAGCAGGGCGGCCGCGTCGCTTTCGGCGTTCCATCCGTCCAACTCGGCAAACTTCTCTTCAAGTTCGCTCACGCGCATGCCGTCTTCATCGGTAAAATCGGTTTTCGAATAAAGGGCGTCGCGCTCGTTCATGATGTCCCAAAGCACGGTATGACCCATCAGCACGGTGTTGAGCACAGTGAAATTATCCCACTTGAAGTGGTCCTGACTCAAGACGGAAAGACGTTCGCCGGGACCGAGGGTCACGCTGCCTTTGGTAGGTTCCAATTCGCCCGAAATGGCGCGCAGGAAGGTGGATTTTCCGGCACCGTTGGCACCGATGACACCGTAGATATTACCGTTGGTAAACTTTAAGTTCACGTCCTTGTACAACACACGTTTGCCGAACTGAATGGCAAGATTTTGAACCGTTATCATGCTTTATATCTTAATTTTTAAGTGATTATTCTTAGTTTCGGGTGCAAAGGTAGGGAAATAAAATGAAATGCGGAAATATAGAGGCATCCCATTTGGCAGTTTTCCTTTTGCGAAAGCAAGCGCGCGTCCACCCGCAAACATCGCCCCGCGAATGCGTCCGCACGGCCTTACGGACACCACAGCGCGCCGCCTCCGATTGCCACGAAAAGACACAAAATAGATCCCGAAAAGCTTGACAACCGCTATCCCATGTCGTATCTTTATCACGTCTGACAACCGAAGCCTCACCCTGCCACTCTGTCAGTCACCCTGCTCCATTTTCTCCCGTTTCTGTCACTTTTTCTGCCACGGCACGGAATTTGCACGACAAGGAAGCGACTCTATATAGCTAAAAAATAAAAAACAACATAGCATCATGACTGAAAAAATGAACCAGCCTCACGCCGATGAGGAAATCTTGAAGAAGGAAGAAACGGTGGAACAACCCGCCACCGAAGAAACACCTGCGGAAGAAGCTCTCGCCGAAGAAACACCCGCACAGGAACTGACCCCCGAGGAACAACTTGCCAACATGCTGGACGAAGCCCAGCAGATGGTGAACGAGGAAAGAGACAAGTACCTGCGCCTCTCCGCCGAGTTCGACAACTACCGCAAGCGCACCCTCAAGGAAAAAGCCGAACTCATCAAAAACGGTGCCGAAAAGACGCTCACCGCTATCTTGCCCGTGCTGGACGACTTTGAACGTGCGCTGAAAAACATGGAGGCATCCGAAGAAACCCAAGCGATGAAAGAAGGTGTGGAACTGATATTCAGCAAATTTCAAAAGGTGCTCGCACAAGAAGGATTGAAGAAAATCGAAACAGAAGGACAGGCGTTCGACACCGACTTCCACGAAGCCATCGCCCTCGTCCCCTCCCCAAGCGAAGAACAGAAAGGCAAAATCCTTGATTGCGTGCAAACCGGATATATGCTCAACGACAAGGTTATCCGCCACGCCAAAGTGGCCGTAGCACAATAATCTCACCCTAAAAAGAACAACGACATGGCAACAAAAAGAGATTACTACGAAGTGCTCGGCGTGGAAAAGACCGCCGACGAAGCCGAAATCAAGAAGGCCTACCGAAAACTGGCCATCAAATATCACCCCGACAAGTACGCCACCAAATCCGAAGCCGAACAAAAAGAGGCCGAAGAGAAATTCAAAGAGGCTGCCGAAGCCTACAGCGTACTGAGCGACAAGAACAAACGTGCCCGTTACGACCAGTTTGGACATGCCGGCATGAACGGAGCGGCCGGCGGTGCCGGAGGATTCGGCGACTTCAGCGACATCGACCTGAACGACATCTTCAGCAGCGTGTTCGGCCAGGGATTCAGCGGATTCGGAGGATTCGGCGGCGGCAACACCCGGCAACAACAATTCCGAGGCTCGGATCTCCGCGTGAAAGTAAAACTCAACTTGAAAGACATCGCCACCGGCGTAGAGAAGAAGTTCAAACTGAAAAAATACGTCACCTGCGAACACTGTCACGGCAGCGGATCCGAAGGCAACGGCGACGCCGAAACCTGTCCCACCTGTCACGGCATCGGCAGAGTGACCCGTACCCAACAAAGCATCTTCGGCACGATGCAGGTGCAAAACATGTGCCCCACCTGCGGAGGCGAAGGCAAAATCATCAAGAACAAGTGTAAGCACTGCGCCGGCGAAGGCATCGTGTACGGCGAAGAGGTGGTGGAAGTGAAAGTCCCCGCCGGAGTGGCCGAAGGCATGCAACTGAACGTCAAAGGCAAAGGAAACGCCGCCAAGCGTAACGGCGTACCGGGCGATTTGCTCGTGGTCATCGAAGAAGAACGCCACCCCGAACTCCTCCGCGACGGAAACGACCTCGTTTACAACCTGATGGTAAGCGTCCCCACCGCAGCCTTGGGAGGCACCGTAGAAATCCCGACCATCGACAACAAGGTGAAAGTGAAAATCGAGCCGGGCACACAGCCGGGCAAGATGCTCCGCCTGCGAAACAAGGGATTGCCCGGATTGGACAGCTACGGTTATAACAACGGCATCGGCGACCTGATAGTACACGTCAGCGTCTACATCCCCGAGCACCTGAGCAAGGAGGAAAAACAGGCGTTGGAGAAAATGCAGGACTCCGAAAACTTCTCGCCCGACGGACACATCAAAGAGAAGTTCTTCAAGAAGTTCAAGAATTTCTTTGATTAACCCCTCTCTTTTTACCGCGCCATGACCTACGAACAAACCATCGACTACCTCTTCCATAGCGCGCCCCTCTTCCAAAACATCGGGAAGGGTGCCTACAAGGAAGGACTGGACACCACCCGCCGACTGGACGAACACTTCGGCCGCCCGCATCATCGTTTCAAAACCATCCACGTGGCAGGAACCAACGGAAAAGGCTCGTGCTCGCACACCCTCGCCGCCATCCTTCAATCGGCTGGCTACAAGGTGGGGCTTTACACCTCCCCTCACCTGACGGACTTCCGCGAACGCATCCGTGTAAACGGCCGGAAAGTGTCGCAAGCGTATGTCGTGGACTTCGTAGCGCAGCACCGCTCCTTCTTCGAGCCGCTGCACCCCTCCTTCTTCGAACTGACCACCGCCTTGGCGTTCAATTGGTTCGCCGATCAGCAGGTGGACGTGGCAGTCATCGAAGTGGGACTTGGCGGACGGCTGGATTGCACCAACATCATCCGTCCCGACCTGAGCATCATCACCAACATCAGCTTTGACCACGTGCAGTTCTTGGGCGACACCCTCGCCCGGATAGCAACCGAAAAAGCCGGCATCATCAAGCCGGACACCCCCGTGGTAATCGGCGAAACAACTTCCGAAACCAAACCCGTGTTTCAGGAAACGACCGCCGCCCAAAACGCCCCCGTCACCTTTGCCGACGAAGCCGGCATCGTTCTCCACTCCGCCGAAAACAACGATGGCGGACGCACCTACCGGACGACCGACTACGACACCCTGCAAGGCCAACTCGGCGGCCTCTGCCAGGAAAAGAACACAGCCACCCTGCTCGCCGCCGTCCGCATCCTCCGACGTATCGGCTACCGCATCGAAGAGAACAATGTACGCGAAGGATTCGCCCGCGTATGCCAACTGACCGGGCTGATGGGACGCTGGCAGAAATTGGCCGACCGCCCCGCATTGGTATGCGACACGGGACACAACGTAGGCGGAATGAGCTACATCGTCCGCCAACTCGCCCTGCAAACGTATCGGCAACTGCACATCATCATCGGCATGGTGAACGACAAAGACATTACCCGCGTCATCGCCCTCCTGCCCCGAAACGCCACCTATTATTATACGTGCGCAAGCGTGGCGCGAGCACTGCCCGAAGACGAAGTAAAACGCATCGCCACCGAAGCCGGACTGCAAGGAAAAGCCTATCCCGATGTACCCTCCGCCCTTCGCGCCGCACGTGCCGCGGCAGCACCCGAAGACTTCATCTTTGTGGGCGGTAGCACCTTCATCGTGGCAGACTTACTGAAATTAAATACTTTTTAGGCAGATTCTTCGGAAAAAGTTTGGAAACAAGGAAGAAAATCTTTTTATTTGCAATAAAATTAATAGGTATCACATAAAAAGATTTTTTACCATGATAAATACAGCAAATCCCGATGAATCATTGTGCGGCTTGAAAAAAGCCGATTTTCAAAAAGTTATAGGCGGAAAACAAACCGACCTTTTCATTCTGAAAGGCAAAGGAGGCGTTGAAGTAGCCATCACCAATTACGGCGGCGCAGTGGTAGCCATCATGGCTCCCGACAAAAACGGACACTACGCCAACGTCATCCAAGGACATGACACCATCGACAAGGTTATCGACAGCCCCGAACCTTTCCTCAGCACCCTCATCGGACGCTACGGAAACCGCATCGCAAAAGGCAAGTTTGAACTGGAAGGCAAAGAATACCAACTGGCGGTAAACAACGGCCCCAACCACCTGCACGGCGGACCGACAGGCTTCCACGCCCGCGTATGGGACGCCGAACAGACTTCAGCAAACAGACTTACGCTCAACTACTTGTCCGCCGATGGCGAAGAAGGCTTCCCCGGCAATCTGAACGTAACCGTGCGCTACACCCTCTCCGAACAGAACGAACTTATCATCGACTATACGGCCACTACCGACAAGACGACCCTCGTCAATCTGACCCACCACGCATTCTTCAGCCTGTCGGGCTTGGCCAACCCCACCGCTTCCGTAGAAAACAACATCGTAACCATCAACGCCGACTGGTACACACCGGTGGACGAAACCTGTATCCCGACGGGCGAAATAGCACCCGTGGAAGGTACACCGATGGATTTCCGTACCCCGCACATCGTGGGCGAACGCATCAACGACTATCACTTCCGCCAACTGGAAATAGGCAAGGGATACGACCACTGCTACGTGCTGAACAAACGCGAAGCCGGTGTCTTGACCTATGCCGCCAAGTGCGTGGAACCCGTAAGCAGCCGCTGTTTGGAAATGTGGACGACCGAGCCGGGCGTACAACTCTATACTGCCAACTGGCTGAACGGATTTGAAGGCTCAAAAGGCGCGACTTTCCCCGAACGCAGCGCCATCTGCTTCGAGGCACAGCACTTTCCCGACACTCCCAACAAGGGACACTTCCCCTCTTGCGTACTCCAACCGGGCGATACGTACAAGCAAGTGACAATCTATAAATTCAGCATAGAAAAATAATCATGAAACAATAACTAAAAAAATTAAAAAGAACCATGAACAAACAAACAAAACCTTGGGGTGCAATCGCCGTCATGATTGCGCTCTTCGCAATGATTGCGTTCGTAACCAACCTCTGCTCGCCGATGGCAAACATCATCAAGGCACAGGGTGAAATCTCCGAAGTATTGGCCCAAATCGGTAATTACGGTAACTTTGTGGCTTATCTGGTTATGGGTATCCCGGCCGGTATGCTCATTTCAAAGTACGGCTACAAGAAGACAGCCCTCATCGGCCTTGCCGTAGGTATCACCGGTATCCTCGTGCAATGGGGTAGCGGCCAGCTCGATGCCAAGCAGAACTTGGGTCTCGTGTTCGGCGTTTACTTGGTAGGTGCCTTCATCACAGGCTTCTGTATGTGTATCCTCAACTGCGTGGTAAACCCCATGCTGAACCTCCTCGGCGGTGGCGGCAACGCAGGTAACCAGCTCATCCAGACAGGCGGCGTATTCAACTCGGCAGCAGCCGTCGCCGTTTACATCATCATGGGTGCCCTCATCGGCGAAATCACTCCCGAAACCAAAATCGCCGACGCCACACCCGCGTTGATGATTGCCCTCGGCATCTTCGTCGTGGCTTTCATCACCATCCTCTTCACCAAGATTGACGAACCCGAACAGGCTCCTGTAGACATCAGCCTTATCAAGGGTGCTTTGAAGTATCGCCATTTCGTGCTCGGCATCCTCGCCATCTTCCTCTACATGGGCATCGAAGTAGGTACTCCGACATACGTAAACATGTACTTGGTAAACACCCCCGAGCTGGGCATCAATGCCGCTACAGCCGGCTTGATTGTAGCCGTTTATTGGTTCATGATGCTCATCGGCCGTTTCGTGGGCGCATCCATCGGCAGCAAAGTTTCCAGCCGCACCATGATTTCGACCGTAGCCATCGCTACCCTCGTGCTCGTTACTTTCGGTATGTTCGCACCGACCGACATTAAGGTAAACGTGCCGGGCATTGACTGGAGTTCGTTGGCCTTGATTTGGGCGGAAGTTCCCGTCGGCATCTTCGCCTTCCTGCTCGTAGGTCTCTGCACTTCCGTTATGTGGGGTGGTATCTTCAACATGGCCGTAGAAGGCTTGGGCAAGTACACAGCCGTTGCGTCCGGTATCTTCATGACCATGGTGTTCGGTTGCGCTGTCATGCTCGCCATTCAAGCGCAAGTAGCCGAAATGACCGACTACATGACCAGCTTCTGGGTAGTATTGGGTTGTGCCGCCTACATCCTTTTCTATGCGTTAATCGGTTCAAGAGTAAAAAAATAAATCCGAAAATTCATACACATTTATATAACATTTAAAATCTGATATTATGGACATAGAATTTGTAAGAAGTCGCTTCATCAAACATTTTGATGGCACTACAGGATCAGTATATGCATCTCCGGGACGTATCAATCTCATCGGCGAACACACCGACTACAACGGCGGTTTCGTATTCCCCGGAGCAGTGGATAAAGGCATGATTGCCGAAATCAAGCCCAACGGTACCGACATCGTAAAGGCATACTCCATCGACCTGAAGGACTATGTGGAGTTCGGCTTGAACGAAGAAGACGCTCCCCGCGCAAGTTGGGCAAGATACATTTTCGGCGTATGCCGTGAAATGATGAAACGCGGCGTAAATGTCAAGGGTTTCAATACGGCTTTTGCCGGTGATGTGCCCCTCGGTGCCGGTATGTCTTCCTCTGCCGCCCTCGAAAGCACTTACGCCTATGCCTTGAACGACCTCTTCGGAAACAACAAGATTGACAAGTTTGAATTGGCCAAGATTGGTCAGGCCACCGAACATAACTACTGCGGCGTGAAGTGCGGCATCATGGATCAGTTCGCTTCCGTATTCGGCAAAGAAGGCAGCTTGATGCGTCTGGATTGCCGTTCATTGGAATACCAGTACTTCCCGTTCAACCCGGAAGGCTATCGTCTCGTGTTGGTAGATTCTGTCGTTAAGCACGAACTTGCGTCATCGGCCTATAACAAGCGTCGTCAAAGCTGCGAAAACGTAGTGGCCGCCATCGCCAAGAAACACGAAGGCGTGGAATTTTTGCGCGACTGTACCTTGGAAATGCTGACCGAAGTGAAGGGCGAAGTATCCGAAGAAGATTACATGCGCGCCGAATATGTCATCGAAGAAATCCAACGCGTGCTCGATGTTTGCGATGCTTTGGAAAAGGGTGACTACGAAACCGTAGGTCAGAAAATGTTCGAAACTCACCAAGGCATGAGCAAGAAGTACGAAGTAAGTTGCGAAGAACTCGACTTCCTCAACGACATCGCTTTCGATTGCGGCGTGACAGGTTCGCGCGTGATGGGCGGCGGTTTCGGCGGTTGCACCATCAACTTGGTAAAGAACGAACTTTATGAAACATTCGTTACTACGGCCAAGGAAAGATTCAAAGAAAAATTCGGCCGCAGCCCGAAAGTATACGACGTAGTAATCGGCGACGGTTCACGTAAATTGCTCTAAGAAAGAGAAAAAAACGTCATTTATCGGAAATACCGCCTACTAATTAGGCGGTATTTCTTTATATATATTAAAGAAATGGTTATATTTGCAGATAATTTCAACATTCCATCTGTTATGAACGATATAAAAGTAATGAATCATGCAGCAGATAACATCCGTATCCTGGCTGCTTCAATGGTAGAAAAAGCGAAATCCGGACACCCCGGCGGGGCGATGGGTGGTGCCGATTTTATCAATGTATTGTATGCAGAATATTTGCAGTACGATCCGAAGAACCCGCAATGGGAAGGACGCGACCGCTTCTTCCTCGATCCGGGTCACATGTCGCCCATGCTCTATGCACAATTGGCACTGACTGGACACTTCAGTCTTGAAGACCTGAAACAATTCCGCCAATGGGGCTCACCCACCCCGGGACACCCGGAAGTGAATGTCATGCGCGGCATTGAAAATTCGTCAGGTCCCCTCGGACAAGGACACACATACGGCATCGGTGCCGCCATTGCCGCCAAATTTTTGGCCGCACGCACCGGAAATCCGACTTTCAATAAAGAAACCATCTATATCTACATCTCCGATGGCGGCATTCAGGAAGAAGTGTCACAAGGCGCAGGTCGGGTAGCCGGTCACTTGGGATTGGATAACGTCATCATGTTCTATGACGCCAACGACATCCAGCTCTCCACCGAAACCAAGGAAGTCATGACCGAAGACACCGCCATGAAATACCGCGCATGGGGATGGAATGTTTTGGAAATCAATGGAAATGATTGCCAACAAATTCGCGAGGCCTTAGATGCGGCCAAGAAGGAAGACAAGCGTCCGACCTTGATTATCGGCAAGTGTATCATGGGCAAGGGAGCCCGTCAAGCCGATGGCTCATCTTACGAATGCACCACCAAGACTCACGGTGCCCCCTTGGGCGCAGAGGCTTGCAAAAATACCATCATCAACCTGGGAGGCGACCCCGAAAAGCCGTTCGCCATTTTTGATGATGTCAAGGCTTTGTATGCCAAACGTGCAGAAGAGTTGAACGAAATCGCGGCAGCCCGCCACGCGGAAGAAGCGGCATGGGCAGCAGCCAACCCCGAAAAGGCCGCTCAACAAAAAGATTGGTTCAACAACGTGGTGCCCGACATTGACTGGGCAAGCATTCAACAAAAAGCCAACGACCCTACACGAAACGCTTCGGCTGCCGTCCTCAGCGTATTGGCCGAAAAAGTGCCCAACATGATTGTTTCTTCTGCCGACTTGTCAAACTCCGACAAAACAGACGGCTTCCTTAAAAAGACGAAAGCCATCATGCCGGGCGACTTCAGCGGTGCCTTCTTCCAAGCAGGGGTAGCCGAGCTGACGATGGTTTGTATCTGTATCGGCCTAGCCCTCCACGGAGGTGTGATTGCCGGTTGCGGTACTTTCTTCGTATTCTCCGACTACATGAAACCCGCCATCCGTATGGCCGCGTTGATGCGTCTGCCGGTGAAATTCATCTGGTCGCACGATGCTTTCCGCGTAGGCGAAGACGGTCCTACCCACCAACCGGTAGAACAAGAAGCGCAAATCCGACTTCTCGAAAAGATGAAGAATCACGCTGGAAAGAATTCCATGCTTGTACTTCGTCCGGCCGACGTTGAAGAAACCACCATCGCATGGAAACTCGCCATGGAAAACAACGACAGCCCTACCGGGTTGATTTGTTCGCGCCAAAACATCGTCAACTTGCCAGAAGGCACCAACTATGCGCAAGTAGCCAAAGGGGCATACATCGTGAAAGAAGACGAAAATCCCGATGTCATTCTCGTAGCTTCAGGCTCGGAGGTATCTACCCTCGTGGCAGGTGCCGAACTCTTGGCCAAGGATGGCGTAAAAACCCGCATCGTATCCGCACCCTCCGAAGGATTGTTCCGCACACAAAGCAAGGAATATCAGGAAAGCGTGCTTCCGGCAGGTGCCAAGATATTCGGTCTCACCGCCGGCATCCCCGCCAATCTCTACGGCTTGGTAGGCCACAACGGCAAAGTATGGGGCATGGAATCATTCGGATTCTCAGCACCTTACAAAGTATTGGATGAAAAATTGGGCTTCACTGCCGAAAATGTATATAACCAAGTAAAAGCAATGCTCTGATGAAAACGACAGGTTTGGCAAGTGACCACGCAGGTTACGAATTGAAGGAATACGTGAAGACTTGGCTTGCAGCCAAGGGATATGCCTACAAGGACTTCGGCACTTACAGCACCGACAGTTGCGACTATCCCGACTTTGCCCATCGACTGGCCGAAGCCGTTGAAGCCGGGGAATGTTATCCGGGCATAGCCATCTGCGGCAGCGGTGAAGGCATCAGCATGACACTGAACAAGCATCAAGGCATCCGTGCCGCCCTTTGTTGGATTCCCGAAATAGCGCACATGACCCGCCTACACAACGATGCCAACGTGTTGGTCATGCCGGGACGTTACATCGACACCGACACCGCAAGCGGAATCATGGAAGAGTTCTTCTCCACCGAATTTGAAGGAGGTCGTCACCAAAAGCGCATTGACAAGATTCCTGTAAAATAAATGTTTATTCACATTTAAACGATAAAAAAGAGAGAGGCTTTATAGCTTCTCTCTTTTTTTTATTACCTTTGTTGCAAATTATAAGATATAATCATAAAAAAAAGATACACTATGAAAAAGATGCTGATGCTTCTGTTGGTATGTCTGCCTCTCGCACTATATGCGCAGACAGATTCCAAATATCTGGAAGGAGCTGTCCCCGTGGTGGACGGCAAAGTTACATTTTCCATCGAAATGAATGTTCCCGCCATGAACAAGGAACAAATATTCAACACCCTCCACGAATGGGCGGAACAACGCTACAAACCCACCCAAAACCTGAATGCACGAGTGCTTTACAGCGACCCCGAAAAAGGTGTCATCGCCATCGGCGGAGAAGAATACATAATTTTCGCATCCACCGCATTGGCACTGGACAAAACACGCATTTACTATCACATGATTATCCGATGCGAAACCGGGAAATGCGACATCGACATCACCCGCATCCGATACTGGTATGAAGAGACACGCGATGGAGGACAAAAGTTTACTGCCGAAGAACAGATTACAGATGAATGGGCCTTGAATAAATCAAAGACAAAACTTGCTCCCATCTTCGGCAAATTCAGAAGAAAAACCATCGACCTTAAAGACGAATTGTTTCATGGAATTCGCTCGGAGTTAGGCAACAAGATGATTGCTCTCGGATTGCAGGCGGCACCCGTCACTCCCGAATCACAAGTGATTGTCAGCAATGAGCCGAAACAGACATCGCCCGTCACGGCGCAACAACCGGCCTCCCGCCCCGTAATAATCGAAAGCCCGACACCCGCCGACAACGATACAGAAACCCTCATCAAACAATCCGTACGCATGACCATCACCGCCGGCAATGACGAGCAATTTGAAATCGGCAAAGATTGTTGGGGCGGTTTCGGAGAACTCTTCGGAAAGAAAGTGGCTTTCTGCTTGATTGACACACAGAAAACAATGGGAAACTTACTGATGTCGCAAAGCGAAAATTATCAGATTTCATTCTATTCGGCAGGTCGGTCAAAACCCGACGTGGTCATTTCCTGCAAAAAGTTGATGCAACAAACCATCAACAGCGAAGAAGCGCAGAAGATGATTTCCGAAGCCGAAAGCGGTAAATCCTACAATATGTACGTAGGTGAGATAATGAAATAATCGTATTCCCCATGATAACGACAGACTTGAGTGAAGCTAAAAAACGGGTGAGAGAAGGAAAGTTGGAAGAAGCCATCGGATGGCTCACCCGCTACATAGAAACCCACAGCGATTGCGATGACGAACCCTACTATCTGCTGGGAAACGCTTATCGCAAGCAAGGCGATTGGCAACAGGCACTCAACCATTATCTGGAAGCTATCGAACGGAATCCGCAAAGCTCCGCTGTCAGTGCCCGAAGCATGGTAATGGACATTTTGGAATTTTACAATAAAGACATGTACAATCAATAACAAAATCAAATAGTTATGGCAAAAATAAAAGGTGCGATAGTGGTAGATGCCGAACGTTGCAAAGGCTGCAGCCTGTGTGTAGTGGCCTGCCCACTGAATGTATTGGCACTCACCACCAAGGAAGTGAACAAGAAAGGATATACATTTGCCCAACAAGTGTTGGAAGATACTTGTATCGGATGCGCATCGTGTGCCATCGTATGTCCGGACGGATGTATTTCCGTTTATAAAGTCAAACAACAATAAAAAGAAAAAATATGGCTAAAGAAGTTGTTTTAATGAAGGGTAACGAGGCCATTGCCCATGCAGCCATCCGCTTCGGCGTAGACGGCTATTTCGGCTATCCCATTACCCCTCAGTCAGAAGTATTGGAAACGCTTGCCGAACAAAAGCCTTGGGAAACCACCGGCATGGTGGTGCTTCAGGCCGAAAGTGAATTGGCGGCCATCAATATGGTATATGGAGGCGCTTCCACCGGGAAAATGGTTATGACCTCCTCCTCCAGCCCCGGAGTCAGCCTGAAACAAGAAGGCATCTCCTACATTGCAGGTGCCGAACTCCCCTGCTTAATCGTAAACGTGATGCGAGGAGGTCCCGGCCTCGGAACCATCCAACCGAGTCAAGCCGATTACTTCCAAACGGTCAAGGGAGGCGGTCACGGTGACTATCGTCTGATAGCACTGGCACCCGCTTCCGTACAAGAAATGGCAGACTTTGTAGGATTGGCTTTCGACCTTGCTTTCAAATACCGCAATCCGGCCATCATCCTGGCCGACGGGGTCATCGGACAGATGATGGAAAAAGTCGTTTTACCCGAACAGCGTCCGCGACTCACGGACGAGGAAATAGCCGCTCGATGTCCGTGGGCTGCCAATGGGAAAAAGGCCGGTCGCCGCCCCAACATCGTTACCTCCTTGGAACTTGATTCATCCATCATGGAAAAGCGCAACATCCGTATGCAGGAAAAGTATGCCGAAATCGAAGCCAACGAAGTACGCTTTGAGGAAGTGAACTGCAAAGATGCCGAATACTTGATAGTAGCTTTCGGATCGTGTGCGCGTATCGCTCAGAAAGCGATGGAGATGGCACGTGCAGAAGGCATTAAAATAGGTCTTCTACGCCCCATCACCCTTTGGCCTTTCCCCTCGAAAGCCATCGCCGAACGTACCGCTCAAGTAAAAGGAATCCTGACCGTTGAAATGAATGCGGGACAAATGGTGGAAGATGTCCGTCTGGCCGTAAAATGCAATGTGCCGGTAGAACACTTCGGACGATTGGGAGGGATTGTGCCCGACCCCGATGAAGTAGTAAACGCCTTGAAATCCAAACTAATCAAATAACGTTGGCATTATGGATGACATCGCAATCAGAAAATTCCTGAACATCGCCTTCATGGTATTGGCCTTGGCATCGGTCTTCACCTATTTCGTGGCAGAAGACTTCGTTACTTTCGTTTATGTATGCTCGGCCGCGATATTCGTCAAGTTGTGCGAGTTCTTTTTACGTTTCATGTGCTAACAAGAGGAAGACATTATGACAAAAGAAGAAATAATCAAGCCCGAAAACCTGGTTTACAAGAAACCGACATTGATGAACGACAACCCGATGCACTATTGTCCGGGATGTAGTCACGGCGTAGTACACAAACTCATTGCCGAAGTCATCGAAGAAATGGGCATGGAGAACAAAACCGTTGGCGTATCGCCTGTAGGTTGTGCAGTTTTTGCCTACAATTATTTAGACATCGATTGGGCAGAAGCCGCCCACGGACGTGCACCTGCCGTGGCTACCGCCGTCAAACGTTTATGGCCCGACCGTTTGGTTTTCACCTACCAAGGAGACGGCGACTTGGCTTGCATCGGCACCGCCGAAACCATCCATGCGCTGAATCGCGGTGAAAACATCACCATCATCTTCATCAACAATGCTATCTACGGTATGACCGGCGGACAGATGGCTCCCACCACCCTGTTGGGGATGAAAACCGCTACCTGCCCCTATGGACGCGATGCCGCCATCCACGGTTATCCTTTGAAAATGACAGAAATAGCCGCTACATTGGAGGGTACCGCATACGTCACCCGTCAGTCGGTACAAAGCGTAGCCGCCATCCGAAAGGCTAAGAAAGCCATCCGAAAGGCATTCGAGAACTCCATGAACGGCAAAGGCTCCAACTTGGTGGAAATCGTGTCTACCTGCAACTCCGGTTGGAAAATGACACCCGCCTCAGCCAATAAATGGATGGAAGAAAACATGTTTCCTTTCTACCCATTGGGCGACCTCAAGGATAAAGAATAAAAAACAAGACCTATGAAACAAGAAATCATTATAGCAGGATTCGGCGGGCAAGGTGTATTGTCGATGGGCAAAATTCTCGCCTACGCCGGATTAATGGAAGAAAAGGAAGTGACTTGGATGCCTGCCTACGGACCTGAGCAACGGGGCGGGACAGCCAATGTGACGGTCATCGTAAGCAACGACCGCATCTCCTCCCCCATTTTGAGCCAATACGACACGGCCATCATTCTTAACCAGCCTTCATTGGCTAAATTTGAAGATAAGGTAAAGCCCGGCGGCATTCTGATTTATGACGGATACGGCATCATGGAGCCTCCCACACGTAAGGACATCCAAGTATACCGCATCGATGCCATGGACGAAGCCAACGAACGAGGCATGGCCAAGACTTTCAACATGATTGTATTAGGCGGATTGCTAAAACTCCGTCCGATAGTCGAAATTGAAAGTGTATTGAAAGCTTTACGCAAAACATTACCCGAACGTCACCACAAACTTATCCCCATGAACGAACAGGCCATCCGCATCGGCATGGAGATTATCAAGCCCGCATAAGTATAATAAAATTTAAAGGAACGATAAAAAGGAGCAGCTTTCTTCCACGGAAAGTTTCTCCTTTTCGTTTTATATTGTATCTTTGTCAGCATTATGAAACAGTTCTACATTTATATACTCATACTCTTGTTGTGCCGGCCTTGTACAGCGGCCGCGCAAAACACGCTCAGTAACCGATACGGCTCATCAGCCAGTGGCATGAGCCTGGGAAATCGTGACCGCAACGGCAATCCTATCGACACAACCGCCGTCACCGATGCCAATACCATCCCCATCGGACTTTACTCGTGGAAAGTGACCCGCCGTTTAGGCAACATCGTCCCCGTACCCGTAGACACTCTTTCGGCCGGTTTCCAAAACTCAAACGACACCGGAGGGCCGACCGGACAATACAATTATCTGGGAAACTTAGGCTCACCGCGCCTCATGCGCATTTTTTTCGACCGACGGGAAGAAAGCCAATTCTTCTTCACCGATCCATACGACCTTACGGTGTTGCGTCCCGAAGACGTAACTTTCACCAACACACTATCGCCCTTCACCAACCTGACTTACTACAAAAGTTTCAACAGCCGAAACAGTGAGGAACGATTCAAATCTTACTTTGCCGTAAATGCCAACAAACGATTAGGCTTCGGCTTCTACATCGACTACCTTTACGGACGAGGTATGTACAACAACCAATCCACCGCCCAATTCAACGGCGGACTCTTCTCCAGCTACCGGGGAGACAAGTACGACATGCACTTCATCTTTAACAACGACAACCTGAAGATGCGCGAAAACGGCGGTATCACCGACGACCGTTACATCACCGACCCGCTGGATATGGCCGAGGGCAAGAAACAGTACAATTCTACCGACATCCCCACTACATTAAATAAGGTGTGGAATCATAACACCAGTTATCACGTTTTCCTTACCCAACGCTATAACCTCGGCTTTTACAAAGATAAGGATATATCCATAGAAAAACAGCCGACCGACTCCATCGCACCCACCAACGATAGCATACCGCCTGCCCGTGAGTTTGTGCCTGTCACCAGTTTCATTCATACAGCAGAAGTGGATTTGAACGGACGTAAATACATCACGCAGGACGATGCGCAAAATCGAGAGTTGTTTGAAAACACCTATTTCGGCAATGACTCCATCGATCAGAGCCGAAGAACTTCCATCCGAAATACTTTCGGCATCTCCTTGCGCGAAGGTTTCAATAAGTGGGCAAAAGCCGGACTCACCGCTTTTCTCACCCACGAATACCGCGACTTCACCCTACCCGATTCGACTGAAACTGCCGAAAGAATCACCCGTCACTATAAAGAGAACGTGGTTTACGTAGGCGGCGAATTGCTAAAAGAACAGGGAAAGACGCTTCATTACAAAGTAATGGGTGAAGTGGCTGTAGCCGGTGAAGATGCCGGTCAATTCCGTATCGAGGGCAACGGTGACTTGAACTTCATTTTTTTAGGTGACTCTGTTCGTTTGGAAGCCAATGCCTTTATCAAAAATCTCGCCCCTATCTTCTATTACCGCCACTTCCACTCCAAACACTATTGGTGGGACAATGATAATCTATCGAAAACGCTACGTACACGGGTGGAAGGCAAACTGAATTTTCAAAAACTGGGGACAACCCTGCGCGCAGGCGTAGAGAACATCAAGAACTACACCTACCTGGCCAATACAAGTGTACCCGTCACCAACAGCCAAGGCGAAATCACCTCTTTCAAGAACAATGCTGCCGTACGCCAAAACGACGGCAACATCCAAGTGTTTACCGCCGCCTGGCAACAGAGGCTGAAAGCAGGCATCTTCCACTTAGACGGCGAAGTGGTTTACCAAAAGTCGAGCGAACAATCCATTCTTCCGTTACCCGAACTATCGGCTTACGGAAATCTCTATATCAAAACCGGATTGGCAAAGAAAGTACTTCAAGTGGAATTGGGTGCCGACATCCGTTACTTCACCAAGTACACCGCCCCCGACTATTCCCCCGTCATCGGCCAGTTCTATCTGCAGAACCCCGACAATCAAGTAGCCATCGGCGGTTGCCCCATCGTCAATGTCTATGCCAATCTTCACCTGAAGCGTACGCGCATCTACTTGATGATGTACAATGTAAACCAAAACTCCGGTAATTCGCGCTACTTCCTGGCACCACACTATCCGGTCAATCCGCGTTTGCTGAAATTGGGCATTTCGTGGAATTTCTTTGACTAACTCCTTAGCAACTATGAAAAAGTATCTGAGATATGTCACATTGGGAGTAACAGCCGTCCTGCTTTCCGAGTTTCTTTCTTATTGCAGGAAAGAAGCCGGAGCAGCATCCGCACCGCGCGATTACGCCGAAATTCTGTCTTCCGGCGTGCTTCACGCTGTCACAGAATATAACTCACTCAGTTTTCATGCGCAAGGTGACACCCTCGAAGGGTTGCACTACGACCTGCTTTTGGCTTTCGGCCGCGAAAAAGGGCTGAAAATAGATATTACTCCCGACATGACCATCGAGAAAAGAACCGATGGGCTTCGAAACGGTACGTACGATCTGCTCGCCAACAACGTACTCATCACCAGCGACCGTCGGGATTCCATCGCTTTCACCCATCCCATCCTGCTGAGCAAACAAGTATTGGTGCAACGCAAGCCACAGACAGGCAACGACAGCCTTTACATCAAAAGCCAACTGGAACTCTCCGGCAAAACCTTGCACGTAGCAAAAGGTTCGCCGTCTATCTATCGCATCCGCAACCTCAGCAATGAAATCGGTGACACGATTTACATCCATGAGATAGACAAATACGGACCCGAACAACTGTTGGCGATGGTAGCGTATGGTGAAATAGACTACACCGTCTGTGACGAAAGCATCGCCCGGACAGCCATCAAGGAACTTCCCGTCCTCGACATCGGTACCGACATCAGTTTCACTCAATTCTATTCGTGGGGTGTCCACCCAAACAGTCCCCTATTGTTGGATACTCTGAACGCCTGGCTCGACCGATACAAGCGGACAAAAGAGTTCCGACAAATACTGAACAAGTATTCCATCCGATAATATAAAAGTCAGCACACATGATTACATTAGATAAAGTCAAATGGGGCTTCATCGGTTGCGGAGAAGTGACCGAGAAGAAAAGCGGACCTGCTTTCAGCATGATACGCAACTCCGAAGTAGTGGCCGTCATGAGCCGAAATGCCGAAAAGGCCGAGTCGTACGCCCGCCGAAATCACATTCCCCGATGGTACAACGACCCGCAA
This sequence comes from uncultured Phocaeicola sp., assembly GCA_964469845.1. GTDB lineage: Bacteria > Bacteroidota > Bacteroidia > Bacteroidales > Bacteroidaceae > Phocaeicola. The sequence continues at coordinate 37,590 of CAYXZF010000006.1, forward strand.
CTCCTGATAGGCGATGAAGATGTCAATGCCATCTACATCGCCACTCCTCCATCCACACATGCCCTTTTCGCCATCATGGCCATGAAAGCCGGCAAACCCGTCTACATCGAAAAGCCCATGGCTGCCAGTTATGAAGACTGCACCCGCATCAACCGCATCTCGCAGGAAACGGGTGTTCCCTGCTTTGTAGCCTACTATCGACGTTATCTCCCCTATTTTCAAAAGGTTCGCGAAATGGTGGACCAAGGAGCTATCGGCAATGTACTCAACGTGCAGATACGCTTTGCACAGCCTCCGCGCGCAATGGACTATAATAACAAAAATCTTCCGTGGCGAGTACAAGCCAACATCGCCGGAGGCGGCTACTTTTACGACCTGGCTCCCCATCAACTGGATCTCCTGCAGGATATGTTCGGCTGTATTCTCGAAGCCGAAGGATTCAAGAGCAACCGGGGCAAACTGTACGAAGTGGAAGATACCGTCAGCGCCTGCTTCAAATTTGAATCCGGTTTGTCAGGATCCGGCTCGTGGTGCTTCGTCGCTTTCGAGTCGGCCAAAGAAGACCGTATCGAAATCATGGGTGACAAGGGCATGCTCAGTTTTTCGGTCTACACCTACGAACCTATCTGCCTGCAAACGGCAGAAGGCGTTGAAACATTCCTGCCGCAAAATCCGCCTCACGTACAGCTTCCGCTGATACAAGCAGTGGTAGAACACCTGCAAGGAAAGAGCATCTGTACGTGCGACGGGCTGAGTGCCACCACCACCAACTGGGTGATGGATCGCATCCTAAACAAGCTATAAACGAGCCATGCCGAAAGCCTGCAAACACCTCGTGCTCATCCCCTTATTACTGTTCCTTTCTCTCGCATTAAGCGCACAGACAACGGAACAGCGGGACACGATTGTGCAGGAACGCCGGACGATACTGGCCTCGTTGACCGGAGGAGTAGCAAACCTTACCGATGACATTGCTACCGTGGTACGACACACCGGCCGACGCATCCGGCGGGAAGTGAAGGACTTTAACGCCATCGACACCAACTACATCGCCCCCAACCTCTACAACTTAGCCTTTATGTTGGAACACAGCCTTTGGTATGAACATTACCGATTGGGCACCGGCAGCGGAAGCAAGGAACAGCGGCTGAACTTCTCGCCCAGTCTGGGCACGAAACTGGGGGTGTACTTCGGTTGGCGGTGGATTTTCCTTGGCTATACGTTCGATGTGGAAGACCTCTTCGGAAGCAACAAAAACAAGCCCAAAAAGAAAGAAATGTCGCTTAACATCTATAGCTCCAAGTTCGGCATAGACCTCTATTATCGCAAGACGGGAAGCGACTTCAAGCTACGTTCGCACAGCGGTTTTCATCTCGACACTCCCATCAAGGACGTGAGTTTCGATGGATTGGAAAGTCGTATCAAAGGCCTGAATGCCTATTGGATATTCAATCACAAACGATTCTCCTACCCCGCCGTCTACAGCCAGTCCACCAACCAACGGCGCAGCTCCGGCTCATTCATGGCAGGCTTCTCCTACTCGCAGCATCGCATCTCCTTCGACTACGAACGGCTTCCGCTTCCGCTTCTCCGCCAACTGAACCCCAGCCTGCAATTCAGCAACATCAAGTATTCGGACTACAGCTTAGGATTCGGCTATGGCTACAATTGGGTTTTTGCCCGTCATTGGGCATCCAATCTCTCGCTCCTTCCGGGCATCGGTTATAAGAAATCGCGCATCGATGACCGGAACTTCAAAAACGAACACTGGATAAAAGATATCAACTTCGACCTCATCACTCGTGCGGGCATAGTCTTCAACAACAGCAAGTACTTCGCCGGAGCCGCACTTGTGCTCCACACCTACGACTACCGCAAACCTAACCTTTCCGTCACCAATTCTTTCGGCACCCTTCGCCTTTATGCCGGATTCAACTTCTGGAAGAAAAAAGAGGTTAGAAACAAGTAAAAAAATCTTCAGTTACGCAAACGTCCGCCGATGCTGCACGTAATACCGCCACAGGATGCTGTAACCGACACGTTCGGGAATGGCACTGTTTACCGAGCAACGCAGATTTTCCCGGCGGTCGGAAGCAAATCGGTGGCAGAGACTTTTAAATTCCTTGCGAGCCTGTATCACGGCAGAGGCATTGGCACGGTCGCCTTTCAGCCAAAAAACGAGAATGGCAAGACGGTCGAGCCAACCGCGGACAAACAACACGCGGTAAAGCTCCTTGTCGGGCAAGTTTTTGTAAAGCATCAGCAAGTTGTTCCGAAAATTGAGAAAGGTCTTGCGGGGATTTTCTTTCTTCAAAGTGGCCGCACCCACGTGATAGACTTCGCTCTGCGGCACACAGACTATCCACCGTCCCCTACTGCGAAGCCGCCAACAGAGGTCTATTTCCTCCATGTGAGCAAAAAAGCGTTCGTCCAATCCGCCTACCCGACGATAATCTTCCAAACGGATGAAAAGGGCGGCACCGCTCGCCCACAGCACGGAGACCACATCATCATACTGACCGTGGTCGCACTCCACCACATCGAAGATTCGTCCCCGACAGAAAGGATAGCCGTATTTGTCCAAATAGCCGCCCGAAGCTCCGGCGTACTCAAAACAGTTTTTATCGCGCCAACTTTTCAATTTGGGCTGGCAAGCAGCCACTTCGGGATGGTTCTCCATGTAGTTCAACAGGGGGACGAGCCAATTGGGAGTGACCTCCACATCGCTGTTCAGCAACACCACATACTCCGCCTCCAGCTCCGCCAAGGCACGGTTATAACCTTCGGCAAAGCCGTAGTTTTCCGACAATTTTATCAGACCTACCTGCGGAAAGGCTTCGCGCACCCATTCACAAGAAGCATCGGAAGAAGCATTGTCCGCCACGTAGACGCGAACGCCTTCCCCCTGCGAACAATCCACCACCTTCGGCAGAAAACGGCGAAGCATCTCCAGCCCGTTCCAATTCAATATGACAACCGCCACTTTATCCATACTCTTACTTTAATGCGAAACAATCGTCCCTCGCAAGGCCGTTCCATCTTCGTTAAACTCTCCCATACGCACCCGAAGCAAACAGTTGTCCAACCGCTCATCGCGTTCCAGCTCCACACGGACATAATTGTCCGTAAAGCCGTGCATCGGCAAGCCGGCTTTCGACTTCTCCATCAGCACTACGGCTTCGCTGCCGATGTGCGAGGCATAAAACGCACGGGTCTTCTCATCGGACAAGGCTAACAACAACTGACTGCGACGATGCTTCTCCTCCGCCGATACCACATGGTCTATTTTCAACGCCTGCGTACCCGGTCGTTCGGAATAGCTGAACACGTGCAATTGGGTGACATCCAGCCCCTGCAAGAATTCGTAAGCCCTTTGGAAGTATTCCTCCGTTTCGCCACGCGCACCGACAATTACATCCACACCGATAAAGGCATGAGGCATCACCTCTTTGATTTTCTGTATTTTATGGGCAAAGAGAGCCGTATCGTAACGGCGGCGCATCAGTTTCAACACCTCGTCACATCCGCTTTGAAGAGGAATGTGAAAGTGGGGCATGAAAGCACGCGAACGAGCCACGAAGTCAATGATTTCATCGGTCAGCAGATTCGGCTCGATGGACGAGATGCGATAACGCTCAATGCCCTCTACCTTGTCCAATTCTCTGATTAAATCAAAAAAGGTCTCGCCGGTGCTCTTTCCGAAATCTCCGATGTTCACCCCGGTGATGACTATTTCCTTCCCTCCTTCGGCAGCTGCCTGACGGGCTTGCGCCACAATGTCCTCAATCTTTCCGTTACGGCTTCGTCCGCGGGCAAACGGGATGGTACAATAAGAACAGAAATAATCGCATCCGTCCTGCACCTTCAAGAAATAGCGTGTACGGTCGCCGCGAGAACACGACGGAGAAAACCGGCGGATGTCCTTGAAAGCACTGGTCACGGCCTCACCCTTGGCGTTCTTCTCCAAATTGCCCAAGTAGTTCAGCAGTTCGCCTTTCTGTTCGGCTCCCAGCACCACATCCACCCCCTCGATGGAGGCCACTTGGTCCGGCTTGAGCTGGGCATAACAACCGGTCACCACCACAAAAGCCCCCGGATGGTTCTTTACCAAACGGTGGATGGCTTGCCGACACTTCTTGTCCGCCACTTCGGTCACCGAACAAGTATTGATGATGCAGAGGTCAGCCTGCTCCCCTTTGCGAGCCGTGCGCACTCCGGCCTCTTTCAACATCCGTCCGATGGTGGATGTTTCCGAGAAGTTCAACTTGCAGCCCAACGTGTAGTAAACGGCTGTCTTATTTTGAAAAACGGTCGTATCTATCATAATTCTAATGTTTGAATGTGCAAAGTTAGTTATAATTCTTCTTAATTCTTTTAGAAATCCAATAATTATCCTTATTTTTGCACATTATTTCAAACTTTGTGCAATGGTAAAAGAGAACTTTATCAAGCTATACGAAAATAGCTTCAAGGAAAACTGGGATCTCCCCCTCTATACTGACTATGGAGAAGACTTCACATTCACCTATGGCCAAGTGGCCGAAGAAATAGCCAAGCTACATCTGATATTCCAACACTGCAGCCTGCGTCGAGGAGACAAGATTTCCTTGATTGGCAAAAACACTTCCCGATGGTGCATCGCCTACATGGCCACTGTCACCTATGGCGCCATCGTTGTGCCCATCCTTCAAGATTTCAAGCCCAATGATGTACACCACATCATCAACCATTCCGAATCGACTTTCCTGTTTACCAGCGACCAGATTTGGGAAAACCTGGAAGAAGATGCCATCAGCAACTTGCGAGGCGTCTTCTCACTGACCGACTTCCGCTGTCTGCATCAACGCGACGGTGAAACCATCCAGAAGTTCATCCGAAACATCAACACCGCCATGAGCAAGGCTTACCCCTACGGATTTCAAAAAGAAAACGTGGTCTATACGGAACTGTCCAACGACAAGGTAATGCTGCTGAACTACACCTCCGGCACAACAGGATTCAGCAAGGGAGTAATGCTCACCGGCAATAACTTGGCAGGAAACGTAGTATTCGGCATCCACTCCGGACTGCTGAAGAAAGGCGAACGAATCGTATCTTTCCTTCCGTTGGCACACGCCTATGGTTGCGCATTCGACTTCCTGACCGCCACTGCCGTGGGTACGCACGTTACACTGCTGAGCAAAACTCCGTCGCCCAAGATTCTGATGAAAGCATTCGATGAAGTGAAACCCAACCTTATCATCACCGTCCCCCTCGTCATCGAGAAGATTTACAAGAACGTCATCCAGCCCATCATCAACAAACGATCGATGAAGTGGGCACTCAACATTCCCCTGCTGGACAACCAAATCTACAGCCAAATACGCAAAAAGATTGTAGACGCGTTGGGCGGACGATTCCGCGAAGTCATCATCGGTGGCGCAGCCATGAATCCCGAAGTGACAGAGTTCTTCTTTAAAATCAAGTTCCCGTTCACTATCGGCTACGGCATGACCGAATGCGCTCCGCTTATCAGCTACGCCGGATGGGACGAATTCATCCCTGGCTCTTCGGGAAAGATTCTTCCCACCATGGAAGTACGCATCGACTCGGACGATCCTTACAACACCGCAGGCGAAATTCAAGTACGCGGCGAAAACGTGATGAAAGGCTACTATAAAAACGAAGAGGCCACCCGCGAAGTATTTACAGAAGACGGCTGGCTGAAGACAGGCGACCTCGGTACTACCGATGAAAACGGATACATCTACATCCGCGGCCGAAGCAAGACCATGATTCTAAGTTCCAGCGGACAGAACGTCTTCCCCGAAGAAATAGAAGCCAAATTGAACAACCTGCCGTTTGTACTCGAAAGTCTGATTATCGAACGCAACAAAAAACTGGTTGCCTTAGTTTATCCCGACTACCCGGGACTGGACGCACTGGGTCTGAACACTCCGGACAACCTGAAAGCTGTAATGGACGAAAACTTGAAGAACTTGAACAAATTGGTGGGCAATTACGAACAAGTGAGCAGGATTCAACTCTACCCCACCGAGTTTGAAAAAACGCCCAAAAAGAGCATTAAGCGATTCTTATACAACAGCATCGCCGAAGAATGAGCTTTTTTCCGTTACCAAAAAGACTTATCGTTAAAGAAAAAAAAGTCAAAAAAAAATAGTCTTTTTCGGATACAACTTATAAAAAAAGTATATAACTTTGCGCCGTTTTTAAAAACACTATTAGTATAACAGATTTAAAAAGGTAAAAAGAAATGAAAAAGTTAGTATTTGTATTCGTAGCTTTTGCAGCAGTTTCTTTCGCTTCATGCGGTAACAAGGCTGCCAACAACAATGCAGAAAATGCAGAATCTACAGCAGCTGTAGAAGAAACAGTAGTTGAAGAAGCAGACTCTTGTTGCAGTGATTCGACCAAGGCTTGTTGCAACGATTCAACAGCAACATGCTGCGATTCAACTCAGGTTGCTGTTGCTGAATAAAATTGAAAATTCCGAAAAAGAGAGAAATGATGAGTGAATGTGTCGTCACCCCGATACATTCACTCATTTTTTGTAACGAACAATCCACTTATACGCCCCAAACAAAAAAGTCCGACTCTCTTTTTTCGAGAATCGGACTTTCTAAGTCTATGAATAAATCATTTATTCTGCTTCTGCAACTACTTCGAACGGAATTTCTACAGAAACTTCCTTGTGGAGCTTCACGGTAGCAGTATAGCTGCCTACTTCTTTCACACCCTTCACGAAGATAATCTTACGATCTACGTTGTGACCCAACTTAGCCAACTCTTCTGCAATCTGGAGGTTGCTTACAGAACCGAAGATAGTGCCTGTGGCACTAACCTTAGTAGCAATAGTCAAAGATACTCCCTTCAACTGTTCTGCCAACTCTTCTGCATCTTTCTTAATCTTTTCCAATTTGTGAGCACGCTGCTTCAAATCTTCAGCCAACATCTTCTTGGCTGCGGGAGAAGCGATGACAGCTTTACCAGTCGGAATAAGATAATTACGGCCGTAACCAGACTTTACAGTTACAATATCATTCTTGTAGCCCAAGTTTACTACGTCTTCTTTCAAAATAATTTCCATATCTATTCCTCCTTATTATTTCATCATGTCAGTAACAAATGGAAGTAACGCCAAGTGACGTGCTCTCTTCACTGCCTGTGCAATGCGACGCTGGAACTTCAAAGAAGTACCTGTGATACGACGAGGAAGAATCTTACCCTGTTCGTTCAAGAACTTCTTCAAGAATTCAGGATCCTTGTAGTCGATATACTTGATGCCGCTCTTTTTGAAACGACAATACTTTTTCTTCTTAACATCTACTGATGGAGGTGTTAAATATCTGATTTCTGATTGTTGCTGTGCCATAAATTAGTCCTCCTTCTTAGCTGATTTAACATTTCTTCTCTTAGCAGCATATTCAGCGGCATACTTATCCAACTTGATAGTCAAATAGCGAAGAACGCGTTCGTCACGACGATAGTTCACTTCCAACTTCTGGATAGTTGTCGGATCTGCCTTAAACTCTATCAACTGATAAAATCCGGTTGATTTCTTTTCGATGGGGTAAGCCAATTTCTTCAAGCCCCAGTTTTCTTCACTGATAATCTCAGCACCTTCCGCTGCGAGAATACCCTTGAATTTTTCTACCGCTTCCTTCATCTGAACATCAGATAAAACGGGAGTCAAAATGAAAACGGTTTCGTATTGATTCATACTTACGTTAATTAAATGATTAAATAAAAATTTTAAAATGCGAGTGCAAAGGTACGCTTTTTCCACAAACTCACAAAGATTTCCCCCTAAAACTTTGCGTCAAACACTAAAAACAACCTCTTTTTCTGCTCATTTTTAGTTTTTTTTGAATTTGAGAGACTGATTATTCAAAGAGGAATCGTAACTTTGCAAATGTTGTTCAAACAATTATTAACTATGGCAGATTCATTTAAATTCGATATTCAACTTATCTTTGCTATTCTGAATGGCAAAGTTTCGACCGCCATCAACCGCAAGCTCAGCCGAAACTTCCGTCAGAACGGTATTGACATTTCTCCCGAACAATGGACCATCCTGCTCTCACTATGGGAAAAGGACGGCATCACCCAACAGGAGCTGTGCAACGCTACCTTCAAGGACAAGCCGAGCATGACGCGACTGATAGACAACATGGAAAAACAGCACTTGGTGGTACGTATCTCCGACAAGCGCGACCGACGCACAAACCTTATCCATCTCACCAAGACCGGACGAGAGTTGGAAGACCGGGCTTTCGCCGTTGCCAATCAGACGCTGAAAGAAGCATTGGAAGGAGTTCCCTTGGAAGAATTGGAAATCGGGCAAAAAGTACTTAAGAAAGTCTTTACGAACACGAAAGATTAAACTTTTCCCCCTTTTCTCGTTTTTTTCTCGAAATTATTTCTTTAATAAAAGAATTATGCGTTAATTTGTACACTAGAATAAAATAATCTATTAAATAAAAAGACACACATGAAAAGCTTACTGAAAAATTTAGGTCTGCTGCTGGTAATTATTGCCGCTGTTATTTTGATTGCTATCTTCTTCTCAGGTAGTTCCGCTATCAACAACAATACCGTATTGGGTAGCTCTGTCGCCCTGATTGTTGTCGGCTTGATTCTTCACATCGTATTGAACAAGAAAGTGGAAGACTAATCAAAAAAAATCACAGAAAAAGAAACATAAAAAAGCCCGAAACTTTTTGTTTCGGGCTTTTTTATGTCATTCCACTTCCGGAGTAATCAGTTTGTAACCCTTACCGTGGATATTGATAATCTCGATGGAGTCGTCTTCTTTCAGATGCTTTCGCAACTTGGTGATGTACACATCCATACTACGGGCATTGAAGTAATTATCATCTATCCAGATGGTCTTCAAAGCGAAGTCTCGTTGAAGGATTTCGTTTGCATGAGCGCAAAGCAAGCCCAACAATTCCGACTCCTTGGTGGTCAGCTTGGTCTGCTTGTCATCGATGGTAAGCAACTGTTTCTGGGTATCGAACGTAAACCGACCGATTTTATACATGTTGGTGTCCTTGTTGCGTTTGCCGCGCACCCGTCGCAGAATGGCTTCGATACGGAAAGTCAGCTCTTCCATACTGAAAGGTTTGGTAATGTAGTCGTCCGCACCAATCTTGAATCCTTCCAAAATATCTTCCTTCAGCGTCTTTGCCGTCAAGAAGATAATAGGAATCTGCGCATTGACCTGACGGATTTCCTGCGCCAACGTGAATCCATCCTTCTTCGGCATCATCACATCCAACACACACAGGTCGTATTTATTCTTCAAGAAAGCCTTAATACCGGCCTCACCATCCGGGCAAAGTTCAGCCGAATAGCCCTTCGCCTGCAAGTATTCTCTCAAAAGCATGCCAAGATTTTCATCATCTTCGCACAACAGGATACGCAATTTCTCGTCCATATCATTCATTTTTTAATATTGGTAATACAATTATAAATTTAGTTCCGACATTCAGTTCACTCTCGGCGCGGATAACACCTTTGTGATCCTGAATAATCTTTTTCACGTACGCCAAGCCCAATCCGAATCCTTTCACATCGTGCAGGTTTCCGGTATGCACCCGATAGAACTTATCGAATATCTTTTTCAGATTTTCCTTCTTGATACCTATACCGTTGTCTTGTATAGATATGTAAAGTTTGTCTGCTTCATTCCAAGTACGTACATCCAGCAACAATTTCCCGTCCGTCTTCTTGTACTTGACCGCATTGTCCAGCAGATTGAAAATGACATTGGTAAAGTGCATCTCATCCACAAACACCCACGGACTCTGCGCATCCAACTCGGAAGTAATGGAACCGTTGTTCTTCTCCGCTTTCAGCGCAAAAGTATTGATTACTCCCGCTATCAGTTCATTCGCATTGACGTCCTTCATCTTCAAAGTCGCCTTCTGGCGTTCGAACATCGACATCTGAAGTACCTTTTCTACTTGAAAGCGCAAACGCTTCGTCTCGTCATTGATTACTCCCGAAATATGTTGGAACATGGCGGGCGACTTGCCCACTGCCGGGTCCTGCAACATTTGGGCAGCCAACGATATGGTGGAAATCGGCGTTTTGAACTCGTGCGTCATGTTGTTGATGAAGTCGTTCTTTATCTCGGTCAGCTTCTTCTGGCGGAAGATGATGTAAATGGTAAAGATGAACGTCACCAACAGCACAAAGGTAAAAATGACCGAAGGTATCATGAAACGCACCGAACTGAAGATATAGTTGTCCAATGTCGGGAAGTGTACATTCACCATTCCCATACGGGCAGGCGGGTCATTCTTGAACAGGATGCGCGAATAAAGCGTTTCACTTCCATCGGAAATATAGTCCGAACAATGATAAATCATCGTCCCCACACGGTCGGTCACCGTGAAATGATAGGGAATGTCAATGCCGTTGTTACGCAGTTCCATTTTCAGGAAAGCGTCCAATTGCTTGAAATTAACCCGTTGATTCAACGGTTTGTCACTGGCTGTATGCAATATGTTATAGACCACTTCGTCCAGCAACGCACGCTGATACTGATATCTGTCCTTCAAGATTTCGCGCAGCGTCCTTGAGGTCTGCGACACATTCTTTCCGGTGGATATAATCGTCTTCGGCACGTTGGGCTGCACTTTCATTTCCCATTTGAAACTATTCAGTCCGCCCGATGAACTGATATAGTAACGCTGAGTGTACTTCACCACTTCATCATCGCTCACATGTGAGTGATTCATATTCTCCAACTCACTGACCTGCTGCGCCGTCCGCTCCATAGCGGCCGCATCAGCTTCCAGATACTGCTTCGTTTCCATCAATTCGATGTTTCGGCAAGCCTGGTCAAGACTTCGCTGCACCGACTCGTCAAACTGTTCGCGGCGCATCTTCACCATTTCTTCAATATAGCTCACCTGTAAATAGAGCAAACTGAGAAATGACAGTCCCATTACAATTCCTAATATCCAAATAGTAGACTTCTTCATGTCGGCAAATTTAAAGGTGTTTTTGGTTTCCGCATAGTACATTAACCTTATTTAAAGGAGAGTTTCCTATAATTAACCCAAAGCGCCGTTTTAACTACCATTTTCATAACTATAACAAAAGAAATGACTCTTGGTTTTGCAAAAATAATAAAAAATTAAGCACGCACCCACTTAAAAAGACAAAAAGTTTAAACTTACTTAAGCAAAAAAGGGCATGTTTTTAACCAAACACGCCCTTTTTATCAGTCAAATTTAAAAGTTTGTTATTCTTCTGTCTGCGAAGCTTCAAATTCTTTCATCAACTTATCCTGAACATCACCCGGCACAAGTTCGTAACTGGCGAACTTCATGATGAACGATGCCCGACCACCGGTCAGCGAACTGAGCGAAGTGGAATAGTTGGACATTTCTTTCAAAGGCACCTTGGCGGCAAGTTTTTCATAACCGTTTTCACTGCTCATGCCCATAATCATACCGCGACGACCCTGAAGGTCACTCATCACATCACCCATCTTGTCGCTCGGCACAAACACTTCCACATCATAAATCGGTTCCAAAATCTTCGGACCGGCGTTCTTAAAGGCTTCACTGAACGCATTACGACCTGCCAGCATGAAAGATATTTCGTTAGAGTCTACCGGGTGCATTTTGCCATCATAAACAATCACGCGCACATCGCGGGCATACGAACCGGTCAGCGGACCCTGCTCCATGCGACTCATGATACCTTTCAGAATAGCTGGCATGAAGCGCGCATCGATGGCACCGCCTACCACACTATTGACAAACACCAATTTACCGCCCCATTCCAAGGGGATTTCCTCCTGCCCTTTCACGTTCATTTTAAATTCCTGACCGTTAAAGCGATAAGTTTCGGGCAACGGCATGCCTTCGTAATAAGGCTCTACAATGAGATGCACTTCACCAAACTGACCGGCACCGCCCGACTGCTTCTTGTGTCGATAATCTGCACGGGCAGCCTTTGTGATGGTTTCGCGATACGGAATTTTCGGTTCGCTGTAAGTTATCATCAGTTTTTCGTTGTTTTCCAAACGCCACTTCAAGGTACGGAGATGGAACTCACCCTGACCGTAAACGATGGTCTGCTTCAGTTCCTTACTCTGTTCCACCACCCATGTCGGGTCTTCTTCACGCATACGGTTAAGGATAACCATCATCTTTTCCACATCGGCTTCATTCACCGGCTTGATGGCGCGCGAATACTTCGGATTCGGATATTTGATAAAGTTAAATCGGTTTTCGCAGTCCTTACCATTCAGAGTGTTGCCGGTTTTCACGTCTTTCAGCTTCACGGTACAACCGATGTCGCCCGCACGAAGTTCCTCCACCGGAATACGGTTGGCACCCGCACAGACAAAGAGCTGCGCCATGCGTTCTTTCGAGCCACGGTCGGCATTGGACAAGTCATCGCCTTCGCGAACCTTACCGCTCATCACTTTGAAATACTGCACACCGCCAATGTGCGGTTCAACCGCTGTTTTGAAGAAGAACAATGAGGTCGGACCATCGGCATTCGGTTCCACCACTTCACCGCGGGTGTTATGTACCGGCGGCATTTCATCTACAAACGGAACCACATTGCCAAGGAATTCCATCAGTCGGCGAACACCCATATCCTTGCCCGCGCAGACACAGAACACCGGGAACATACCGCGCGCAGCCAAGCCTTTACGGATACCTTCGCGCATTTCGTCTTCGGTCAGCGATTCGGTTTCAAAGAACTTTTCCATCAAAGTTTCATCGTGTTCGGCAGCCGCCTCCACCAACGCCTTGTGCATTTCCATGGCCTTATCCATCTCCGATGCGGGAATTTCTTCGATGGTCGGCGCACCGCCTTCGGGCCCCCACGAATATTTCTTCATCAGCAACACATCGATAAGTTCGTGGAAGTTCGGACCTGTTTCAAGCGGATATTGCACAGGCACTACCTTCGAGCCGTAAATGCTCTTTAGTTGTTCCAACACATTGTCGTAGTCACACTTTTCATGGTCAAGCTGATTCACAAGGAAGATGACCGGTTTACCTAATTTTTCGGTGTAACGAAAGTGGTTTTGTGTACCTACTTCGGGGCCATACTGACCGTTGAGCAACAAGATGGCGGTATCGGTCACGTTCAGTGCTGTCATGGCCGCACCCACAAAGTCGTCACTGCCCGGACAATCTATGATATTAAGTTTCTTATTATTCCATTCCACGTGGTAAACGGTAGAGAATACCGAATATCCATATTCCTGTTCAACGGGGAAATAGTCGCTCACTGTGTTCTTAGCCGTAATTCTACCGCGACGTTTTATGATGCCACTCTCATAAAGCAACGCTTCAGTGAGGGTGGTTTTACCTGATCCATCATTGCCAAGAAGTGCAATGTTCTTGATTTCGTTAGTCTGATATACTTTCATGATATCTAAGGTTTAAATATAATACATTAAAGAGTGTTTTTCACCTCTCTCAAAAACGGAGCGCAAATTAGGAATTATTATTCAAACTTCCAACTTTCCACCTAATGTTTCTAAACTATGTTTTTCAACATATAACATTTTATACCTTATTATATATAGGCACTAAGTCATGTTTTATTCTTCTGCCATTGATAAATACAGCTTACATTAATGTAAAAAAGAGAGTCATGAAAAAGGCATATCCGGCTATCGAACGGATGTTACTTTATGCCGAATAAAATGTAACGGGCTGCGTTGTCATTAGCAACGGGCAGCTCGGACTAATCCAACGAGGTATATCAAGCCTTGCAGCAGGCTACCTGTCTCATCCCACTCTGTCACGCGAAAAACAGATGAAACAGGAGCCTTATTTCACGGACAATCCGGTTCTATCGCTTCGAACGACAGGCAAATGAAAGCAGCTGAGGAGAACTTGTAAGGGCGAAAAAATGAAAGCGGCTTCATCGGGTGTTGAAAGCGGCTTCGCAGGCCAACGAAAGCGGCTTCATTAGGCATCGAAGCCTATTGCATGAAAGAAGCATTACGCCGAAAATGTTCCGACTATTCTGAAGATACGACCAACAACATGAATCCCACTCCTCTTACAAACTCGTTGGTTGAATTAAATTTCTAATTATTTATAAATGAAAAAGTTGCACAA
>CAYXZF010000007.1:0-48938 GCA_964469845.1 uncultured Phocaeicola sp.
GAATGGCGTAAGTCTTGTTAGAACTCACTACCCTATAACAAAAATAAACGAAACAATGTTCAAGACTTTTAAAGGCTTCTGATGGACCGATAAGCAAAGGATAAGGAAAGTCGCCGACCAAAGGCTATAATCTTATCGTAATAAATAATTTCAGAAAAAAGAAGACAACAATTTAGAACGGGAAGTCGAAATATGAACAACAAGAGCCTACGACTTCCCCGTGGTAGCAGAACCGCCAACGATTCGCCATCACTTTCCTTTATGCCGATTGGCTCTTTTTTTGCGGATTTCCGCTTTCATTTTCGCAGCTCCCGAACCATGAAGCCCCGTAATATAAGTTTTCTTTTTAGCCTTGGTTTTTACTATTTCTTCTTTTCGCCCATTATCCGAAGCCGCTTTCTTAAAAACGATTCCTCCGGTTAAAATCTTTTCTATATCCATATCACTTTAAAATTCTATCAGTCGAACATTTTCTGCAAAAGCATATTCGTTCAACAGTTCTACCATGTAGTCCGCCGCTTCCTGCAAACCGTCTTTACCGCTATAACCGTTGATAATGGCAAGCAGCCGGGTCGTTTCCAAACCGAGTTTGGTGCGTTCGTTATCGCTGGTCGGAGTTCCTACTCCTCCCACAGCATCCCGATAAACCGGCATCCCCTCGATATTCAGCTCACCGCGCCCTATTCCCTCGTAAGGCTCACCGGCCTTTCCTATGCCAAGCGTCAGCGTATCGCCCTCGAACTTGTCGGCATCGAATCCGCCGATGGAATAACCGTATCGGATGGATACCAGATTAATCAAGTCGACCAATGTATCTATCTGATACAAAGGAATGCCGCGAAGAATGCGCCTGCACAAGGCTTCACCCGACGGACGATAGCGGCTGGGATCTTTGCCGCACTTCTTATAGGCTTCACGAGTGGCACGGATGGACGCCATATCCTTGATGGAATCGGTGGTGTACATTTTTCGATAGCGCACGGTAAATTCGTCTATTTTTTGCCACAACGCTTCGCAGTAAGGCGTATTCTTTACTGTGGCGATAATCGCAACCCCCGCAAAGTGCGGACAAGCGTTTCTGATTTCTGCAGATACTTCTATTTTCATTTCGGTTGCGAAGATAAAAGTATTTTTTGAATTAAGAAAAGTTTATCTGAACTTTGCGATGCAAACATTTTTCGGCTATCGACATCAATAGATAGTCATTTGACTGTTCTATCTATCCATCTACCTTTACAATGCACTAATCACCAATTACAATTACTAAAAAAAAATAAAAAAAACTATTATTCTTTGCTTTATAAAAAGGCAATCACTATATTTGGCAATGAAAAAGGAGGGAGATTAATTATATACACTATATATAAGAGAAAGATAAATAATATACTGAATTTCAATAATAACTATTCCTAAATAGTCTATTGCCTTACTCTACAAGCATAATATTTTTTCTAATTAACAAATCATTAAAGCCGAGTTTTATGACACACCTTATTTCAAAATCCATCGCAATATTATTCTTTATTTTGTTTGCAACTTCTCTATTATATGCGCAAGAAAGTTGGTCTATAGTTGACGCTAATCCTAATTGTTTAGGAATACATTGCTACATATCTGTAGACTTAAATAATGATCCAATTGATAATGGTTACTTGAAATACACCATACCTACTCCAAAAGAAGGTATTGATTTTATAAGCGGTCCCGCCGGATGCTATTTATCAAATCACCTTGGAAACACCGTGGATGTCTACGTGAGACGAACGCATCTTGAATTAGCATTGGACAGTCAACCTTACGCACAAGTTCCATTTGAATTATATATACCTTTATGGAGAATAAATAATGATGTAATTACTACAATTCCCGGAAATATAAATAATCAACTTTTTTATATTGTATACTTCAACATGAATAGCCTTTAATTTACGGAATATGAAATACGCTTTTTTTATATTACTCTTATTAACGAATTTAAGCCTTACCGCACAACTTCCAACAGATTTTCGTTCGGAGCAAATATACTTAAATTTGCAACAAAATACCTATCTACCGGGAGACACTCTCTTACTTGAAGGACAAGTAACATGTTTGAGCGGAGAACGTTTTTTGCCATACAGCAACTATCTATACATCGAATGTTTCAATGACGAGGACTCTATACTTGTACGTCAAAAACTCTCGTGTAAGGAAAACGGATATTTCAGTACACATCTAATTTCCGAATACGAATGGCAGGCAGGCGTCTATTACCTACGCGCCTACACTCGCCTCATGCAAAATTTTTCAACCGAAAGTTTCGCACAACAATCTTTCCTTTTAGCCAAGAAGTTCCCAACGAAAGAGGCTTCAGTATATGAAGCCCGATGCGCCATCGTTCCTTCTGGAGGTAAATTTGTTGCCAATTATCCGCAGACAGTAGCGATATATCTAACTGATGAATGTACATTTCCCATTGCCTCCAAGCTCCAATTGACGAGTGAAAGTGGTGATACTTTGGGCATTGTACAAACATCCGAATCTGGGATGGCACAACTGAAATTCATCCCAGCTTTAGGTATTAACTATTATCTGACAGGAAACATTGATAATAAAATTTACCGTTTTCCTTTACCTAAAGCAACAAAAGACATAAAAATACAAGGGAACCTGAACGGGAAACGATTAAGCTATCAAATTTTGAATGCAACAAAGGACGAAAAATTTCTATATACTTATGACCGTTCCAACGGATTGACATGTACAAATATCAAAAGAGATAATGGCATACTCATACTAAATGAAGCACCTGAAATAGTCACACTCTTTTTAACCGATGCCGATACCTGCATTCTTGCCGAATATACACTTGCCGGAAAGTTGGAAAGAAATAAAAAAATACAAGCCCCGGATACCGTTAAGCTCCATGAAACCATCCACTATGAACTTTCGCAAGTACCAAACAAAAGCCGAGTGATGGCACGAGTTGTAGCAGACAACGATTTACTCGCCACAACCGGAGAACAAACCTTGAAATATCTGTCTGATTATGCTTCATCAATACCTTTTCCACATCATCTGTACGCCTCTGATGAGACGACATTCAACAACGACCTTCATACTTGGCTTTCCACAGCACGTTTTCATAGATTTAACCTAACAGAAGTTCTTAAAAAAGACACAACACTCTATGTTTATTCACCCGAACAAGTAATGTATTTCAGTGGAAAAATAGAGAAAAAGAACGGCCATCCGATGAAAAATGGAGAATTAGTAGCCTATCACACGAGCAATGATTTCGTATATAACACATCCCTAACAAACGATTCCGCACGATTTTTAATAGCTGTCGATGATTTCAAAGATGGTGATGAATTTTATTTGCAAGCCATTAATTCAAAAGGAAAAGCCGACTTTTCTAATTATTTAATCGACAAAGAAACTTATCCGGGTTTGAAAAATAGCCGACACTTTCACTTGCCTATTTCACGCTACGCTACGTCAGAAGTAATCATCAACAATGATTCTAACTTAAGCTACACTTTAGACAAAAACAATGAACGAAACTACACACTCCCAAACATTACAGTAAAAGCTCGTCTGCATACAGAAAAGCCCAAGGAAACTCATGAATTTTACGCCACCAGTTACATTAACAGAGAAGAATTGGAAAAAAGACCGAATAGAAATTTGTTCGATATACTTTTTGACATGCCGTGGCTTATTATAGATAAAGGACTAAACAACAATGGAGAAAAAAAACTTTCAGTCATGAGTAAGCGTGGGCATTCCTTGTTGCACTCAACAGGAAAAGAACGCAACGAAGGGTCTGGAGGAATTACTATACCATTAATTATAGATGGAGTTCGAATTAATGACGAAGCACAATATCTGATGTGTTTGGAGATGAATACATTCGAAATAGAATCAGTTCAATACCTACAGCCCTGGCAAGCTTCGGCTTATACATTCGGTGCTCTTGACGGTGCCATCATTGTAAAAACCAGAGGATATAAAGAAAAAGAACCTTTACCATCAAAAGGTGCCATGTATAGTCCGACAGGATTATATCCTTTATCGTATCCATACAAAAAAATAACTCCTCCCATCTTAAAATGTAGCAGAATAGGAAACTACAGATTAATCATAGATATAATTACAGATTCAGATATATGGTCTTATGAACACTTCTTCACTGTAACCCAATAAGAACAAACTATTTCATCATTATCCCCGAAAGAATCCGTCCGGATTTGACGCCCAATCTCCGGGCCGAAAAGAAGTCTTCGTAATTCTGATAAGTACAGATTCCGGCTACCTCAATCCGTTCGGGCAAAACACCGTGCGCAAGCAGTTGCAACCGGTTGGCCTCCCAGAGGTCGAGATGCCACTTATCGAATTTCCGAGCGATGCGGCGCATATCGAAGCCCGCTACGGCAAAGGCTTCATAGACTTCATCGCCCACTTCGAACGACTCCAATGAAATGCCGGGACCGAGACAAGCCACCACATTCTTGCCCTCCGTGCCGTATCGGGCACTCATCACTTCGAGGGTCTTTTCCACGATGCGGCCTACCGTTCCGCGCCAACCGGCATGGACGGCTGCTATCACTTGCTTTGTCGCATCGTACATTAATATAGGAATACAATCGGCCGTAGAGATACAAAGACAGAAGTCCTTTCGATGAGTAACCACGGCATCCACCTCCTGCAAATCTTCCCATGCAGGCAAGTCCTCAATCACCTGCACATGGGTGGTATGCGTTTGACGGGGAATTACAAAAACACGGGGACGTTTGGGCAAAGACGCGGCGAGGTTTTCTAAATTCGCCGCCACGTTTTCGGGACGGTCGCCGCAATAGTGTGTGCAGTTAAAGGTGGCATACGTCCCTTCCCCGCAACCGCCGTGACGGGTGGTGGAAAAAGCAAAAATGTCGGAATACGCCCCGAACAGGTCGTACTCCAACATTCGTTTATCGGCTGTCAGACGTTTTTTCATTCGCTCGTTTCTTCATCGTCCCAATCCTCTTCCTCATACTCGTAATCGAAATCGTCATCGGAATCGTCTTCGTATTCAAAATCAAAGTCTTCGTCCTCGCCCATGTCTTTCAATTCTTCGCGGAGTTTCAGTACATCCTTGGCGCGATGAACGATGGTTTCGGTGCTTGCGCCACCGAGTTTGTTGCTTTCGCTATTCAACTCTTCCCACAAAATATCCTTCAGTTGCTGAATGCCCATGCCCGTAACGGATGAGATGAAAATGTGCGGCACATTGTCCGGAAGGGTGGGTTCGAGCATGCCCATCAGTTCCTCGTCGAGCATGTCACTCTTGGTTATGGCCAACACGCGCTGCTTGTCGAGCATCTCGGGGTTAAAGGTGGCCAGTTCGTTGAGCAAGATGTCGTACTCCTTGCGGATGTCGTCCGTATCTCCCGGTATCATAAAAAGCAACAGCGAATTGCGCTCGATGTGACGCAAGAAGCGGAGTCCCAGTCCCTTTCCTTCGCTCGCTCCTTCGATGATGCCCGGGATGTCTGCCATCACGAACGACTTTCCATCGCGATAAGACACGATACCCAGATTGGGCTCGAGGGTGGTGAAAGGATAGTTCGCTATCTTGGGACGGGCCGCCGATACGGATGAAAGCAAGGTGGACTTGCCCGCATTGGGAAAGCCGACCAAGCCGACATCGGCCAACATCTTCAGTTCCAATATCACGGTGAGTTCCTGCATCGGTTCGCCCGGCTGCGCAAAGCGCGGCGCCTGACGGGTAGCGGTGCGAAAATGCCAATTGCCCAAACCGCCGCGACCGCCTTTCAGCAGAACGACCTCCTGTCCGTGTTCGGTGATGTCGCACAGATATTCGCCGGTTTCGGCATTATAAGCCACCGTACCGCAAGGCACTTCGATAATCTTGTCCTCACCGTCCTTGCCGAAGCTCTTGTTCTTCGAACCGTTACCGCCGTGTGTGGCAAAAGCATGGCGGTCGTACTTTAAGTGAAGCAGTGTCCAATAGTTGCGGTTTCCCCGCAAAATCACATGACCTCCTCTACCACCATCACCGCCGTCAGGACCGCCGTTAGGAGTATATTTGGCACGGTGCATGTGTACCGAACCTCGTCCGCCCTTGCCCGAGCGGCAATAAATCTTCACATAATCAACAAAATTCGATTCAGCCATTCGTTCCCTTTTTACTAAAAGACTTAAATTCCATCTATCGCTTCCGCAATTGAAGCAAAGATACCGTCCATCGTTCCGAGACCGTTAATGTGGCAGTATTTACCGTCTTCCTTGTACCAATCAATCAGCGGAGAAGTCTGCGAATGATAAACGACCAAACGTTTCTTGATGGTTTCTTCGTTATCATCGGCACGTCCTAACTCCTGGCCGCGCTTGATGAGACGGGTCATCAACTCGTCTTCGGGAACATCAAGGTCAAGCATAATAGATACTTCCTGACCGCGTTCGGCCAACATCTTCTTCAAAGCCTCAGCTTGAGCGATGGTACGGGGAAAACCGTCGAATATAACGCCTTTGCTTTCTTTGAAACCATCCAAAGTACTTGCCAGAATGTCGATAATCAATTCGTCCGGCAACAACTGACCTTGGTCGATATACCCCTTAGCCGTTTTGCCCAATTCTGTACCTGCCTTGATTTCCGCACGGAGAACATCTCCGGTAGAAATGTGATTGATGCCATACTTTGCCACGATACGTTCGCTTTGGGTTCCTTTACCCGAACCCGGTGCTCCGAAAATTACAATGTTCAACATATTGTTTTACTATTTTAAAGTTGTATAATCCGTTTGTTTATTAAAATACTGCAAAAATAAGGGTTTTCTTTCAAGTATCAAGATTTCTCGCCCGCTCTTTTTGCAAATAGTGTTATCTTTGCAGTGAAATTTATAAGAATGACATGAAAATTATCTCAAGCCCGCAACTGAAGGAGTTGGACAAATACACCATTATCCACGAGCCTATCGCCTCCATCGACTTGATGGAACGGGCGGCTCAAGCCTTGACAGAAGCCATTGTGCGCCGTTGGGACGAATCCTTTCAGATTGTGGTCTTTGCCGGTCCGGGCAACAACGGAGGCGATGCGTTGGCCGTGGCACGGTTGCTCTCACAAAAAAACTACCGTGTGGAAGTCTTCTTGTTCAACACCAAAGGAAAACTCTCCGATGAATGCCGCACCAACCTCGGCCGACTGAAAACATGCGGACAAATTTACCTCACCGAAATCAACACGCAGTTCGACCCGCCGATACTGACCGAGAAACATTTGGTCGTAGACGGCCTTTTCGGAAACGGTCTCAACAAACCGTTGAGCGGAGGATTCGCCGCCGTGGTGAAGTATATCAATGCGAGCAAGGCAGAAGTAGTCTCCATCGACATTCCTTCGGGACTGATGGGAGAAGACAATACCTACAATATCCGGCCGAACATCATACATGCAGATGTCACCTTAAGTATCCAACTCCCCAAACTGGCTTTTCTCTTTCCGGAAAACGAAGACATCGTGGGGCAATGGGAACTGTTGTACATCGGACTGAAACAAAGCTACATCGATGCCTCGCCAAGCCCTTACTCCATCCTTGAAGAAGCAGACATCCGTTCACTGATAAAGCCCCGCAAACGATTTGCGCATAAGGGAATTTTCGGACACGGATTGCTCATTGCCGGCTCCTACGGCATGGCAGGAGCCTCCATTTTGGCCGCCAAAGCCAGCCTGCGTTCGGGCATCGGGTTGCTGACCGTACACGTCCCGATTTACAATCGTGACATTCTGCAATCTACCGTACCCGAAGCCATCGTGCAAACCGACATTCACGAGCGATACTTCGCCCAACCCACCGACCCGGTCCGTTTCAAGGCAATGGCCATCGGTCCGGGCATCGGACAAGAAGAAGAAACCGCACTCGCCTTGATGGAACAGATTCAGGGAAGCAACCTGCCGATGGTGCTGGACGCCGACGCCATTAACATCTTGAGCAAGCACCGCAACTGGTTGAGCCGTCTGCCCAAGCACTGCATCCTTACGCCCCATTTAGGAGAATTAGAACGCCTGACGGGCAAGTGCATGGACACATACGAACGGCTTACCAAAGTAAAAGAGCTTGCCGCCTATCTGCAAAGTTACATCATCGTAAAAGGAGCATGGACTACCATTATCACTCCCGAAGGGAACTTTTACTTCAATCCGACCGGAAACCCGGGTATGGCGACCGCCGGAAGCGGCGATGTGCTCACCGGCATCTTGCTTGCGCTATTGGCACAAGGATACACGCAAGAAGAAACCTGCCGGCTGGGAGTCTACATCCACGGACTGGCGGGTGACATTGCCGCCCGCCAACACACCGAAATCGGCATGACCTCGGGCGACATCATTGAATGCCTCCCCGAAGCTTGGAAGAAAATCAGTACCCCCGCACCGACTTTTTGAAAAGAATACGTATATTTGTCCTATAAATTCTAAAAAGCAAAAACATGATAAAGAAAGGATTAATCGCCATCGGATGCCTTGCCGCCATCACTGCAGGAGCACAAGACATCGACAACTATACCCCGGGCACACTGCCGGAAGGAATCGTTTACTATCTGCCGAAGACACAACTGGAAGTGAAAGTGACTGCCGCCAAAGTGACTTACACCCCCGGGGAGCTTTGTCAATACGCCAACCGCTATCTGCGTCTGGAGTCCGTTTCAAGCCGTCCCGATGAACATTGGGTTTTGCAATCGGTACAAGTCAATGCCATCGGAGTGCCCGACAAACAAAAAGCATACAGCATTAAGTTGAAAGACAAATCGGTAGCTTCGCAAGTGGAACTGACCGAAAACGGAATCATCAAGGCCATCAACACCCCCGCTCCGCAGGTGCTTCCAACTCCTCCCCTGCCCTCCGCAAAAAATGCCGAGCGCATTGACCCCCATCGCTTCATGACCGAAGAAATGCTGTTGGCCGGCTCCACCAACAAATTGGCGGAACTCGTAGCCCGCGAAATCTACAACATCCGTGAAAGCAAAAGCAGCCTGACCCGAGGACAAGCCGACTACATGCCGCAAGACGGAGCCGCTCTTAAAATCATGCTGAACAATCTGGAAGAACAGGAAAAGGCATTGACTGAAATGTTTGCCGGTCACACCAATCGTACCACGAAAACTTTCACTTTCTACGTAGAACCGGAAAAAGAAATCCAAGACCAAATCATATTCCGATTCTCCGGAAAGTTAGGCGTGCTGCAAGAAGACAATCTGGCAGGTGAACCTATTTACATCACTCTCACAAACGAGAGTACACTTCCACCGGCCAACGAGGAAGCCAAAAACAAGAAGAAATTGGAAGGAGTAATTTACAACATCCCCGGCAAAGGACGTGTATCCATCGACAGCACCGAAAAAAACTATTACGAAAACGAACTCCCCATCACCCAGTTCGGCGAAACAGAAGTGCTGACCGGCGACCTTTTCAACAAGAAAATCAACACGCAAGTGATTTTCAATTCCACGACAGGAGGCATTGTTAAAATCGACAAGGATTAAAAGACATGTCTGTTCAGCACTTTATGTGCAAGTAGAAAGGATTCTTTCATTGCTTATTTTGAATGAAATGATACAAATTCAGTATCGATACTTCAAAGTAATTTATTCAATATAGAGGGTGTGGCATTATGCCACACCCTCTTTGGGAAGACCTTATAAACGTTGAATTTCGTTATCAGACGCTCCTGTACCGATTCGCAGGACTCATTTATTTCCGGATATTGGCCAATTCCAAACCATAACCTTTCTTCCGATCGACTACTTTCAGCGCAAACGCAACAAGCATCGACAGCACAGCGATACCGGTAAATATACACATCGGTAAAGTGTAATCATAGGACTTCGTACCATCGGGCAACATCACCACACAGTATTTATCGAGTACCCAACCAATAAGCGTAGGAATTCCCCACAGTCCCACATTCTGAATAAGAAAGATAAGGGCATAGGCTGTGCCAAGGCGATGAGCCGGGAATATTTTGGGGACAGCGGGCCACATGGCCGAAGGCACAAGCGAAAAGGCAACGCCGAGCACAATCATCAACACCACAGCCACCCATCCGGCCGTAATGCCGGGCAAAGCATAAACAAAGTGAACCCCTATCAACATGCCCGCACCCAGCATCATAATGCTGGCGCCTCTGCCACGCTTATCAATCAGTCCACCGAAAACGGGAGTCAGCACCAAAGCGCCAAGAGCAGGAAGTCCGGCAATGGTACCCGCAATGCTCTCATCGATGCCATACTTGCCAATCATCAGTTCGGAAGCAAATTTCTGGAACGGAAATACACACGAGTAAAACAACACGCACAACAAAGCAATGAGCCAAAAGCCGGGACTTGAAAGAATGGCAGCCACATTCTTTACTGAGAACTTCTCTTCATCGTCTCCCAGCACAGGATCTTCTTGAATCTGACGGTCGAGTTTCTTATCCATCACTGAAAAGAGAAAGTAAGCCACCATGCCGCCAATAAGCAACAATAAACCTATGAGGACGGGCACAGAAATGCCGGCCACACGCGCAATCGGGATGGCACAAGCAAACGCCACCTGCGAACCGATACGCGCCAAAGCCACCTGTACCCCCATCGCCGTTGCCATTTCCTTTCCGCGAAACCACTTGGCGATGACCTTTGTCACAGTAATGCCCGCCACTTCGGCACCTACACCGAATACAGCATACCCCGCCGAAGCTACCAACACTCCCGAACGAAAGCCGAGAATCAAACCGTCATTACCGGCAAGAGCCGTGAGACCGTAATACTCAAGCGCAGTACCGCACACCATAAGGAGGGTTGCCAATTTCCCCGTAAAACGTACGCCGAAGCGATCGAGAATCAAGCCGCCCCATAAAAGCATCAACAGAAATACGTTCAAGAAACTATATGCACCGGCATAAGTGCCGAAGTCTGTGCTGCTCCATCCCAACTCACTCTCAAGCATGGATTTGAGCGGCATCATCACATCATTGACAAAATAGGCGGCCATCATGGTAAAAGAAACCACCCCCAAGGCTCCCCATCGCATGGCAGCCGAATCATTCAGTCTTTTTTTCATTGTAGTAGTGTTTGTTTATTGTTTATTTTTCCGGTATTTCAAAAACTTCCTCATTCACATTCTCATTGGTTTTCAAGTCCTTCATCTCGTAAACGGTGCTGTTGCCGTTATATTCGTCCATTTGCATGCGGGTGAGAAGTTTCGACTTCACATCGTAGAGCAATACAATTTTAGCATAACCCCGAAGCGTTTTCTTTGTAGAAACAAGTGTCACTTCATACCCTTTCGAGGACTTCACCGCCGAAATCTCAGCCCCGTTCTCGGCGGCAAGGGCTGCAGGCTTGCCATGTACACAGTAGAGCAACGTATTACGTAGTCCGCGCATGGTCTTGTTCTTCTCGGTATTGAACTTGTTTTCTTTCTTTCCTCGCACCATATAAAAAATGTCTCCACGAATAATAAGCACATCGGAACAAGGCGCATTGTAATGCTGCGCCATTTGTGCTTCACCAAGGATGTAAAGGATACCGTCGGTTTTGACGGAAGTTCCCTTTGCCGCATTGATTTGTGTGCGAGTAAAGAAACCTTCGATACTGTTGTAGGCCGCATTCGCTTTTTCAATCTCGGCAAGCGCATCGTTTTGAGCTGCAAGTGCCGTACAGACAAACACACAGGCCATCAATAAAATAGTTCTCATCATTTTTCTCCTTTTGTATATTTACTTAATAAAGTCCTCCGTTTATCGAGATACATTCGCCTGTAATGTAACCCGCCTTATCCGAAACAAGGAACGCCACCAAATCCGCGACTTCCTCCGCTTCACCAAAGCGATTGGCGGGAATGGTCTTCTTCAACTCGGCCTCATCCAAACCTTCTACCATGTCGGTGCGAATAAATCCGGGCGCAACCGCATTGACGGTAATCCCCCGACGAGCCACTTCTTGCGCCAAAGCCTTGGTAGCGGCAATCAGTCCGCCCTTGGCTGCCGAGTAATTACACTGACCGGGCAAACCTTTCAATCCCGATACAGAAGCCATATTGACTATGCGACCGCGCTTCTTCACCGACATGGATTTAAGAAGCGGACGGGTAACATGATAGAAACCATACAGTCCGATGCCCAGCACCTTGTCCCAATCCTCCTGCTCCATCCAAAGCAGCAAGTTGTCCTTACGGATACCGGCATTGTTCACCAACACTTCGATGAACTCTCCCGGATGCGCATCTTGCCAGGCCTCGATAGCCGCCACACTGTCCGTGCTACTGCTTACATCAAACTTCAACAGTTCGCCATCGCTACCCGCCTCACGGATAAGTTCAAGCGTTTTCAGTGCTTCCGCATCGTTCGACACATAGTTTACGAGTACCTGATAGCCCATTTGAGCTAATTTCACACAGACGGCTCGGCCAATTCCCCGACTGCCGCCAGTAACCATTGCATATTTCATCATACTGTCTTTTTTATTCATGAAGAAATCCTTTTTCGCTTATCCTTCATTTTTAATTCCTAATTCTTCTATTATTTTCTCCATCCCAAGTATCTCGGCACACGTAAAGAACGATGTCATAGACACCCCCAAAACACCGTGCAGATTCAGGCTCTGTCCTGTCTGCAAAAGGTTGGGAATGGGTGTTCGCGGCGTAAGTACCGTGAACATCGGATTATTGTAATCCTTACGGATGCCATAAGCACATCCTTCAGCACTCGCGATGTAGCTGTGATAGGATAAGGGCGAACTCGTATAAATACGGTCTATCGCCTCCCGAAGCCCGGGAATCCGATGTTCCACCAAGCGGATACATGCTTCGGTTTTCGCTTCCTTATAGGTCACATAATCCTCACCTCGACGACCGACCGGCGAACCCGCCCATCTTTTCACTTCCGCCCACGACATCGGCGAAAGCAGGTCAATGTTTATCGCCGTCGAAGAACTTTCCTCCGGTACGGAATAATTTACCAATACGCTTTCCGTCTCTTCCGGACGTACTTTCCAAAGGTCGGCTTCCGAACGATGCACGTAAAGGTTCTTGTTTTGATAAGGCAACGCACCGGCTTTCAGACGGATATTGGCTGTGAACATACCGAACGTGTTGGCAAGTCCTGCGATACGGTTGCGATAGATACGCCGCATCTTCTTACTTTCGCCTACCAATGAAACCGTATAAGCGGGATGCGCACTGGAAATGACCCAATCTGCTTCCATCGCATCTTCTCCATTGACGGTCACTCCCTTTATCACGCCATCGCATTCCTCGATGGAAGTTACAGTGGCACGTGTCTTCACTTCACCCCCCATCATCCGGATACCTTCCACCAATTTATCGGCAATCTGCGAACCTCCTCCCTTCAGTCTCCATGCGCTTCGAATGAAAGAATCGTTAATTTGCGCAAAGGTATACAATGGCAAAGTAGATGCATTCAGTTCCATTTTAAGAGAAGTCCCCGAAAGGACTTTTCGTAATAAAGGGTCGCGAATGGTTTCATTCAAGAATTCGTAAGCCGAACGAGCAAACAGCGAATCAGTGAAAGTACCGTCATTCTTGCCTTTGAAACTGTCGAAGATATGGTCGCCTACTTGCTTTAAGAAATCAACATACTTCCGCAAGCCTTCACGTTCGTGCGGAAAGCGTGCAGACATACATTCCCTAAAACAAGAATGTCCGTTAGCGAAAGCAAAGGTTTCATCTCCTATCGCCACCTCATCAAAACAGTCTTCATCCAACTGCTTCCACGGAAGACTCATCAGATTGAAGTAACTGAAAAGGGTATGTAACGCCTCGCCTTCTTTCAAACCGCCCACATAATGGAAGCCTGTATCGAAAAGAGCCGTTCCCCTACGGAACGTCTGCAAACAACCGCCCACTTGGGCCTCCCGTTCAAGCACTGTCACATTCATTCCATTCTTGGCAAGGATGTATCCACATTCCAAGCCACCTAACCCCGCTCCTATAATAATGACCCGATTGCTTTTCATGACTTTTGGAAGCGTTGGGAAAAGAACGGAAATCTCATCAGCCAACGGAACAATGCCGGCTGTAATGTATAGGTGATAAGGATCGTGGCACTCATACCAATCAGCGTACTAATGCCTATGGAATGAATGGCGGGGTGCGCAGCAAACAACAACGAACCGACCACAACCATCAGCACAAATGCCGAGAAGAAAATGGCAGTCTTGTGATAAGCAAGCAAACAATCATCGTCAACCGTCGCCTTAGCAATCAATCCCGTCGTCACAAAGATACTATAATCTACGCCAATGCCAAAGATAAAAGTGGAAATAATGATGTTTATCAGATTGAACTGCAAACCGCAGATACCCATAATGCCCTGTACCACGTACCAACTCAGTCCCATTGGAATGAATGCGAGCATAGCGATAAGAATACTCCGGAAGGAAATCAACAATACGATAAACACAAAGATGCTTGAGATACCGAGAATGGTATTGAAGTCATCGTTCAGCAAACGAATCATATCGTTGGTATAATAATAAGGATCGATAACGACCGCCTTGGGAAGTGCCGCCACCGCATCGTTCACAATCATCTTGTTTGCTTCGGGAAGCATCACAGAGGTAAATACCATATACTTGCCTTCAGTAGTCTTTTCTATAAAATTACACACAAGGCTTTCAGGCAGTACTTCTGAGTCGTAAAGCGATTCCGGATAATAATCAGCTTCAATCATCAGATAGAACGGCTCAAACATTACAGGAGGCAGACTGTTCGCCTCTGCCGCTTTCGTTATCTTGCGACGAACATCATCGATACGGTCTTTCGTCCAATAGTCCTTCCAACGATCAATGCGCGCTTCTTGTTCCTCCATCGGGATAAAGAGTGAAGATGCCTTGGAATAGGAACGAATGATTTCTTCGCGCTGCAAAGAGTCGAGTACAGCGACAATGGCTTTGTTGGCCGTCAAAGCGTCATCCAAATTGTTTGCCGTAGCGGCATAGTATTGCGAAGCAAAACCCTTGTTGTTCTTTTCGGCATAAAGGATATTGGAACGAAGCACCTTAGGCTCATGATAACCGATGTTACGCAGATTGCTGTCAAACGTCACCCGCGAAGAAGTAAAGAAGCACACCACGCACATTATCACAATCGCCCAACGCAGTCCTTTCTTTTCATCCAAAGGATAAGAGTTGATAGCGTTCAGCATGCGAAAAGTTTTCTCTGAACGGCGGTTGCGTTCCAGACGGAAGAAGTGAGGAAGGAAGACGAGAGCAAAAAGCGTTGTTCCCACCATCGCGAAGGAAGCAAATATGCCGAAGTCTTTCAACAAATCGCTCTCGGTGAACAGCAATCCGAGAAAAGCTCCGATAGTGGTCAGGCAGCCGAGAACAACAGGCGTAGATTGGTCTTTGAGTATCTGAATCGGATCCGTAACATACTTGTAGTGAGTCAGCACATGAAGGCAGTAGCTTAACGCCACTCCGAGCACAATAGCACCGATACCCATCGCCATGAGAGACATGCTCCCTCTCAGCCAATAGACACAAGCAAGAGCGAAGCATGTACCGTAAGCTACGGGCGAAAGAAGCATAAACAACGTAGATTTATTACGGAAACAGTATCCGATGAAAACACAAATGACAAGTAATGACAAACCGATGGTCAATGCAAGATCGCTCTTTATCCGGCGTGCATTGAACACTCCTTGCACAGGCGCACCGTGAAAGAGGATTTCGACTTCGGGATAACGACTTTGAAAAAGTTCGATTTCGGTTTCAATCGCTTTGACAAGGCGTTCGCCCGATTGGGAATCCATGGAAGCGAAGTTAGGGGCAACAAACGCGAGAGCTACCGTGGAATCGGAGACGAAGAGATGATAATCTATCAGCGTAAAGCCTAAAGAGGATGAGGAATCGGAGCCGTAGGGTATATTCTTATTCAACAATCCCTTTCGCAAGGCTGCCGGGTCCTGCCCCACCATTGCGGTGAGGTTGCCCTCCTCATCTGTATTTACCAGTGTACGGTTTTCGGCCATTTGGACATCAATCGCCTCTTGGGTCAAAAGGGAATCAAAACGAGCGTAACACGATTCATCTACAAAAGCGGGAACATGTGTCAAAGCGTACTCCAAGCCATTGATAATGAGGTCATCGTCTATGCGATAAAGGACATTGGCAATGGACTGTGATACGGTATCCTTCGCTAAAAGCGCTTCCACGAAATCATCGCAGCAAGCAGCAAGGGTATGCGGACTCACGGCCTCTTGGGCAGAAGTAAACTGCAAGAATACTTTGTCCTTTACGCGAAGATTGCCGAAAGCCAGTCCGCTTTCGGTTGCCGCATCGGTCTGTGGAAGCAATTTGGCTATATTCTCTTCGTACTGCACCTTCCGACCGAAATAAATAAATGTCGCGGTGCTGAGAATCAACAACACATACATTAAAGTTTGCTTCTTTTCGAAGAAGCGATAAATGGCGATAAAGAACTTTTCCATTTTCTTATTCCTTTTTTAATTATAGCAAAGAATCGCCTGGCCACTTCGAAAAGGACGAGGGCAACTTCTCTATTTGCGATGATGTTTCAAAATTCCGCCGAAAGCTCCGCCTTCAGTTCGAGATAACAATCGGCTCCCTTACCAAGGGTTGCTTTCAACCGATATGTTCCTTCTTTTTCATCCAACCGAAGGACAACTTCCACTTGTGAATGTTTCGTCGGAGTAATGAGAGTGGTGAGCCGGCATTGTTGCAAATGGTTCAGCAACAAAGGTTTGCCGGCTACTAACTCGGCACACTCCTTAATCATCTGTATGTTGCAGACACCCGGTGAAATGGGTTCTACGGGGAAATGCCCTTCGTAAACGGTGCTGTCGGCACGGAGGGTGATAAAGAAGACGGTAGTTTCTCCGGTCTTCGTCATGTGATTGATGAGGTAATAGTCTTTTATCAGCATAGCCTACAAATGATATTTTTCTTTCCACTCGGTTAAGAATGGCGGACACGACGGCTCCAGTTGTCCGTCATGGGTAGTAAACAATTGGGTGGATTCAGCGGTAAACACCAGAGAATGGTCAGCCTCCTTACGGATTTCATAATCAAACACCAGTTTGGCACCTTTAACGGAGCGACAGCTTATTGTCACAAGCAACACGTCGTCTACGGTCGCAGTCTGATGATAACGCATTTTAATGTCGAACATCGGGGCAAGATAGCCGCAGCGATAAATGTACATATACTCCAAGCCGTACTTTCGCCCGAAAGCTTCGCGAGCGTCTTCCATATAAGCAACATAGTTGCCATGCCACACCATCCGGATGCTGTCCACTTCGGAGAATCGCACCTGCACACGAATCGTTTCGCTCAATGCCATGGGTCAGTCCTCCTTTATAAATATCTTCATTTGTCCCGTTGCCACAATTCCTTGTTCCGTTCGGGTTTCGGCGGCGATAAGTGTGACTCCTTCGGCTTCGGCAAGTATCTTCAGCGTGGTATAAAGACGCTCTCCCACCTTTGGCAAACTAAGAATTTTAAACTTCTTCACTTCGCCAATGAAACCGAGTCGGGGCGGTTCGGAACGGGTATAGGCAGGATAGCCGGCAAAAGCGGCGGCACTCTGCGCCACATGTTCGATGATACCCGGCTCGCGCAAACATCCATCTTTACAGAAGAGGGTATGGGGGTGAACGGTGAGTCCGGTTTCCGCTCCTTGGTTATCGGCATGGAAGAGATGGTCCACCATGACGATGGGCGGACGTTGGGGAATGAGCCGGTAGAGTTCTTCCCCGGTGAGCAAGAGTTGTTGAGTTTGCTTCATGTTTTTTGTTTCCATAAAAACACAGAGACATCGAACCGTAGACGGTGATGAGCGACCGTCTGTAAGTACGGGTCGATGCTTCATGTTTCAGATTGGCTGAATACTTGTTTCGGAGAAGTTCCGTTTTACGATCTTTCGGCAATAAAGTCGTACAAAGAACCGAAAGTTTGTACTTGCGCCATTTCAGTGCCTTTGATTTTCACACCGAACTCCGATTCAATCAAAGCGACCATATCGACAAGACTCAAGCTGTCGAGCTGAAGAGTTTCCTTAATGTTTGCTTCGGGAGTAATGTCTGTCACTTCTATTTCAAACTCTTCCGCCAATACTTCATTAATTTTTGCAATCAGTTCGTTTTTTTCCATTGTTTTCTTTGCTTTTATAATTATAAATTAAATCGTTCTTCAAAAAATGAGGAGTTAGAGGTTTCTCACAATCAGTGTCGAGTTGGTGCCACCGAATCCAAAAGAATTAGAGAGGAACGTATCAAACTTCTTCTCCACCCTTGTAGCCGGAATCCATAATTTGGCAGAATCCTCATCGGGATTTTCAAAATTGAGATTGGGAGCGATGAACTCGTTTTTCATCATCAACATGGAGTAAATCACTTCAGAAGCTCCCGCCATCCACATTTCGTGACCGGTCTGGCTTTTGGTAGAGGTCACTTCTATTTTTCGGTCGCCTACAATACGGTAAATAGCCTTAGCTTCGTTAGTGTCGCCCACATGGGTGGAAGTGGCATGCGCATTGATGTAACCGATTTCGTCTACACTGATGCCGGCTCGTCGAATAGCCATTTCAAGTGATTTGGCCGGACCGTCCACGTTGGGCGAAGAGATGTGATCGCCGTTGGAAGAAAATCCATAGCTCAGGATTTCAGCAAGAATAGGTGCTCCACGCCGAACGGCCGACTCATAACTTTCGAGAATAACCGTAGCCGCCCCACCTCCGGGCACCAATCCATCGCGGTCGCGGTCGAAAGGACGACTGGCTTTGGTTGGATCGTCTTCACGAATGGAAAAGGCAGAGATGCCGTCAAAAGAGCCTACCGCCCAAGGATTCACTTCTTGGGCGCCGCCACACACCACCATTTCCTGCAATCCGTTTTGAATAAGCAACGCTCCAAGTCCGATGGCATGAGAGCCGCTGGCGCATGCGCCACTGACGGTGAGATTGATACCTTTCAGCTTGAAAATGCAACCGAGATTCATCGTTACGGTGGAGTTCATGGACTGAAATATGGCACCCGAACCACAGAGAGTGGTGTCTTTCTTTTCTCGCATGGTATCAACAGCCTTCACATTGGGAACGGTAGAAGAATCGTTGCCATAGAGTAATCCGACATCGTGAGTATTGAGATAATCTTGATCGATGCCTGCATGACGTAAAGCATCGGCGGTAGCACAATAAGCATACTTGGCCTGCTCGGGCATATAAACACGCTGACTGCGACTGAGCACCTTCTTCAAATCGGGTTCATCCAGTTTAGCGGTCAAGGCGGAGCGGAAGCCCATCGCCTTTCGTTCGGGGTCGAAGATGATGCCGCTCACACCATTGTAAAGCGAGTGGCGCACTTCGTCCAAGGTTTTTCCAAGGCATGAGTAGATGCCCATGCCTGTTATCACTACTCTGTTCATTCTATATTCTTTTCTATTTATATTTCCTTTCTTTACTTTTTCACGACCGCATCCAGCCGCATGTACCATTCCTTTCGCATCCGCCGCAATTCGTCCATACGAGTAGAATGAAGCAAGCAACGAAAACTCTGCAGCACACTCTGTGCACACCGAAAATACTTGTGACAGAAGAGCATGAGAAGCGGAAAGAGTGCAATGTATGCCAATGCCGCCATCGGCCCGACGGTGAAGCCTATCGCCAACAAGCTAATCAGGCTGAACAACGGAATGGTGAAAAGCACCGCAGAAGCATAGAGCAAGGTACCTTCAAACATCGGGTCTTTCATTTTTGTCTTAAATATGCTCATCGGAATGAGATAAACCGGCAATGCAGGCCACCACGACAACACCCATATCGGCAGCAGTAGAAGCAACACCATCAACTTAAATCCGAGCATAAGCGGACGGATATGTTTTTTCAAGTGACCATCAGTTATACGCAAGGCGTTTAAAGAGGAATGCAACGACATCGCTTCTCGGTACAACGAAGAATCCGAGTGCCCCGATAGTTCTTCATTACGATGGAACTCATCGAGTCGAGACACCAGTTCTTTGTCCGTCAATAAACGCCGGGGAAGGTCATCGGGGTCGATGCCTTTCCATCGGGCATAGTCTTCGCCATAAGTAGTACGGATAAAATCAATGGCTTCGTAGTTTTCAAGGTCACGAATATCCAGCATAAGCGAAGAGATTTGTTCGCGGACAAGTTGGTTCACTTGACGTTGGGCTGTGCGAGGCTTGCTCTTGTAAAGTTCATAGTAAGGTCTTAGAGAAATCGGAGTACCGAACTTGACGAGAGAGCGGTTTCGCAAACCGAAGTAATCGGAATAGTGGTTACATGAGGGAAGAATAAAGACATCCTTTTCAAAGTTTCCAAGCTGTGCCGCCTCGAATGCCATCTTGGTGTAGCCAAGGGAGAAAGTTCCGAGCCATCTTTTATCCTGATGTCCCGCTTCGGGATACATCACGACAGTCTTTCCATCAATAAGAGCCTGTTCGCTTACACGAAAAGTATCCGCATTTTTGCCAAGTGCGCCTTCGCCTTCGTAATTGAGCCGAAAAGCAGGAAGCAGTCCGATGGAACGTAAGAACTTATTAGCAAGAGGATGACACCCGAACACATCCGCGCGAGTGATAAAATTCGGTTTACGGTCGCGAAAAGTAAAAAGTACCCCCAACGGATCGTTGAGACAATTTTGATGATTGCTTACAACGAGAAGCGAAGTGCCATCATTGGGAATCACTTCGCTATTGACGCTGTATGTCCGTTTATAATAAATCTTGTCGTGGAAGAAGCGGAGGTAACGCTTGAAAAGGCGGTACAAGGCTCCGGGTTTCTCCCCGGTTGGAGTATTCTGTTTGTTCATCTTCTCTTTGTTTTCCTTCATTATTCTACAGTCAAGATGCCATGATGTAACAAAAATGCAAAATCTTTGCAAAGATAATAAAAAAGCGGCGGAGAACAAAATTATTCTCGCACCGCATTGGAATATGACAGCAAATTAGGACAGAATTTAAGAAATAACGGAGAATACATGTCATAAAGACATATTCCCATTATTTCCCCTGTTTATCGTCCTCCACCGAGTGCCTGATACAGATTGATAATGCTCTGTATCTCCGTAAATCGGTTCGCTGTCTGCTGCAACTGTGCGGTCAGCAATAACTGTTGGGCGGTAAGTACTTCCAAGTAAGTGGTATTACCGTGTTCCATCAACAGCGAAGTACTCTTATAAGCCTTTTCAAGGGCAACTACCTGCGCATCAAACAAAGCCACCTTTTCACGGCTTGTCTGACAAGCCACCAGTGCTTCGTTCACCTCGGCGCCCGCATTCAAAATGGCTTGTTGAAAAGACAGGGATGCCTGTTCCTGACTTGCTTTCGAAATCTTATACTGAGCCAGCAGTTTGCCTTGAGCAAACAACGGTTGCGTCAAAGAACCTACCGCCTGCGCCGCGAACTTAGCCGGGTTGATAATCATTGAACCGGCCGAGTTTGTCCAGCCTGCAAGACCGCTCAACGTAATGTTGGGCCAGAAAGCCGAACGAGCGATATTGGTGGTATAAAAAGCCGCTTCCAACTGACGTTCAGCCGCACGTACATCGGGACGGTTGGCCAACACCTCTACCGGCAAGCCTACCGATAACTTTTCGGGATAACCAAACGACACTTCTGAAGAGCGGGTAACGGCATGAGGTGCCTCAGCCAGCAACAACGAGAGACTGTTCTCTACCTGATTGATTTGCTCCTTCAAGCCCAGTACCGAAGTCTGCACACTGTACCAAGCTGCTTCCATTTGCGAAACGGCCGCTTCGTTTGCCATACCGGCATTCATCAAGGCACGAGTGCTCTTCACGCTCTCACCCCACGATTTCTCGGTCTGTTCGCTGATAGCCAACTGTTTGTCAAGCATCTGAAGGGTATAATATGTATTGGCGATGCCCGCGATAATCTGCGTTTGCACAGCACGTTCATAATCCTTACTCTGTTCAAGCAGTGCTTTGGATTGCTTTTTGGCATTGCGAATGCTTCCAAAAAGGTCGAGTTGCCAGCTTGCCGTTACGGGCAACTGATAGGTTTGCACCGCCTTTGTATTGGCAAAACTACTTACCGTACCTTGGGGAGCCAAAGCAAACGACGGAAGATAAGCTAACTTAGCTGAAAGCAACGTCGCTTCCGCTTGCTCTACACGGAGGCGTGCGCTCTGCATGTCGGTATTGTTCTGCAAGCCTTGTTCGATGAGTGTCTGCAACTGCGGGTCGGTGAAGAGGTTCCGCCAATCCATATCGCCCAGACTTTCGGTGCTTTCTACGACAACTTCCTCGCCATAGAGCGCACCCGGCACTTCCTCTGCCTTGTGATAGTTGGTATAGATACCGCAACTGCTGAACATCAAGGTCGCGCCTATCAAGTATATATTTTTTTTCATTCTGTTTATATGTTTTTTATGATACACAGACGACACCCGATTCGTGTCATCCGTGTACCTTGAAGTATTACTTATTTAGCACTCTACGTTCTTCATCGTTTCTCGCCTTTTCGAGTTCGAACTGCACATCTGCCTCTTCATGCTTCGGCTTGCGGATTTTTTCCTGCAAATGTTCGAAGACAATGAAGAATACCGGCACCACAAACAGCAAGGCGATGGTTCCGACCAACATACCACCAACCACGGTTGTTCCCAATGAAGAGTTACCATTGGCACCGGCTCCGGTTGCGAACATCAACGGAATCATACCGAAAATCATGGTCAATACGGTCATCAAAATCGGACGGAAACGTGCTTGGGCAGCCTGATAAGCGGCTTCCACAATGCCCATACCCTTACGGCGACGTTCGATGGCAAATTCGGTAATCAAGATGGCTGTCTTCGCCAACAAACCAATCAACATGATGACACCGGTCTGCATATAGATGTTATTTTCCAGTCCAAACATCTTGGCGAACAAGAACGAACCCATCACACCAAACGGCACTGAGAAGATAACCGCCCAAGGCACCAAGAAACTTTCATAGAGACAAGACAAAATCAAGAAAATAAGCACCACGCAAATGATGTAAATAAGCACAGTCTGATTACTACCCGCCGACTCCGCTTCTTCACGCGACATACCACCGTAGTCGTAAGCATAACCGGCAGGAAGTACTTGTTCCGCCACTTCGGCTATCGCATTCTGAACTTCACTGGCCGAGTAACCCGGAGCCGGATTCACATTGGCAGTGATGGAACTATAAAGGTTGAAACGGTTATCGATTTCAGCGCCTTCCACTTTCTGCAAGGTTACAAACTGGCTGACGGGTGCCATCTGAGTTCCGTTGCGCACAAATATATTGTTCAACGACTGTTCGTCAAGACGATACTCAGGTGAAGCTTGCAACATCACACGATACACCTTACCAAATTCGTTGAAGTTGGACACGTATGCACCACCACAGTAAGCACCTATCACGCTCAATACATCGGCAGGAGAGATACCGGCACGTTTACACTTAGCCGCATCCACTTCCACCTTCACCTGCGGGAAGTTACGAGCGTAGGTAGTATAGGCCATCGCCACTTCGGGACGTTGGTTCAACGCACCCAGGTATTGCATGGCATAGTTGTAGAACTCTTCTTTGTTGCCACCGGCTTTATCGAGCAAATAAAGTTCGGTAGAGTTACCCATACCGTAACCGGGAATCATACCCGGTTGGAAACAGAATATCTGAGCTTCCTTAATTTGCGAGAAAGCGGCGTTCAAGCGAGCCATTACCGCATTCGCGCTATGTTCTTCACCCTTACGTTCACTCCAATTTTTCAAACGTACAATCACTGTACCATAAGAAGTACCTTGACCGGCCAACAGACCGTAACCGGTAATCTGCGCATAAGTTTCCACTTCGGGTGTACCGGCCACAATGGCACCTACCTTCTCCAATACCGCATGAGTTTCCGTCAAAGTAGAACCCGGAGCCGTACCCACGTTCACCATCATTGTACCTTGGTCTTCTTGCGGAACCAAACCGGTCTTGGTAGTCTTCATGAAGAACACCAACAGTACGGCGACACAAGCCAAAGCCAACCATGTCATCCAACGGTGGTTGATGGCAAACATCACTCCTTTCTTATACTTGCCGAGCATGGCGTTGTACGAAGCATTGTAAGCGGCACGCACACGTCCGTTGATACTTTTGGGGCTTTTCTTTCCATCGCTCGGACGCATCATGATGGCACAAAGAGCCGGACAGAGCGTCAAGGCCGAAATCATGGACAAACCTACAGAAGTCGCCATTGTCACACCAAACTGAGTATAGAATATACCCGAAGTACCGCCCATGAAAGTTACGGGGATAAACACCGCCATAAACACAACGGTACAAGTGATAACCGCCATCGTTACATCACTCATCGCATCCTTTGTAGCCAAATAGGGCGATTTATATCCGGAGTCGAACTTTTCTTGCACGGCTTCCACCACCACGATGGCATCGTCCACCACCGTACCGATGGCCAACACAAGGGCAAACAGCGTCAAGATATTGATAGAGAATCCGGCGGCAATCAAACAAGCGAACGTACCAATCAACGACACGATGATGGAGATAGACGGAATCAAAGTCGCCTTAAAGTCCTGCAAGAAGAAGTAAACCACCAAGATAACCAAAATAATGGCTACAACCAAAGTTTCGACCACATTATAGATAGAAGCGAAAAGGAAGTCGTTGGACGACATCAACTTGATGAACTTCATGCCTTTGGGCAAATCCTTCGACATCTTGTCCAATTCGGCAGAGATGCGGGCATTTAC
Organism: uncultured Phocaeicola sp.; assembly: GCA_964469845.1. Classification (GTDB taxonomy): domain Bacteria; phylum Bacteroidota; class Bacteroidia; order Bacteroidales; family Bacteroidaceae; genus Phocaeicola. The sequence goes on from CAYXZF010000007.1 coordinate 24,750, forward strand.
GTCCGTAGCATTGGCTCCTGCCACCTGGAAAGTCATCATGGTTACGCCGGGATAACCGCCAGTCTTACCGTGAAAGGCATAAGACAACGCACCCAATTCCACTTCAGCCACATCACCCAAACGAAGCACTTGTCCATCGGCTCCACTATGGATAACCATGTTTTTAAATTCCTCCACACTTGACAATCGGCCGCGATACTTCATTGTAAGCTGATAAGTATTCTCAGAGTTTTCACCCAACGAGCCGGTCGGCGCTTCAATATTTTGTTCGCCCAATACGCCGATAACATCATTCGGAACCAAGCCATATTGAGCCATACGTTCCGGATTCAGCCAGATACGCATGGAGTAGGTGTTACCCATCGCCATCACGTCGCCTACACCTTCTACACGTTTCAACACAGGCACTACGTTAATATCCACATAATTGCCGATGAAGTTTTCGTCGTAAGCCTCATTTTCACTGACCAACGACACGATTTGAAGGAACGAAGTCTGACGTTTGGAAGTCGTCACACCGATTTTGGTTACTTCCGACGGGAGTAACCCCTGTGCACTCGCCACGCGGTTCTGCACATTGACTTGCGCCATATCCGGGTCCGTTCCTTGCTTAAAATACACAGTGATACTTGCCGAACCGGAGTTCGTGGCGGTAGAAGTTATATACATCATGTTTTCCACCCCGTTGATAGCTTCTTCAAGGGGCATGATGACAGATTTCATCACAGCATCGGCATCTGCACCTGTATAGGTTGCGCTAACCATGACGGTAGGAGGAGCAATATCCGGATATTGCTCTACAGGCAATGTCAGCAACGAAATGAAACCGACGATGACTATAAGGATGGAGATGGACATTGCCATCACCGGCCTTTTGATAAATAAATTTCCTTTCATTTTTATTTAATTAAGAATGATGAATGAATATGAAGCACGCCACACGGACGGTATCTTCATAATCCGTTCTCATTATTCATTCAAAATGTTCTTTTATTCACTCTTCGTTCATCACTTCACGGGTGTTCCCTCTCTCACGAGTCCTGCACCCTTGGCGATAATTTCTTCGCCCGGCTGAAGTCCGTCGGTCACGACAAACTCTCTACCGTCACTGGTCGGAGCCACTGTAATGATGGCCGATGTCGCCTTACCGTCCACCACCTTATATACAAGGTATTTGTCTTGTTGCTGAACAGTGGCGCTCTGCGGAATAACGATAGCATCCTTGTAAACATTCGGAATAACAACCGCACCGTTAAATCCACTGTGCAAGATGCCGCCTTCATTGGGGAAAGAGGCACGGATGCTGATGGTACCGGTCTTGGGGTCTACCACGCCGCTGATGCTTTCAATCTTACCCGGTTGTTCATAAAGGCTGCCGTCTTCGAGTTTCAGTTGTACGGCGGGCATATTCTTCAACGCTTCTTCCATCGAACCGTATTGGCGAGTCATGCTAAGCACCTGCTGTCCGGTCATGGAGAAGTACACATACATTTCCCGGTTGTCGCTCACAGAAGTCAAAGCGACTCCCATAGACGGGCTGACAAGCGTACCTTCACGCATCGGGATGGCACCTACCACACCGTCGCTCGGACTCTTCACTTCCGTGTAAGCAAGATTGTTCTTGGCATTCACTTCCTGTGCTTCCGCTTGCGCAAGCTGTGCCTTGGCGGTGAGAAGCGTATTTTCGGTAGTCTTCAGCTGATGTTCGCTGATTACTTTCTGTGCATAAAGTTCCTTGGCACTGTCGTAACCAAGTTGTGCGATGGCGAGTTGCGCCTTAGCCGCCTGTACATTTGCGCTTGCAGTGTTCAAGGCCGCACGATACGGCACTTGGTCGATAATAAACAACGACTGTCCTTTTTTTACCTTTTGACCTTCACTAACCATAACCTTTTGGATAGTTCCTGAAACTTGCGGCAAGATGCTCGCATCGTAACGTCCGCGGATGGCTGCCGAATAATTAGTGGTAAATTCCTTGTCGGAAGTCGCCACCTTCATCGTTTCATAACTTGCTGCGCCCATCTGCTGTTGAGCACCTTCCTGCTTGCATGAAGTCATCCATGCCACGCAACCGAGGAGTACCGTCAGTTGCATCCATTTACTTCTTACTTTCATCTTTAAATTTATATAAATCTTGATTCTCGGTGCAAAATTAGAACAATATATGTTACCGAACATCATCCATCCTTTCCCACGAATGTTCCAAACTTCTGCTTTTAAGCCATTTAACATATTATAATAACAAGAAAAGAAAAACAGAACATTTAAGACGACGCATAGAATACCGCTCTATGGCATTTATTTCTGAACTTTGTCAGCGCAAAAAGAACAGACAACCATATGACAACAAAAGACATCCGAACGTTAGACATCAACGACTTCAAGCACGACTCACACCTGCTTGAATATGTAGACGAAAACATCGTCATCCTCAACGAGGTGGACTCAAATATCGACAACGAAGAAGAATTCCGATTAGACTGCCTCCTCATGATGTTCTGCATCGAAGGAGAAGCCCTCATCAACATCAACGGCAAAACGTTTACACTCCAAACGGATCATTGCGCCATCCTCCTGCCCAATACATTCATCCGCCGCGCCGCAAAGCCGGAGCACTGCAACGTGAGAATCATCGCCATTTCAGCGGGATTCTTGAAAGGAATCACCACACTGAACAAAGAAGCATGGAACATCGGCTTCTACCTTTACCATAATCCCATCTTCCCCATCAATCGGGAAACGACATACAAGTTCTATTTATACAAAGAGTTGGTATTGGCCAGCATCAGCGAACAGCCGCGGCCGTTCTTAAAAGAAGAAAAGAAGCATCTGTTCAGTGCCATCCTGTGCGAAATGTTGTCACGTCTGTACAAAGACCTTCCCACCACCGGACGAAACATCGAGTTCCGCAAAGACCGTTCGGTATACATTTTCCGCAAGTTCATCGAGTTGGTAACGGCAGACGACGGCACACACCGCTCGGTAAGTTACTACGCCGAAAAACTCTGTTACTCACCCAAGCACATTTCAACCGTTGTCAAGAAAATCAGCGGCAAAGCACCACTTACAATTATCAACGAACACGCCATGGAGCGCATCAAGTACGAGTTGAAGCATTCGGACAAGTCGATGAAAGAAATCGCAGACATGTTTGAGTTTTCCAATCCGTCGTTCTTCGGCAAATTCGTCAAACAGCACTTGGGCATCTCGCCGCAACAATATCGGAATATCGAATAAAGCGTCCTTGCGGCGAATCAGATTTTAATATATATGCCCTTTTTGTACAGATACCATCCGACAACCCACACGGTAACGACAAAAATCAACGCATAAAGCAAAGAGGCGAAAGTGGCATCGCCGGTCCATGCAGACAAAGCGGCATAGGCCGTGCCATGCAGACTGCGCCCTTGCAAGGGAAAGCCATCGGCCAACAGATACAGCAATTCGCTGAGCACGTAACAGAACAAAGGATTTACTCCGAAAACCGTCAAAAAGCGCACCCTCCGCCATTGCCTTGTCACGTCCATATACCACGAAAATATCCCTAAAAGCAGAGCGGAAAAGCCGCAAGTGACCAACACAAACGTAGGCGACCATACTTTTTTGTTCAGCGGACAAAGGTCTTGCAGCAGAAAACCGGCCAGCAACAAGATTGAACCGTAAAGAAATAAGCAAGTCGGTTTGTCTTTCAACTCTCGCTTTTCAAAATACAACCTGCCGAAACAAAACCCGATGAGGACATGCGCCACAGAAGGCAGCGTACTCAGCACTCCTTCCGGGTCGATGCCATTGTCGTTATACATGTGCGACAGCCCCAACAGCCACCGGTCTGTCTCCGACAGAAGATTGTCCGGACCGTAAACAAATCCGTTTCCTAAAAACAATACGACAGAGTACAACACCAGCATACCGACCGCCCAATAAGGTATATAGCGATGACGAACCGTAGTAACCAGCAGCGCTCCGACAAAGTAGCATACAGCAAGCCGTTGCAGCACCCCCGACAACCGTATATGAGTCAGCGAACTCCAATCAAATTCACCGGAACCTCCCGAACCGTATGCTTCACGCAAGAGCCCCAAAAGAGTACCTGCGCCGTAAATAAATGTACCGAGCAGGAACAGCACGCACGTGCGTCGCACGATTTTCAAGAACAAGCCCCGATGAAGCGTAAACGAGAATTTCCGAAGGGATATATACATGGAGACTCCCATCATGAACATAAACAGCGGGAATATGACATCCGCCAAGGCCAGTCCGTTCCAAGCGACATGCGCCAAAGGGGGATAGACATGACTCCACGAGCCGGCACTGTTAACCAATATCATGCCGGCGATAGTAAGCCCGCGTAATGCGTCAAGAGATAACAAACGTTGTTTCATCGTTTCAGATTATTAATACACAACAAAGGTAATGATTTATTTGAAACAAAGAAAGGTCATGCAGTATTTACGCGAGTTCGCGTACTATTTCCGGCAAAATTATCGCCCGATAGATTGTCAGTTCAAAAAAAAGCCTTACCTTTGCATTCCACAAAAGGAGAGGTGCTCGAGTGGTTGAAGAGGCACGCCTGGAAAGCGTGTATACCCCAAAAGGGTATCCGGGGTTCGAATCCCCGTCTCTCCGCAACGAATAACAAGGTGTAAATCGAACGACAACGAGATTTACACCTTTTTTCATCCCTCGAAATTCAAAGAAAAGCCTCTCCTCAAAAAGCCTCAATCCGAAAATCCGGCGAAAATGTCAAGAATCGGATAATCCTGATAAAGAAGTATTTACATAAAACACAACCGTATCTTTCCGTCTCCTCAAAAGCATCCTCCGGCAGAAAGAAAAGAAGCTTGAAAAGACAAAAACGTAACATGTAACATGTAACACGGGCGTGTTTTGGCCTACAACACCGCAAATCGGATAGGAAGGGTAATTGCAATTTAACATTTATAAACAATAATACACCCCATTTCGGGCAAAATGCCCTGTGTTACATGTTACATGTTACATTTTTCGGACTGACTTAAAATTCATGCTTCGATAAAACCGGATTGGCACCCGAAGTAATCTTCAGCACTTCGGGATTTTGCGCCACAAAGGATTCGATATGACGCAGACGTTTCTCGGCAAGAATCTCATCCACGGCAATCAGAATGCCGGTTTCCTCCACATCGCCAAAACCGTAGTTGATGGCAGTACCAAACATGCGCATGGTAGGCGAAAGACTCATATAGGCGTTGACCAACGGCGGAATGTTGTAACCCAACTTGCGAACTTGGGTGTTGAGAATGCGATAGTCATCTTTAAAAGAGTCGCAACAGAAAAGCTCCTCCAACAAAGCGGGGTCTGTCTCCAGTTCCAACGGCTTCATCGGAGTAATCAGCTTATCTTTATCGCAGAAATGCTTGTTCAGAAAATAAAGTATCATATCGCGACCTTGGCGATGGTAACTGGGATACATGGTCATCTTACCGAAGAAATACTTCACGTTCGGCTTGATAACCGTCAAAGCGCCAAGACCGTCCCACAGATTATCCAAGGCAAAAAGTCCCTTGGAACCCGCACGACTCGACTGATACTCCAGCGTAACGAACGAGCGGCCCAACTCAACGGTATAAGGCAGATATTCCTTCAGGAACTTCTCGGAGAAATCAAACATGTGAGCGGTAGCCAACACAGGTTTCCCCTGTCGGTCAAACTCCACCTCGTTGCCCGGCAAATAACGATAGCCGCCCAAAATTTCTTCCGCCTCGGGATTCCACACCAACAACTGCTTGTAGGGGCAAGGCATCGTGTCGTACTCATCTATATCCATCGCCTTGCCGGTACCGCCTCCTGCCGCCCGGAATGCGATTTCGCGCAACCGTCCGAGTTCCTTCATCACGTTCGGAGCGTTATGAGCGGTCACCACATAAATTTCATTGTTGCTCTTGTTCGTAAAACGCAGCCGTCTGTCCTCCGTCAGTTCCGATTTAAGAACTTCTTTGGCGATTGGTGCTATAATTTCTTCCATATATCTGCTACTCTTTTGTCTGATTATAATTTATATACGACATCCTTGACAAACTGCGCCCACTGCGCCGGTGTCTTGGTACGGTCGAATGTTTGCCAAGGGATAGGCTTCCCGATGGTCAATGTGAATGTTTTGTGGCGATTCTTCAACATCTCGTCCGCCAAGTAAAGCATGGCAATGTTAAACTTGATACCCAAGAACTTGCACACGTTGGCAAGGTTATAGAAAAAGTCCGAATTACGCCCTTCAAAGTGCAGGGGAACCACATAGCGCTGCGTTTCCACACTCTTGACGACAAAAGTCTTTTTCCACTCCAAATCCCGAATGACGCCCTGCCGGCGACGCGAGCAAAGTCCGGCAGGAAACATGATGATGTGACTGTCCGACGCGAAACCCGCCTCGACCATCCTCGGAAAGTCGCGCGACTGGGAACCGGTCTTGTTAATGGGGATGCAAAGCGGAGCCAAGCCATGCAGATTCATCAGCAAGTCATTGACCAAATAACGGACATTGCCGCCATAGTGCTTTCCCAAGATGTATCCCAACGCGACACCGTCTTGTCCGCCCAACGGATGATTGCACACAAACGTGCAACGCCCCTCCGCCGGAAGATTTTCCAGCCCCTTGATTTCGACTTTAGCGTCCAGAAACTCCATGCAAGCCTCCAAAAAGTCCACTCCCACTTTGTCTTTCGATTCGCGTAAAAACACATTCAATTCATCCTGATGCACGATGCGCTTCAAGTAGGAGACCAGAAATCCGGGAATGTACTTATACTTCTTGCCGGCCTTCTGGCGAAGTATCTTCTCTATGTCGATTAAGAAAATAGAATCGTCTGCCATTTTTATAAATAAACTTTTCCTTGCAAAGGTAAACTTATCTTTTTTATCTTGGCAATTTATGGCAAGAAAAAATAGGTCATTAAACGAAAAAACAAGCAAAACGGCGGAAAACATCGAGCAGAAGCTAACAAACATGCGCACTTTCGCTTTGGGTGTGCAACAAAGGTACAAGGGTTATCAACGCCTGTTGAAAACTTATCCAAACATTTTCGGTTAAACATAGTGGGGGATTGTGGGGAATTGTGTAACTTTACGCACAAAATAAATTTAATTAAGGTATAGCATGCAATTTTTAGGCAATTCGGAAGCAAAGACAGACGCAAAAGGCAGGGTATTCTTACCGGCCGTATTCCGCAAGCAGCTGCAAGCCGCGACGGACGGATGCCTCATCATGCGCAAAGACACCTACCAAGATTGCCTGGTGCTTTACCCCGAAAGTGTTTGGAACGAACAGATGAACGAACTACGCGGCCGTTTGAACCGTTGGGACGCCAAGCACCGGATGATTTTCCGACAGTTCGTATCCGATGTGGAAATCGTGGCTTTAGACAGCAACGGACGCTTCCTGATTCCGAAGCGATACCTCAAACTGGCCGGTATCGGACAAGAAGTTCGTTTTGTCGGCATGGACGACACCATCGAAATCTGGGCAAAGGAAAAGACCGAGCAACCGTTTATGAGTGCGGAAGACTTCGGAAAAGAATTAGGAGAATTGATGAAAATAAAAAGCTAAAAGTTAAAGCAAGCAATGGCAATGAACGAAACAGAACAGACCTATCACATCCCCGTCCTGTTGGACGAAAGCATCAACGGCATGAACCTGCAACCCGGGGGCATCTATGCCGACATGACCTTCGGCGGAGGCGGCCACTCCAAGGAGATACTCCGGCGAGGGGACGAAACCATACGCCTATTCAGTTTCGATCAGGATGAGGATGCGGAAAAGAACATCGTAAACGACCCGCGGTTTACATTCGTACGAAGCAACTTTCGTTATCTGCACAACTTCCTGCGCTATTACGGCGTAGAGCAAGTAGATGCGATATTGGCAGACCTCGGCGTATCATCCCATCACTTCGACGATTCAGAAAGAGGTTTTTCCTTCCGTTTTGACGGACGGTTAGACATGCGAATGAACAAACGGGCAGGCATGACCGCCGCCGACATCATAAACACATACGATGAAGAGCGTCTGGCCGACATCTTCTACTTGTATGGCGAATTGAAAAACAGCCGAAAACTGGCCTCGGCACTGATTAAAGCACGAAGCAATCAAGCGATAGTAACCATCGGCGACTTTCTGAACATCGTCAAGCCGATGTTCGGACGCGAGCGAGAGAAAAAAGAACTGGCCAAAGTATTCCAAGCGCTTCGCATCGAAGTGAATCAAGAAATGGAAGCACTAAAAGAAATGCTCCTTGCCGCCACCGAGGCGTTGAAACCGGGCGGACGGCTGGTAATCATCACCTACCACTCGTTGGAAGACCGCATCGTCAAGAACTTGATAAAAACGGGAAACATCGAAGGTAAAGTCGAACAGGATTTCTTCGGCAATGTACAAACGCCTTTCCGACCGGTGAACAACAAGGTCATCATCTCCGGTCAAGAGGAAGTGACTCGCAATCCGCGTTCGAGAAGCGCAAAGCTGAGAATTGCAGAAAAGAAAAGTTAATCACAATCGATTCAATGAAGAAGGAAGAACTTAAAAAAGATAGGAAGAAGAAAAACGACCCCAAGCACATGTCCGTAAAAAGCATCTTGGGCGGCGACATTTTAGCCAACGATTTCTTCAAGCGGCAAACCAGTCTGTTGCTGCTCATCATGGTGCTGACTATTCTGTACATTGACAACCGATACACCAGCCAGCAGGAACTGATTGAAATAGACCGTCTGAAGAAAGAACTGACAGACATCAAATACGATGCACTGACACGTTCATCGGAACTGATGGAAAAAAGCCGTCAAAGCCGCATCGAAGAATACATCTCCGCCATAAAAGCAGAGGACAGTCATTCGGGAATGCCGATGGAAACAGCCACCAGTCGCCCCTATCTGATTAAAAAAGACTAAAAAGAACGACCAATGAATTCGGTACAGAAAAAAATAATGACACGCTATTCCTTCGTCATCTTGATGATGGTGTTGATAGGATTGGCCATCATACTGAAAGCGGGCATCATCATGTTTGCCGAGCGACAGTATTGGCACGATGTGGCCGACCGTTTCGTGAAAGAAAACGTGACCGTGCGTCCCAACCGAGGAAACATCCTTTCTGCCGATGGTCAGCTGATGGCCAGCAGTCTGCCCGAATACAAAATCTACATGGACTTCAAAGCCGGTGGCGAAGTGAAAGACTCGCTGCTAATGCTCTACATGGACTCTATTTGCGACGGATTACATCAGATTTTTCCCGATAAAAGCAAAACGGAGTTTAAGAGCCACATTTTGAAAGGACGAAAAAAGGGAAGCCGAAACTACCTGCTCTATCCCAAGCGCATCTCTTACATCCAGTATAAGGAAGCGAAGCGGTTGCCGGTTTTTAATCTGAGTAAATATCGGGGCGGTTTTCACGAACAAGCGTTCAATCAACGCAAAAAGCCCTTCGGCTCTTTAGCCATGCGTACATTGGGCGATATGTACAGCGATGTGGCATTGGGCGCAAAAAACGGATTGGAATTGCAATACGACTCCATACTGAGAGGCCGTGATGGCATCACCCATCGTCAAAAGGTGATGAACAGATACTTGGACATCATAGACATTCCGCCTGTAGACGGATGCGACATCGTGACCACCATCGACGTGGGAATGCAGGATATCGCAGAAAAGGCTTTGGTTGACAAATTAAAGGAAATCAACGGTCAGGTAGGTGTAGCGATACTGATGGAAGTAAAGACCGGCGATATAAAAGCCATCGTCAATATGACCAAAGGCAAGGACGGCATCTATCGGGAAGTGAAGAACAACGCCGTTTCCGACATGATGGAACCGGGTTCAACCTTCAAGACAGCCTCTATCATGGTGGCACTGGAAGACGGGAAAATAACGCCGGATCAGGAAGTGGACACCAAGAACGGAGTCTACATGATGCACGGACGCCCCATGAAGGACCACAACTGGCATCGGGGAGGCTACGGAGTGATAGACGTGACCAAAGTACTGATGGTATCGTCAAACATCGGAGTATCGAGGGTTATCGATGAGAACTATCACGACCAGCCGGAGAAGTTCGTGGACGGTTTATATAAATTAGGTATAGCGACTCCACTGAATCTGGATATTCCGGGAGCCGCCCAAAAGCCCAACATTCGCCGTCCGACCAAAGAGAATTGGTCAAAGACCGCATTGGCGTGGATGTCCATCGGCTACGAGACACAGGTACCACCGATAAACACACTAACGTTCTACAATGCCATCGCCAACAACGGAGTGATGGTGAAGCCGAAGTTCGTTAAATCCATCCAAAAAGACGGACAAGTGGTTGAGGATATTCCGACCGAGATTCTGAATCCGGCCATCGCCTCTCCGAAGACCATCGAACAGATTCAGACCATACTGGAAAAGGTCGTAAGCGAGGGTTTGGGCAAGCGAGCCGGTTCGAAACAGTTCCATGTGTCAGGCAAAACCGGTACCGCTCAAGTATCGCAAGGAGCCGGAGGCTATAAAAGCGGAGCCATGAAATACTTGGTGAGTTTCTGCGGTTATTTCCCTTCGGAAGCCCCCAAATACAGTTGCATCGTAGCCATTCAGAAATCGGGTTTACCGGCATCGGGTGGGCAGATGGCCGGTGCCGTATTTAGCGAAATCGCAGAAAGAGTCTACGCCAAGCACTTGGCGCAAGACTTGAAAGAAGCCAAAGACTCTACCTCCGTGCTGACACCGGATGTAAAGAACGGTGATTTAGCCGCGGCACGCTATGTCTTGGACGAAATCGGCACAAGAGCCGACGGCGTAAAGGCAGACTACCGAAAAATCGTATGGGGCAACGTGACACACCACCCCAACGAAAGTGTTACATTAAACGCCAAAGAACCCGACGCCAAGCGAGTGCCAAACGTTATAGGCATGGGTGCGAAAGATGCGGTCTACCTACTGGAAAGTTTGGGACTGAAAGCGCATGTAACAGGCATCGGGAAAGTAAGAAACCAAAGTATCCCGGCGGGCAATACGCTTCACAAGGGACGAACGATAGAATTGAGATTGCATTAGAATGAAAGAATGATATGGGAAGTATAAAACTGGAAGAACTGCTTAACGGAGTTTCCGTTATCGAGACAAAAGGTGACACCGCCACGGAAGTGACGGGTATCCAAATCGATTCACGACTGATAAAGGACGGAGATGTCTTTGTGGCCGTCAAGGGCACGATGACGGACGGTCATGTCTATATAGACAAAGCTATCGGGAAAGGAGCCATCGCCATCGTGTGCGAAGAGTTGCCCGAAACGTTGGATGAGCGCATTATATATATAAAGGTATCAAATACAGAAGACATCGTAGGTCAGCTGGCCACAAACTTTTACGGAAATCCGACTTCCAAGTTGGAACTGATTGGAGTGACCGGAACCAACGGTAAAACGACCATCGCTACCTTATTATATCATTTGTTCCGCAAATTCGGTTACAAAGTAGGATTGGTTTCCACCGTATGCAACTACATCGACGACGAAGCCCTTCCGACCGAACATACCACCCCCGACCCCATCACACTCAACCGCCTGTTGGGAAGAATGGCCGATGAAGGGTGTAAATATGCCTTTATGGAAGTCAGTTCACACTCGGTAGCACAAAAACGTATCGGCGGATTGAAATTTTCCGGCGGCATCTTCACCAATCTGACGCGCGATCATCTGGATTACCACAAGACGGTAGAAAATTACCTGAAAGCCAAGAAGACTTTCTTTGACAACCTGCCCCAAACAGCCTTCGCACTCATCAACTCCGACGACAAGAACGGCAAGGTAATGGTACAGAACACGAAAGCCAAAGTGAGTACCTATTCACTTCGCAGTCTGGCCGATTTCAAAGGCAAAGTGTTGGAAGACGGCTTTGAGGGAATGCTGTTGGACATCAACAATGTCGAAGTAAACGTACAATTCGTGGGACGCTTCAACGCTTCGAATCTATTGGCTGTTTACGGCACAGCGTGCTTATTAGGGAAAAAGCCGGAAGATGTATTGTTAGCTTTGAGTACCCTTCGTCCGGTGTCCGGACGCTTCGACACGCTCCGTTCATCCCGGGGATACAGTGCAATCGTAGATTACGCTCATACTCCGGACGCATTGGTGAATGTTCTGAGTGCCATCCACGAAGTTTTGAACGGATGCGGACAGGTCATCACCGTGGTAGGTGCCGGCGGCAACCGCGATAAAGGTAAACGTCCGCTCATGGCGCAGGAAGCCGTCAAACAAAGCGACCGAGTCATCATCACTTCGGACAACCCGCGTTTCGAAGAACCGCAAGACATCATTAACGACATGCTGGCGGGTCTCCCAAAGGAGGATATGTGCAAAGTGCTCAGCATCGCAGACCGTAAGGAAGCCATTCGTACGGCATGTATGTTGGCACAAGCGGGAGATGCCGTGCTGGTGGCCGGCAAAGGACACGAAAATTATCAAGACATCAAAGGAGTGAAACACCACTTTGACGACAAAGAAGTACTCCGAGAGATATTCAAGAATGAAGAATAATAAATTTAGAATAAAGAATCAAGATGCTATACTATTTATTTGAATATTTAGAGCAAATGGATTTTCCCGGCGCACGGATGTTCGGCTACGTGTCGTTTCGCTCGCTGATGGCTATCATTCTGGCCTTACTGATTTCGACCATCTTTGGCGAATACTTCATCAACCTGTTGAAGCGAAAGCAAATCACCGAAGTGCAACGCGACGCTTCCATCGATCCGTTCAACGTAAGCAAAAAAGGAGTTCCGACAATGGGAGGCGTCATCATCATATTCGCCACACTGATTCCTTGTTTGCTGTTGGGAAAGCTGCACAACATTTATATGATACTGATGCTGATTACCACCGTTTGGCTGGGTACACTTGGTTTTTTGGACGATTACATCAAAACGTTTCGCAAAGACAAAGAGGGGCTTCACGGCAAATTCAAAATTATCGGTCAAGTGGGTCTGGGACTCATCGTGGGGCTGACACTCTACCTTAGTCCGAACGTCGTTATCCGCGAAAACGTAGAAATTCAAAAAGGCGGAGAAATCGTTGAAGTGGTTCACAAGGCACAAAACCAAAAATCGACCAAGACCACCATCCCGTTCTTTAAGAACAACAATCTGGATTATGCCGACTTGGTGGGTTTCATGGGTGAACATGCCCAAACGGCAGGTTGGATTCTGTTCGTACTGGTAACCATTTTTGTGGTAACAGCCGTTTCCAATGGTGCCAACCTGAACGACGGTATGGACGGCATGGCAGCAGGAAACTCCGCCATCATCGGATTGACCTTAGGCATTTTAGCCTACGTTTCAAGCCACATCGAATATGCCAGCTATCTGAACATCATGTTCATACCGGGCAGTGAAGAACTGGTTATCTTCATCTGCGCTTTCATCGGTTCGCTTATCGGTTTTTTGTGGTACAACGCTTTTCCTGCACAAGTATTCATGGGCGACACCGGCAGTCTGACTATCGGCGGAATCATTGCGGTCTTTGCCATCATCATCCACAAGGAGCTGCTCATCCCGATTCTGTGCGGCATTTTTCTGGTGGAAAACCTTTCGGTCATCCTGCAAGTAAAGTACTTTCAAGCCGGGAAGAAAAAGGGACGGAAACAGCGTATCTTCAAACGAGCGCCAATACACGATCACTTCCGTATCACAATGGCCCAGCTGGACCCGAATTGCAGCTATATGTTCACCCGACCGGTCAACGTGTATCACGAATCCAAAATCACCGTGCGCTTTTGGATTATCACCATCATACTGGCCGCTATTACTATTATTACACTTAAAATCAGATAAAAGAAGATTATGGGTAAGAGAATCGTCATATTAGGAGCCGGAGAGAGCGGTACAGGTGCCGCTGTTTTGGCCAAGAAGCAGGGGTTTGACACCTTCGTTTCGGATATGTCCCTCATCAAGGATAAATACAAAGCCATTTTGAACGAGCGAGGCATTGCTTGGGAAGAAGGTAAACATACGGAAGAACTGATTCTGAATGCAGACGAAGTTATCAAGAGTCCGGGCATCCCCAACAATGCTCCCATGATTTTAAAATTAAAGAATCAAGGAATTCCGGTTGTTTCAGAAATCGAATTTGCCGGCCGATATACAAAGGCTAAGATGATTTGCATCACCGGAAGCAACGGAAAGACCACCACTACTTCCTTGATTTATCATATCTTCAAAAAAGCGGGACTGAATGTGGGATTAGCCGGAAACATCGGCATGAGTCTGGCTTATCAAGTAGCGGAATGTAACTATGACTACTATGTCATCGAATTGAGTAGCTTCCAGTTAGATAACATGTACAAGTTCCATGCCAACATCGCCGTGCTAATGAACATCACGCCCGATCATTTGGATCGTTACGACCACAAAATGCAAAATTACGTGGATGCCAAGTTCCGTATTCTACAGAATCAGACCAACGAAGACGCTTTCATCTTTTGGAATGACGATCCGGTCATTCATCGGGAGTTACATAAATACGGCATTCACGGACATTACTATCCCTTCGCCGAGAAAAAAGAAGAAGGGACAGCCGCTTATGTGGAGGATAAGCAACTATACTTCACAGAACCGATTGCTTTCAATATGGAGCAGGAAGAATTGGCACTCACCGGCACACACAACTTGTTCAATTCTATGGCGGCCGGCATCTCCGCCAACTTGGCCGGAATCCGCAAGGAGTGTATCCGCGAAGCGTTGAGCGACTTTCAAGGCGTGGAGCACCGATTGGAAAAAGTATGTCGCGTAAAGGGAGTTGAATACATCAATGATTCCAAGGCAACCAATGTAAACTCTTGTTGGTACGCCCTACAAAGCATGAAGACAAAGACGGTGCTGATTTTGGGTGGCAAGGACAAGGGAAACGATTATAGCGAAATCGCCAATCTGGTGAAAGAAAAATGCGTCGGCCTCATCTATATGGGACTTCACAACGAAAAGCTACATGACTTTTTCGACAAATTCGGGCTTCCGGTGGCCGATGTACAAAGTATGGAAGACGCCGTAAATGCAGCCTATCGCATGGCAAAGAAAGGAGAAACCGTATTGTTAAGTCCTTGTTGCGCCAGCTTTGACCTTTTTAAAAGCTACGAAGACCGGGGGGAACAATTCAAAAAATGTGTGAGAAACCTATAATAAATAAGGTATGGGACTGATTAAAGATTTATTCAAAGGAGATAAAGTGATATGGATTATCTTCCTATTTCTTTGTCTGATTTCCGTCATTGAGGTATTCAGCGCTGCCAGTACACTGACCTACAAGAGCGGAGACCATTGGGGTCCTATCACCCAACACAGTGTCATATTGATGGTGGGTGCATTCATTGTAGTACTTGTTCACAACATTCCGTGCAAATACTTCAGTGTTCTACCTTTTTTTCTGCTCCCATTGTCATGCGTCTTATTGTTGTTTGTAATGGGCATGGGCATCCTCACAGGCGACCGTGTAAACGGTGCTGCCCGCTGGATGACTTTCTTCGGCATCCAGTTCCAACCTTCCGAGTTGGCGAAAATGGCAGTTATCATTGTGACAGCCTTCATCCTGTCTAAGTTTCAGGAGGAGGACGAAACCAACCCTAAGGCATTCAAGTACATCCTCTGGATTACCGGTATTGTGTTCGTGTTAATTGCGCCGGAAAACGGTTCGACAGCCGCCTTGCTGGCCGGTGTGGTTTTTCTAATGATGCTCATCGGACGAGTACCCTGGCGACAATTGGGAAAGTTGGTAGGTGTAGTCGGCCTGCTCATCACATTGTTTGTGACCGTCATTATGGTTACTCCTGCTTCGGAATACCGCAACTTGCCGATGATGCACCGTGTAGAGACTTGGCAAAGCCGTATCAAGGGATTCGTAGAGAATAAGGACGCAGTACCTGCCGCCAAATACGACATTGACAAGGACGCACAGATTGCTCATGCCAACATCGCCATCGCAACCAGCAACATCATCGGCAAGATGCCTGGAAACAGCGTGCAGCGCGACTTTTTGTCACAAGCTTTTTCGGACTTCATATTCGCGATAGTCATCGAAGAACTGGGATTGTTGGGAGGAGCCTTTATCGTAATGTTGTATCTATGGTTATTGATGCGGGCCGGCAAAATTGCCCGCCGATGCGAAAAGCCGTTCCCTGCTTTTCTGGTCATGGGTATCGCCATGTTGCTCGTTTCGCAAGCCATGTTGAACATGATGGTAGCAGTCGGTCTGTTCCCTGTCACGGGGCAACCCTTGCCGCTCATCAGCAAGGGAGGTACTTCCACTCTCATCAACTGTGCCTATATCGGCATGATACTGAGCGTAAGCCGATATGTAGCGGATAAAGAGGAGTTGCGACGCCAAGAAGAACTGCAAGCACAAGCCGATGATGAAAAGTTACAGGCCGCCGCGCAAGCTCTAATTCTTCAGGCACGTGAAATAGTAAACACAGAAGAAGATGTTAAAAACGAGGAATAAACAAATAAATCGACTTCATACAGAAGATTTTAGAAGTTATATTTCTAACTTTGCAAACAGAAACAGAAGCAACCAATTATGAAGGATAATTTGAGAATCATCATCAGCGGAGGAGGTACCGGAGGACATATCTTTCCGGCCGTTTCCATAGCCAATGCCATCAAAGAGCAACGTCCCGATACTGAGATTTTGTTCGTCGGTGCAGAAGGACGAATGGAGATGCAGCGTGTACCCGCCGCCGGATACCCGATAAAAGGTCTGCCCGTAGTAGGATTTGACCGCAAAAAATTATGGAAAAACATCTCTGTACTCATCAAACTATTCAAGAGTCAGCGAATGGCTCGTCACATAGTTAAAGATTTCAATCCTCATGCGGCCGTAGGAGTAGGCGGTTATGCAAGCGGTCCGACTTTGAAGGTGGCCGGCAATATGGGCATCCCCACCCTGCTCCAAGAGCAAAACTCCTATGCCGGAGTAACCAATAAGTTATTGGCCAAACAAGCGCATAAAATCTGTGTTGCCTACGAGGGAATGGAACGATTCTTCGATAAACAAAAAATCATCTTGACCGGGAATCCTGTCCGTCAGGGACTGCGCAATACAAACATCTCTCGCGAAGAAGCAATCCGAACTTTCGGATTGGAACCTTCCAAACGTACAATACTGATTTTAGGCGGTAGTTTGGGAGCACGTACCATCAACCGGTGCGTAATGAACCATCTGCAACAAATAAAAGATTCAGGAGTTCAATTCATTTGGCAAACAGGAAAGATATACATTAACGAAGCGCGTGAAGCCATCGCGAAAGCCGGTGAATTGCCGATGTTGCATATCACCGACTTCATCAGTGATATGGCAACCGCCTATCAAGCCGCCGATTTGGTCATCAGTCGGGCAGGAGCCGGTTCCATCTCCGAGTTCTGTCTACTTAAAAAGCCGGTCATCTTGGCTCCTTCGCCCAATGTAGCAGAGGATCATCAGACCAAAAATGCGCTGGCTTTGGTTAATAAAAATGCGGCTCTGTATGTTAAAGATGCCGATGCCGAACAGGTTTTAATCAACAAAGCCGTTGAAACGGTGAACCATCCCTCACTGTTAAAGAATTTAAGTACAAACATTGCCAATCTGGCTTTTACAGACTCCGCCAATGTTATAGCGAAGGAAGTCATCCGGTTGGCCGAACAATATAAGAAAGAACATGGATGTTAATATGTTAAAAGCCGTCTATTTCATCGGTGCCGGAGGCATCGGTATGAGTGCCTTAGTCCGCTATTTTCTTTCCAAAGGTAAGAAAGTGGGAGGCTACGACCGTACCCCCAGTGAATTGACTGAGAAACTGAAGAGAGAACACGCGCAGATTCACTACGAAGAAAGCATCGACTTAATTCCTGACGACTTCCGAAACGCCGAAACAACACTTGTCGTTTATACACCGGCCATTCCCGACACCCATGCCGAACTGCAATACTTCCGTACACACGGATTCACGATACAAAAGCGTTCACAGGTGTTGGGTATGCTCACACGCAGCGGGAAAGGACTATGCGTAGCCGGTACGCATGGAAAAACCACGACCTCAACACTGACGGCGCATTTGCTGCATCAGTCGCAAGTAGGCTGCAACGCTTTCCTCGGAGGCATCTCTAAAAACTACGAGACCAATCTCCTGCTTTCCGAAAAAAGCGACTATGTGGTCATTGAAGCCGATGAGTTCGATCGTTCTTTTCATTGGCTGTCTCCATTTGCTTCGGTCATCACCGCCACCGATGCCGATCACCTCGACATTTATGGCACCGAAGAGGCATATTTAGAGAGTTTCAACCATTACACTTCACTTATCCGTCCCGGAGGGGCATTGATTATGCGTAAAGGCATCCGCCTTACTCCCCGCCTGCAAGAAGGCGTCAAGCTTTACACCTACTCCCGCGAGGAAGGAGATTTTCACGCCGAGAACGTACGCATCGGCGGAGGCGAAATTTATTTTGACTACGTCTCTCCTTTGGGAAACATTAAAGACATCCAATTGGGTGTTCCCATTGCCATCAATATCGAAAACGGCATCGCCGCCATGGCATTGGCTCAATTGAGCGGAGTCAGCAACGAGGAAATCAAAGCAGCGATGGCCGGATTCCGTGGAGTAGACCGTCGTTTTGATTTTAAAATCAAAACGGACAAAATTGTCTATCTGAGCGACTACGCACACCATCCGGAAGAAATCCGCCAAAGTATTCTTTCGATGCGTGCCTTGTATGCCGACAAGAAGTTGACCGCCGTGTTTCAACCCCACCTCTACACACGTACCCGCGACTTTTACCGCGAGTTTGCCGACAGCCTTTCGTTGCTCGACGAGCTGATTCTGACCGATATTTACCCGGCGCGCGAACAACCCATCGAAGGCATCAGCAGTCGTCTGATATACGACAGTCTCCGTCCCGAAATGGAAAAGACCTTGTGCCGCAAGGAAGAGGTGACCGACATTCTGCGAAGCAAGGACATCGAAGTATTAATCACTTTAGGTGCGGGTGACATCGAAAACTATGTCCCCGAAATCTGTGAAATTCTAAGAGAACGATGCTGAAAAAATTATTCATTCTACTGTTCCTTATACTCATCACGGCCTATCTGATAGCAGCTGTTACGGTATTCAATGACAAGCCCTCCGGACAAACTTGCCAAGGGGTGGAATTGGTCATTGCCGACAGCATTGATCATGGTTTCATCAGCAAACGTGAGGTTCTCCGCTTGTTGACAAGCAAAAAACTCTCACCCGTTGGCAAGGCTATGGAGGAAATCAACACCCGCCAATTGGAAGAGGAACTGGCCGGTCATCCGTTGGTCGGCAATGTGGAATGTTTCCGCACCATTGGCGGACGCATCGGCATCGAAGTAACCCAACGCCTTCCCATCCTCCGAATCATGGCCGTCGGCGGACAGAACTACTACATTGACGACCAAGGGAAAACCATGCCCATTCCAAACAGTGCCGCTCATGTTCCCGTTGTTACCGGTCATGTAGACAAAGCATTTGCTACCAAGGAATTGTACGAGTTCGGACTATTCCTTCAAAAGCATCCATTGTGGAAAGCGCAAATACAACAAATCAACGTCACCCCCACCCACGAACTTGAACTGGTACCTATGGTAGGCGACCATATCTTGTTTTTGGGTAAACCGGGCGACTACGAAGATAAATTTGACAGGTTGGAGACTTTCTATCGGAAAGTACTCAACGAAGTAGGTTGGAACAAATACAGCCGCATCAGCCTGGAATTCAGCAATCAAATCATTTGTACAAAAAAAGAGAAGTAAGATATGGCAGCAACCGAATTTATTGTAGCGATTGAGCTGGGATCATCGAAGATTACCGGCATAGCAGGAAAAAAGTTCCCTGACGGGAGCATACAGATACTGGCTACGGCCAGCGAAAATGCCTCCCAATGCATTCGCAAGGGAGTGATTTATAATTTGGATAAAACCACACTGAGCCTTACTTCGATTATCAACCGTTTGGAATCGACATTGAAGGCTAACATTGGTAAGGTATACATTGGTATGGGCGGACAGTCGCTCCGCACCGTCCGCAATACGGAAGTACGTCACTTGGAAGCAGAAACCAAAATTTCTCAAGAACTTATCGACTCCCTCAAGGACAGTAACCGGGGAGTTCCCATCGTGGGATATGAGATACTGGGCGTAGCACCGCAAGAATATAAGGTAGGCAATGACCTCATCGTAGATCCCGTCGGTGTACAAACCGACCACATCGAGGCCCGCTTCCTCAATATCATCGCCCGCCACAATGTAAAAGAGAACATCAGCCAATGCTGTGACCAGGCGCGCTTCGTGATTGCCGAGGACGCCGCCGATCTTATCGCACCGTTGGCTTTAGCTGATGCCGTACTCACCGCCGGCGAAAAACGTTCGGGCTGCGTATTGGTAGATTTCGGTGCCGACACCACTACCGTTTCGGTCTACAAGAACAATCTGTTACGACATTTAGCCGTCATTCCGTTGGGAGGCAGCAACATCACCCGCGACATCTGTAGCCAACAAATAGAGGAAGAAGATGCCGAAGCACTGAAAATAAAATTCGGGCAAGCCTATCATGAGCCGAAAGAGAGTGATGATGAAAACAAACTCTACACCATTGAAGGAAGATGCAGTATCAATGCCTTGTTGTTGGAGGACATCATCGAATCCCGCGTCAATGAAATACTGGACAACGTACTGAACCAGATTGTCTTCTCCGGCTACGAAAACAAACTGCTGGCCGGAGCCATCATTACCGGTGGAGGTATCAACCTTGCCAATATGGAGGAAGCATTCAGCCGCCGTACCAAGATAGACAAGATTCGTGTGGCACGAGAAACACACATTCCGTTAAAAGGGCTGGAAATAAAGAAAGACGGTTCTTACAATACCCTGATTGCCTTGTTAGCCGCCGGAAAGGAAAACTGTTGTCTGATGATTCCCGAACAATCGGCAAAGGGAACTTCCCAACCGCACGTGCAAGTCAGTCTTTTTACCGAAAACGGAGAAAGCGCCGAAGAAGCCCGCATACAAGAAGAACTAACTCGCCAACAACAGAAAGAAAAGATTCTAGCGGAACAGAAGGCGCAACGCGATGCAGAAAAGGCAGCCGAAGAAGAGGAAAAGCGCCGTAAGGCCGATTGCGAAGAGCTGATTCAGGAGGCCGTTCAACTGAAAAACAACGAAAAGTACAATGAAGCATTAAAGAAACTGAAGAAAGCCGCAAGCATGGGCATCACCGAAAAGTTAGAAGCCATCAAGAATATCAGAGAGGATATAGAAGAATTGAAAAACAAGAATAGCATCACCGGCCGCTTCACATCGTGGCTAAACAATATGCTTGACGAAAACAATTAAAAAACGAAAGAATATGTCAGAAGAAAACAATAGAATGCCGTTCGATTTTCCTTCGTCCACTTCCTGCATCATCAAAGTAATAGGTGTAGGTGGCGGTGGCGGCAATGCCGTGAACCACATGTATAAGGAAGGTATACATGATGTAGCGTTCGTAGTTTGCAACACCGACTGCAAGGCACTTGAAGAATCGCCCGTACCTGTCAAGCTACAGTTAGGTCACGAGGGCCTGGGTGCCGGCAACCGTCCCGAAAAAGCACGTCAGGCTACTGAAGAAAGCCTGCCAGAGATACAAAACATGCTCTCCGACGGAACCAAGATGGTATTCATCACCGCCGGTATGGGAGGTGGTACCGGAACCGGTGCCGCACCACTCATCGCCAAAGTGGCCAAGGATATGGACATCCTCACCGTGGGCATTGTCACGATACCCTTCCGTTGGGAGGGTCACAAGAAAATCGACCAAGCACTGGACGGCGTAGAAGAAATCAGCCGCAATGTTGACGCACTTCTCGTCATCAACAACGAGAAATTGGGCGAAATCTACCCCGACCTCTCTGTTATCAGCGCCTTTGCCCGAGCCAACGACACCCTACTCGTCGCAGCCAAAAGCATAGCCGAAATCATTACCATGCGAGGCATCATCAACCTCGACTTCAACGATGTAAAGACCGTACTGAAAGACGGTGGCGTAGCCATCATGAGTACCGGCTATGGCGAAGGAGAAAATCGTGTCACCACCGCCATCAGCGAAGCTCAACACTCTCCCTTGCTCAATAACAACGACATTTTCCGTTCGCAGAAAGTGTTGCTCAACATTTCGTACAGCAGCCAACACGAACTGATGATGAACGAAATGGAAGAAGTACGCGAATTCATGAGCAAGTTCAACAGCGATTTTGAAACCAAGTTTGGTATGGCAATCGATGATTCACTCGACACCCGTGTCAAGATAACCTTGTTGGCGACCGGATTCGGCGTACAAGATATTCACCTGAAAGAAATGGACGAACGCATCGTCAAGCGTACCATCGAGGAAGAGAAACGCTTGGCCGAGCTTGAAGAGAAAGAGGAAGAAAAACGCATTCGCCGCGAAGAATTTTACGGCAAGGACAGTAACTCAAAACTTCGCCGCAAGCCGCGCCGCAACATTTATCTCTTCACCCTCGAAGATTTGGACAATGACAACGTCATCAGCATGGTGGAAACCATTCCTACCTACCAACGCAGCAAAGATATGCTGGACAGCATCCTCTCACGAGGCACCGGCGATGAAGGTTTTACCGACACTTCGGGCACAACTGAGGGAGAAGACAATACGATACTTTTCAATTAAAAATTTAAAAGATAAGAATTATGGAAATGTTTGACAGAATTTCGAACGATATCAAGGATGCCATGAAGGCGAAAGACAAAGTACGTTTGGAAACACTCCGCAACATCAAGAAAGTGTTTCTCGAAGCCAAGACCGCACCGGGAGCCAACGACACACTGACAGACGATGCCGCCATCAAAATCATGCAGAAGCTGGTTAAGCAAGGCAAGGACTCTGCCGAAATCTATACCGGACAAGGCCGCGCCGATTTGGCCGAAGCAGAATTGGCACAAGTAACCGTCATTGAAGCTTACCTGCCGAAGCAGATGAGTACCGAAGAACTGGAAGCCGCCCTAAAAGCCATCATCGCCGAAGTGGGTGCCGAAGGACCTAAAGACATGGGTAAAGTGATGGGCACCGCCACCAAGAAATTGGCCGGACTGGCCGAAGGTCGTGCCATCTCTGCCAAAGTGAAAGAATTGTTGGGATAATAGTCACAGTTGAATGACATAAATGAAGACGGGTGGAAGTCATGACATTCCACCCGTCTTCATTTATATAAGGAAAGGATGTTCAGTCAAACAACTCCTGCAACACATCCAGCGATTTCAGTACGGGAAAGTCGGGAAGATGTAAACGGTAATAATCATTGATAACCGTCAGACAACGGGCACGCTCGGTCCGGCTCATGCCAAAAAGATGCATCGTCTCGTAGTTCATACGAAGAAGCAGACGAATACGGGCGGCTTCATCAGGTTTCAGATAAACTCCTCCTTTCGGTTGTACGGGAGTAAAACCGGCATTAAGCATATCGAAATAACAACCGGAGGTATAGCCGTCCACATTAGGATATAGACCAAGGAAACGGGAGAGGCGCATGAGAAAAACCAAATGAAAATTGGCGAAACGGCGGTTTTCACATTCATCAAGCCACCGGATGGAGTACTGCAAATAAGCGAAAAGCGGTTCGTTCGGTGCCTCCTCTTTCAAAGCACGATAGAGAAATTCCGCCAAAAAGAGAGCAATGGACGATTTATAAGCGTCATAAGGCAATGTACGGAAAGGATGAAGCGTCTTCGCCTCGCGAACGCGATGCAAATTACCGGTAAGTCGGATTTCCGTTTCCAGTTCCACCAAGGCCAAAGGCTGAAACAGTACAGCCCGTACCCCACTCTTTCGCGAGCGCGGCAACTTCACCAGAAACGAAACTCTTCCGTTCTGCTGTGTATAGATGTCCACGATGTTTGAAGTATCGTTGTACTTCAATACATGCAATACGATGCCTTTTGTCTTCTGAAACATAGTCGCTATACCCGTTATGACCCCACAAAAGTAGTGAATATCGAGGAATTTGCATAAAAAGTTGCATTTTTTCTTCAGAATGTTTTGTCAATTCAAAAAAACACCCTATTTTTGCACTCGCTTTCGGAAAGGAAGCCGATTCTTTGAAAATGGTGTGGTAGTTCAGCTGGTTAGAATACCTGCCTGTCACGCAGGGGGTCG
>CAYXZF010000008.1:0-46841 GCA_964469845.1 uncultured Phocaeicola sp.
GAATAAATTTTGTTTCCGGCAAAAGTACATGAACTTATCGGTTAGACCAAAGAAGCAATTGGGTGCTTACTATTTTCAACGGATTGTTCGGATTGGATTTCCGGCGAATAAAAAAGAGCTACCCGAAGGTAACTCTTTTTCTCTCTCTTTTTTATTTTCTCGGTTTAATATCGAGTTTTACAGGATGAAGCATATTCTCCGGACTGAGGATGGTGTCAAGTTCTTCCTTGGTAAGGATGCCGTGTTCAAGCACCAACTCGTACACACTGCGTCCTGTCGCAAGTGCTTCTTTGGCAATCTTGGTGGAATTTTTGTAACCGATGATGGGATTGAGCGCCGTTACGACACCGATGCTGTTGTGGACTTCGCTCTTACACTTTTCCTCGTTGGCAGTGATACCGTCCACGCAACGGGTACGCAAGGTGTCAAAGCCGTTCGTCATCAAGTCTATCGATTCAAAGCAGCATTGCGCCATTACCGGCTCCATCGCGTTCAGCTCCATCTGGGCCGCATCGCCGGCCATCGTGACGCAAAGGTCGTTACCCATCACCTTGTAGCAAATCTGACTCATTACTTCGGGGATAACCGGATTGACCTTGCCCGGCATGATGGATGAGCCCGGTTGCATGGCAGGAAGATTGAACTCCGCCAGACCGCAACGGGGGCCGCAAGCCAACAGGCGGAGGTCATTGCAAATCTTATTGACCTTGACAGCTACGCGGCGCAGAGCGGAAGAATAGCCTATCATGCAAGAAGTATCGGAGGTGGCACCGACCAAGTCGCCCGAAAGTTTGAATTCAAGACCGGTGATGTCGCACATGGCTTGTACGCACTTTTCGGCATATCCCGGTTCGGCGCAGATACCTGTACCGATGGCTGTCGCGCCCATGTTTACGGTAAGGAAGTCGGCAGCGGCTTCTTCAAGATGCTTCACTTCGTCCTGCAAGATGCTGGCGAAGCCGTTGAAAGTCTGTCCCAAAGTCATGGGAACGGCATCCTGAAGTTGGGTGCGTCCCATCTTGACTACGTGAGCGAACTCCTTTCCTTTGGCACGGAGCGATGCTATCAAGTCATTGAGGTGCGGCAGGAAATTGAGATGTTTGTAATAAAGTCCCACGTGAATGGCCGTCGGATAAGCGTCGTTGGTAGACTGCGAACAGTTTACGTGGTCGTTGGGCGAGCAGTATTGGTATTCGCCGC
The DNA here is from genome assembly GCA_964469845.1 of uncultured Phocaeicola sp. Classification (GTDB taxonomy): domain Bacteria; phylum Bacteroidota; class Bacteroidia; order Bacteroidales; family Bacteroidaceae; genus Phocaeicola. Next base: position 1,201 of record CAYXZF010000008.1, read on the forward strand.
GTTGGTGTCCCATCAATTCAAGGGCGCGATTGGCAATTACTTCATTGGCATTCATATTGGTCGTAGTGCCTGCACCACCCTGAATCATATCCACCGGAAAATGTTCGCAATGCCGACCGTCCATAAGTTCCCGACACGCCTGTTCGATGGCTTGGGCCTGTTCGTCGGTCAGCAGTCCCAAAGCATGGTTGGCACGGGCGGCGGCCATCTTGGTCACACCGAGTCCATAGATAAAAAGCGGATAGTCCGACAGGTGAAAGTTGCTGATGCGGAAATTTTCGATACCTCTCAGCGTTTGAACGCCATAAAGGGCTTCATTGGGAATTTCGCGAGCGCCGATAAGGTCGCTTTCCATACGGGTTTGTTTTGTCTCCATAACAAAAAGATTATTTTAAGGTAATTGTTAATGTTATGACAAAGGTACGAACTTGCATTTTGATAGCAAAGCGGAAAGGGATTTATTTTCGTGAAGCGGATAGAAAGGATGTTAAAACAGAGCATACAGCAAATAGAGCAGACCGAAACCGACCTGCTCTATTTGCTGTATATTGCCTTTTTTACTTGATAATTTCCAGTTGTTTGAAGCAACGAGTGAGCTTCTCGACGGCTATATCAACCTGTTCTTTGGTGTGAGTAGCCATGAGCGCAAAGCGAAGCAACGTGTCCTGCGGAGCACATGCGGGCGGAATCACCGGATTGATGAACACGCCTTCATCGAAGGCCATTTTGGTAGCCATGAACGTTTTTTCGGCATCGCGGACGTAAAGCGGAATGATGGGACTCTCGGTCTCGCCGATTTCAAAACCCGCCTGACGGAAACAGTCGAGGGCGTAGTTCGTGATTTTCCAAAGGTTTTCCTGACGTTCGGGCTCGCTTTGGAAAATGTGCAACGCTTCAAGAGCGGCAGCCGTAGAAGCAGGTGTGGAAGAAGCCTGGAAGATGTACGAACGGCAAGTGTGACGAACCCAGTTGATGGTGTCGCTATCGGCCGCTACAAATCCACCCAAAGAAGCGAACGACTTAGAGAAAGTACCCATGATGACATCCACCTTGTCGGTTACGCCGAAGTGGTCGCAAACGCCGCGTCCCTGACGACCGAACACGCCCATGCCGTGAGCTTCGTCCACCATGATGCTGGCATTGTATTTCTCTTTCAAACGTACAATTTCGGGCAAGGGAGCCAAATCGCCTTCCATCGAGAACACACCGTCCACAATGATAAGCTTCACCGATTCGGGCTTGCACTTTTGAAGTTCCTTTTCAAGAGCCGCCATATCGTTGTGCTTGTACTTGAGTTGGGTAGCGAAAGACAAACGGCGACCGTCTACGATGGAAGCATGGTCGCGGTCATCGCAAATGATGTAATCGTTGCGATCCACCAATGTCGGGATAACTCCTTCGTTTACGGTAAAACCGGTCGTGAAAACCAAGCATTCGTCTTTGCCGAGGAATGCAGCCAATTCTTTTTCCAACTGAATGTGAAGGTCGAGAGTTCCGTTCAAGAAACGAGAGCCGGCGCAACCGGTACCGTACTTACGGGTAGCTGCGAGGGCGGCTTCCACAATGCGTTTGTCGTAAGTCAATCCCATATAGGAATTGGAACCGAACATCAGGACTTTCTTTCCGTCCATCATCACTTCTGTGTCTTGCGCGCTGTCTATTTCGCGGAAATAAGGATAGACTCCCATAGCCATGTATTGCTGTGGCACTCTATATTTGCTGAATTTTTCTTGTAATAAACCCATATATAATTAATATGTAGTAATGTCACTATTGACTTACACGTTTTATGCACGTTTTTTTAAATAGTGTGCAAAGATAGCAAAAAACTATGTTTCCATCCATCATTTTAGAGGAAAATTATTTGTTTCACGCAAAACTTTCTGATTTTGCCGGTGTTTGTCGTTGAAATGTATTAACTTTGTACTTCTAAAATACAACCAAATAATTAAGGTATGACCGAAAAGAAGCGAATCGTTTTTGTAGTGAACCCGATTTCGGGTACTCAGGGGAAAAAGGCCATCGTAAAGTGGATTAACGAACGGATAGACCGGACCGTCTATGACTATTCGATTGTAAAGACGGAATATGCCGGACATGCCACGCAACTTGCGGCGGCTGCCGTCAAGGAGGGCGCAGACGTAGTGACGGCCATCGGAGGCGACGGAACCATCAACGAGGTGGCTCGTTCGTTGGTACATACAGACACGGCATTGGGCATCATCCCTTGCGGTTCGGGCAACGGACTTGCTCGCCATTTGGGCATTCCGATGGAGCCGAAAGCGGCGATAGACTTACTAAACCAAGGAAAACGATTGTGCATCGATTACGGAAAAATCAACAACATCCCTTTCTTTTGTACTTGTGGCGTAGGTTTCGATGCTTTCGTCAGTTTGAAATTTGCCGATTCCGGAAAACGAGGACTCTTGACCTATCTGGAAAACACGCTGCACGAAAGTTTGGTTTACCGGCCGGAAACCTATGAGATAGAGAACGAAGAAGGCATGGTAAAACACAAGGCGTTTCTCATTGCCTGCGGAAACGCTTCGCAATATGGCAACAACGCTTATATCGCTCCGCAGGCTTCGCTGACCGATGGGCTGATGGACGTGACCATTTTGGAACCGTTCACGGTATTGGACGTGCCGAGTCTTTCTTTTCAGTTATTCAACAAAACCATCGACCAGAACAGTCGCATCAAGACCATGCGAGCCAAAAAAATTAAGATTCACCGGCAGCATGACGGGGTGCTTCACTTTGACGGCGACCCGTTAATGGCCGGTAAGGAACTGGAAGTGGAAATCATTCCTCAGGGGCTGTCGGTCATCGCTTCGGATGAAAAGAAAAGCGGTGAGAACGAAAATCTTCTCCAGTTGATTTCCAACTACTTTGCCGGTCTGCACCTAAAAGGAGAAGAACTGTTGTCACGCCGGCAGAGCCACTTGTTTGAATTGAATCGCACCTTGCTGCGAAAACTTTCAAAGAAAGGGTAAAGCACTTACTCCGGAAGCACAGCCTTACATTTTCAGATAAAACGCCCGCGTAAGAGCGATGTATTCCTCACTGTAAACGTGTCGGGAAAGTTCGATGACCAATTCGTCCTCATGGCAGTCTCCTTCCGCCTTTCGGAACTCCAGCAAAGAACGCTTGGGAGGCAGTCCCGGACGGGTAACAACAGCCGTGTGACGCGACAGGCTGAATCCGCGACCGGCAGCTACGGCAACGACGTCTTCTTTCTGCCCCGCCGGAAGAATAAGAGAAAAACGCCCGTCGGGATGCAGCAGTCGTCCGGCGGCGGCAAACAAACGTTCGGCATCGAGCGTATCCGTATGACGAGCCGTACTCCGCCGGCAATCCGGACACTTCAAAGATTGGATAAAGAACGGAGGATTGGATACGATGGTATCAAAAAGTTCCGTCGGCGTATAATCACATACATCTTGCAGCATCACCTCCACCCGCTCCTTCCAAGGAGAAGCGACCATGTTTTCCGCCGCCTGTCCTACAGCCTCCGCATCAATGTCTATGCCTGTAATAAAAGCCTCGCAACGCTGCGCCAGCATCAGCGCGATGAGTCCGGTTCCCGTACCGACATCGAGGATTCGCCGAGAGGCAGAGACATCGGTCCATGCTCCCAGCAACACGCCATCGGTACCTACCTTCATGGCACAACGATCGTGACGAACGGTAAATTGTTTGAATGTAAAATAAGAATTGGCCATGGCTTATTTGTTTTTAGCGGCGGCAAAATTAAGCATTTATCCGCAAATCATTTCAAAAAAACAAAATAATTGATGATTTACCGTGTTTTGAACGCCGGGATTCTTTTGAATTAGGGCAGGAATGATTAAATTTGCAAGCCGTTTGCCGACAAACGGTTTTTCGATAAAAAAAGAAGAGATTTATAAGATATGAACAAAAAAAGCAAAAATCGCAACGAAGACATACTGACAGAAGGAAGCGCCAGCATTTCGATGCTGGCCGAAATACCCATAGACCCGAATGAAGTGATAGTGTCGCCCGACTTCAGTCAAGATTTTCCGGTATTGCCCATGCGCAACCTGGTGGTATTCCCGCAAGTTGTCATGCCCATCGTAGTCGCACGAGACAGCACGCGCAAGTTGGCCTATGCGGCTTTCAAGGAAAAGACCCCCGTTGTCTTGGCTACACAAAAAGTACCGGAAACGGAAGAACCCGAATACGATGACCTTTACTCCACAGCGGTAATGGCCCGGGTGCTGCGCGTATTCGAACTGCCCGGCGACAATGTGACCATCATCATCCAATCCTCCGGACCCAAGGTACATCTGGATTCCATCACCACTACCGTCCCGTATTTAAAAGGTCGCGTAACCCCCATCGAGGAACCCAAGGAAGATGAACAGACAGACGAGTTCAAGGCATTAATAGAGGATTGCAAGGAAATGACCGTCAAGTTCATCGAAGCATCCGACAGCATAGCTCCCGATGCCATCCTGACCATCAAGAAGATGAAGGGCAGTGAGATAATGGTGAACTTTATCTGTGCCAACTTTCCTTTCCGAATGGACGAAAAAATCCAATTGCTGCAATGTTCGGGACTGAAAGAGCGTATTTATCTTCTGCTGCAGATTTTGAACCGCGAAATGCGATTGGCCTACATCAAACGAGACATTCAAGACCGTACGCGAGGAGACATCGACCGCCAACAACGAGAATACTTCCTGCACCAGCAAATCAAGAATATTCAAGACGAACTGGGGAACGGACCGAGCGGCGAAATCGAAGAGTTGCAAAAAAAGAGAGAAATGATGAACTGGCCGGATGACGTGGATGTCATCTTTGAAAAAGAATTGGAAAAGTTGGAACGCATCAATCAACAGTCACCCGACTACAACGTGCAGCTGACTTATCTGCAAACCATGTTGTCATTGCCCTGGCACGCCTACACGGTCGATAATCTGAGCATAGCCAATGCGGAAAAGACCTTAAACAAAGACCACTACGGATTGGAAAAAGTAAAGGAACGCATTTTGGAACACTTGGCCGTGCTGAAGCTGAAAGGAGACATGAAGTCGCCCATCGTCTGTCTGTATGGCCCTCCGGGAGTGGGAAAGACCTCATTGGGACGTTCCATCGCAGCGGCTCTGAAACGAAAATATGTACGAATGTCGTTGGGAGGCGTACACGATGAAGCGGAAATCCGCGGACATCGGAAAACTTATATCGGCGCCATGCCGGGACGTATCATCAAGAGCCTGATAAAAGCGGGTTCATCGAACCCCGTGATTATCCTCGACGAGATAGACAAGTTGGGCAGCGACCATCACGGCGATCCCGCTTCGGCCATGCTGGAAGTATTGGATCCGGAACAGAACCATTCGTTCCACGACAATTACCTGGATTTGGACTACGATTTGTCGAAAGTGATGTTCATCGCCACTGCCAACAATTTAGCTACCATCCCTCCTGCCCTGCTCGACCGTATGGAACTGATTGAAGTGAGCGGTTACATCACCGAAGAGAAAGTAGAAATAGCCCGTCGTCACTTGGTGCCGAAAGAACTGGAGAACAACGGTTTGATAAAACAGTACGTGAAATTCTCGAAAGCAGCCTTGGAGTATATCATCGAGAACTATACCCGTGAAAGCGGCGTGCGCGAATTAGAGAAAAAGATTAATAAGGTGATGCGTAAAATCGCTTTGGAATTTGCCCGCGAAGGACAAGAAGCGGTACACGACATCAAACCCGCAGACGTGCAAAACTATTTAGGCACTCCCGAATACTCGCGCGACAAGTATCAAGGAAACGAATATGCAGGAGTGGTAACCGGTTTGGCTTGGACCGCGGTGGGCGGCGAAATTTTATTTGTAGAGACCAGCCTAAGCAAGGGCAAGGGCGGGCGATTGACGCTGACCGGTAACTTGGGTGATGTAATGAAGGAGTCGGCCATGCTGGCACTGGAATACTTGAAAGCGCATACCTGTCTGTTGGGCATCTCGGAAGAGATTTTCGAGAACTGGAACATCCACGTACACGTGCCCGAGGGGGCTATCCCGAAAGACGGTCCTTCGGCCGGCATCACGATGGTGACTTCGCTGGCTTCGGCACTCACCCAGCGCAAGGTAAAAGCTAATTTGGCCATGACAGGCGAAATTACGCTACGCGGTAAAGTGCTCCCCGTGGGCGGCATCAAAGAGAAAATTCTGGCGGCCAAACGCGCGGGCATCAAGGACATCATCCTTTGTGAAGAGAACCGGAAGAACATCGAAGAAATCCAACCGGTTTATCTCAAAGGACTGACTTTCCACTACGTGAATGACATCAAGGAGGTGCTGGCACTGGCACTGACCGATGAAAAAGTGGACGGAGCCATTGATTTTTGCGCCGAGAATCCTAAAAAGAAAGAAGACAAGAACGAATAATAAGCGACTATGACATTTGAATTGCAATATACAGACCCGAAGTCGAATGGACGTGCCGGTCTGATAACGACCGACCACGGACAGATTGAAACACCTATCTTCATGCCGGTGGGTACGCTGGGCACCGTAAAAGGAGTGCATCTGCACGAACTGAAAGAGGACATTCGGGCGCAAATCATTTTGGGAAACACCTATCATCTGTATCTGCGTCCGGGTCTGGATGTCATCGAACAAGCAGGCGGACTGCACAAGTTCAACGGCTTTGACCGTCCCATGCTGACCGACAGCGGTGGTTTTCAGGTATTCTCTCTTTCCGGCATTCGGAAGATGCGTGAGGAAGGGGTGGAGTTTCGTTCGCACATCGATGGTTCCAAGCATCTGTTCACACCGGAAAGGGTGATGGACATCGAACGGACTATCGGTGCAGACATCATGATGGCCTTTGACGAATGTACACCGGGAACAGCCGATTACAACTATGCCAAGAAGTCGATGGAACTGACCCACCGTTGGTTGGATCGTTGTTTGAAACGATTTAACGAAACAGAGCCCAAGTACGGATACCGTCAATCGCTCTTCCCCATCGTGCAAGGGTGCATCTATCCCGAATTGCGCCAACGTTCGGCCGAGTTTATCGCGTCGAAGGGTGCGGACGGCAATGCCATCGGAGGTTTGGCCGTAGGCGAACCGGTAGATAAGATGTACGAGATGATTGAAGTGGTAAACGAAATTCTGCCGAAAGACAAGCCCCGATACTTGATGGGCGTGGGAACGCCGGTGAATCTGCTGGAAGGAATCGAGCGCGGAGTGGATATGTTTGACTGCGTAATGCCGACACGAAACGGCCGCAACGGCATGCTTTTCACCAAAGACGGTATCATGAACATGCGCAACAAGAAGTGGGAGAACGACTTTTCTCCCATCGAAGCCGACGGCGCATCGTATGTAGACACGATGTACAGCCGAGCCTATCTGCGCCATCTCTTCCATGCTCAAGAATTGCTGGCCATGCAGATTGCAAGTATCCATAATCTGGCCTTCTACCTATGGTTGGTAAAAGAAGCCCGCAAACACATCATTGCGGGAGACTTCTCTACGTGGAAGCCCATGATGGTGAAACGACTTTCTACCCGATTATAATAATAAGGTATAGGCCATGAAGGGACTGAATGAAATGAAAAAAAGCCGGACTTGGGTGAAAGAACAGTTGGGCGCGATGTGCAGAATGCTGAAGATGGACAAGTGGATACGTCGGATGGATCGCTACATCATCGCGAAGTTCTTAGGCACCTACTTCTTTGCCATAGCACTGATTATCAGCATCGCCGTAGTGTTTGATGTCAATGAAAACATTGACAAGTTCATCAATAACAAGGCACCGGTCAGCGCCATTGTTTTTGACTATTACATGAATTTCATCCCCTACTTCTCGAACCTGTTCAGTCCGTTGTTCGTGTTTATCGCTGTGATATTTTTCACCTCGAAGTTGGCGGAAAATTCCGAAATCATCGCCATGATGTCTACGGGCATGAGCTTCCGGCGGATGTTGCGACCTTACATGATTTCGGCAACCATCATCGCCATACTGACCTATGGACTGGGTGCCTATGTCATTCCGAAGGGAAACGTAACACGTTTGGAGTTTGAAAACCGCTACAAGAAAAAGAAAAAGGCGGAATATGTGCGCAACGTGCAATTGGAAGTAGATAGCGGGGTGATAGCCTACATCGAGCGGTATGAGAATTATAACAAAACCGCCTATCGGTTTTCGTTGGACAAATTTGTGGATAAAAAATTAGTGTCGCACCTGACAGCTCGAAACGCTACCTATGACACCACCGCCACACATAAGTGGATCATCAAGAACTACATGATACGCGAGATGAACGGAATGCGCGAAGTCATCACGAAAGGCGATCGAATGGATACCATCATCAAGATGGAGCCACAGGACTTCCTGATATCAAAAGGACAACAGCAGACCATGACCAGTTCCGAGTTGGAGGACTACATCACCAAACAAAAACGACGCGGATTTGCCAATATCAAAGAGTTCGAGATTGAATACCATCAGCGCATAGCCATGTCGTTCGCGGCATTCATCCTGACGGTTATCGGCGTGTCGCTCTCGTCACGCAAGGTGAAAGGCGGCATGGGACTTTATTTAGGCATCGGTCTGGCATTGAGTTTTTCCTATATCCTTTTTCAGACCGTGTCCGCTACTTTTGCCGTAAACGGAAATACACCGCCTGTCATTGCGGTATGGATTCCCAACATCCTTTATACATTCATAGCCATTTATCTATATCGAAAGGCTCCGAAATAAAGAAAGGTGGACGTATCTTTTTAAGCACGTCCACCTTTTATTAATTCAAATAGGATGAGAGTTGATTTGCATCGACATTCTTGGCGATAATCACCCCGTTCTTGTCTAACAAATAATTCTTGAAACCTTTGTTCAGACGATAAGTCTTGTACAATTCCGAATCTTCCCCAGCCGACTCCACAAAACAATTGGGAATCAAAATCCGGTCATTTTTAATACTTTCGTTAAAGACCGACTTATACTCGTCGAACGAGACGGAAACCATTTCCACGCCATTCATTTGGCCGACCGCATGACTTAAGGTCGCATTCTTCATTCTTGAAGGAGCATCGTAACCGGCCCAGAAACTGAGCAGTACATAGTTCCCTCTCAAATCTTTGAGTTCAATCGACTGCTTTTCATCGCCAATCTTAAATGCCGGCGCTCTGTCGCCAATGGTCAAGCCTTCTGTAGGCGTATCCTTTCCCACAAACGAGAAAGAAACAAAGGAAATCATCGATGCAACAAAAATCCCACTTACATTTTTATTCATGTAATTTGATTTTAGTGAATACTATCCGGGGCTGTCTGGCAGCGTTTCCTACCCGGAACATTACCTAAATTCTGATAATCAGAATCTTCTACCTTTGAAAACTGGCGCAAAGGTAAGGAAACTTTATTTGTTTACCAAGCAAATAAAAGAAAATATATGTTTTATAGCATATTTTTCACGATTCAAGCGAAAAAAGAAGCCTGTTATGAGGGATGGAAAGGAGATTTTATCTATTTTTGTACATTCATTGAAAAAACAAAGTAATGGAAGCAAGTACAGAACTGATCCTGATTCGCATAACCGGTCTTGACCGACCGGGACTGACCGCATCAATTACAGACATCTTGTCAAACTATGATGTTACGATTCTGGATATCGGGCAAGCGGATATCCACAGTACCTTGTCGCTGGGTATCCTGTTCAAGAGTCCCAAGAAAGACTCAGGTAATATCATGAAAGAATTGCTGTTCAAGGCCTCCGATTTAGGTGTAAACATCCGCTTCTATCCAGTATCGGTGGAAGAATACGAAGATTGGGTGAGCAGACAAGGCAAGGATCGTTATATCCTGACCTTGCTGGGACGAAAGCTCACAGCCAAGCAGATTACGGCCGTGACCAGCATTTTGGCCGAACAGAACTTGAACATCGATGCCATTAAGCGACTGACCGGCCGGCAACCGTTGGATGAAGAAAAGTCTAATGTACGTGCATGCATTGAATTTTCAGTGCGAGGAACTCCCAATGACCGAGAGGATATGCAACGAAAGTTGATGCAACTGAGCAGCGAATTGGAAATGGACTTCTCCTTCCAGCGTGACAATATGTACCGCCGTATGCGTCGCCTTATCTGTTTCGATATGGACTCAACGCTGATTCAGACCGAATGTATCGATGAACTGGCCGAACGGGCAGGTGTAGGCGATCAGGTGCGTGCCATCACGGAAAGTGCCATGCGCGGCGAAATAGACTTCAAAGAGAGCTTCACCCGCCGCGTATCCTTGTTAAAAGGACTGGATGAAAGCGTCATGAGGGAAATCGCCGAGAACCTGCCTATCACCGAGGGAGTGGAAAGGCTGATGTTCGTCTTGAAGCGTTACGGTTACAAAATAGCCATCTTGTCGGGAGGTTTCACCTATTTCGGCGAATACCTGCAAAAGAAATTCGGTATCGATTATGTGTACGCCAACGAACTGGAAATCGTAGACGGCAAACTGACGGGACGCTATTTGGGCGATGTGGTGGATGGCAAGCGTAAAGCGGAACTGCTCCGACTGATTGCACAAGTAGAGAAAGTGGACATCGCACAAACCATAGCGGTAGGCGATGGAGCAAACGACTTGCCGATGCTTTCGCTGGCAGGGTTGGGTATCGCTTTCCATGCCAAACCGAAGGTGGTGGCCAATGCGAAACAATCCATCAACACCATCGGCTTGGACGGTGTACTTTATTTCCTGGGCTTCAAAGATTCCTATCTGGAAGAACGGGGAAAGTTTTAACATAAAGAAAAAAGAAAGACAAAAGATGAAATTTTCGGAACTGAATCTAGATGATAGTGTGCTTCAAGCACTGGACGCAATGAGATTTGAAGAGTGTACGCCCGTGCAGGAGCATACCATACCGGTGATATTGGAGGGGAAAGATTTGATTGGGGTGGCTCAAACTGGTACAGGAAAAACCGCGGCCTATCTGTTGCCCGTATTAAACCAACTAAACAAGGGAACTTATCCGGCAGATGCCATCAACTGCATCATCATGTCTCCTACCCGCGAATTGGCGCAGCAGATAGACCAACAGATGGAAGGATTCTCTTATTTCATGCCGGCTTCGAGCGTGGCGGTGTACGGAGGCAACGACGGAGTTCGCTTTGAACAGGAAAAACGCGGCCTGACGTTGGGAGCCGATGTCGTGATTGCCACTCCCGGCCGACTCATCAGCCATTTAAGTTTGGGTTATGTCGATTTATCGAAGGTATCGTTCTTTATTTTGGATGAAGCCGACCGCATGTTGGATATGGGTTTTTATGACGACATCATGCAGATAGTGAAGTTCCTCCCCAAGGAGCGTCAGACCATTATGTTTTCAGCCACCATGCCGACTAAAATACAACAGCTGGCTCAAAACATACTGAACAATCCCGTTGAAGTGAAGTTGGCTGTATCGAAACCGGCAGACAAAATTATTCAGACGGCTTATGTGTGTTACGAAAACCAGAAGTTGGGCATCATCAAGTCACTCTTCGAAGGACAGGCACCGGAACGCGTCATCGTGTTCGCTTCCTCCAAAATGAAAGTCAAGGAAGTGACACAAGCCTTTTCGCGCATGAAATTGAATGTTGGTGAAATGCATTCGGACTTGGAGCAGTCGCAACGCGAACAAATCATGCGCGACTTCAAGAACAGACGCATCGATATCCTCGTGGCAACGGACATCGTATCGCGCGGAATCGACATTGACGACATCCGCTTGGTCATCAACTACGATGTTCCCCATGACTGCGAAGATTACGTTCATCGCATTGGTCGTACAGCGCGTGCCAACCACGACGGTTGCGCCATCACTTTCGTAAACGAGAAGGAACAAACCAATTTTAAAGCCATCGAGGATTTCTTGGAAAAAAGCATTTATAAGATTCCCGTACCTGAAGAGTTGGGAGAAGCTCCGGAGTATCGTCCGAAATCCGCTTCATCGAAAGGCGGCAAGAAACGCTATGGCGGGAAAAACGGCGGCAAAGGAAAGAAAAGCGGAAACGGTCGTCCTCCTAAAAAGAACAAACAAGCATCGTAAGAATATCCTTGAATAAGAAGGCTGTAAAAATGACTAAAAGCCGATAGACTAAAAAGCGAGGAAAGCCATTCAGGCTTTCCTCTTATTGTTCTACTTCATAGTCAATACGGCCGTCGGTAGAAACGGAGAGATTGACCAAATAACATGAAGCACCGTTAGGTATGCAAACGGTAGCCTGATATTGATACCCTTCGGCATCGACACCGATAAAGTCCATGTCGGACAAAACAGCCCATTGCAGGAAATCATCGGGGATGGTTCCCGTAAAGTCATCTTTTCGGATGTCTTTGGAAAACAAACATTTCTTTCCCTCGTACACACAAATGTGAATAATGTTGTCGTAATAGACATTATCCACTTGAAACCCGTCTTCGGACAAGGAAGGCTGAACCACCTTGATGTTGGAAGGATTAATGTAAACATATCCACGATAGCGCACATTATTATAATGTACGACATGATCCTTTTGAATCACATCCCGTTCCGATTGCTGTGTTTCTTTTTCTTGTACGAATGTCAAGGAGTCGATGGCATCCTCCGCCTTATAAAGGTGAATGCTTCCTCCGATGGACGATTGAAGCCAAAGCGTCTGTCCGCTTCGTCTCTCCATGTAATAACCGGTCGTCTGAACGCCGTAAGTCTTCAAGGAATCTCCCACGACCTTGAATGCGACGGGACTTGCGGCCGGATTGGTGTAATAAATCGTATCCCCTTTAATTTGGAGCAAAGGACCTTCGGTAATCTCGTCCATCCACAGCCCTTGCAACATCTCCTTCACTTCCTTGTCTTCCGTTTCTTCCTGCGCGATTTGCCGGTTGGAAACTGTACACGAAGCCAAAAAAGCGAACAGCAATAAACATATCGGGCATCGGTTGGTCTTCTTCTCTATTTCCATAAAAGTATTTATTTATCGAAAAATGCGGTGCAAAATTACAATAAATTCGTTTATGCCTTGATTTTATCGCCAAAAATTATCGTGGTATGGAATAAAAAACCTATTTTTGCAGTATGATTGAACTGGCTAAACATATTGAATACTTGTTGCTGGAGAACGATTGTGTCATCGTTCCGGGATTGGGCGGTTTTATCGCTCACTTCCAATCGGCTCATTATGAAGAATCAGAAGATTTGTTCTATCCTCCGATACGCACCGTCGGATTCAATCCTCAATTGACGATGAACGATGGTCTGTTGGCGCAGCTTTACATGCAGGTCTATCATACCGACTTTTCGGACGCGAACCGAAAGATTGCCGATGTGGTAGCCAATTTAAAAGAAACGCTTTATGAAGAAGGTGTTGTCGATATGCCCGGTGTGGGTGCTTTGCATTATACGATTTCCGGCACTTACGAGTTTCATCCGGCCGAAAGCGGAGTAATTTCCCCTTTCCTTTATGGGTTGGACAGTTTCCGTATGCAGAAGTTGGGCGAACTCCGCAAAGAACTTCCATTGCCCGAATCGCACGAAGAGCCGGAAACAGGCGACTTGCCGGAAAAGAAGTACAAGGAAATCCGATTGAACCCGAATTGGTGGAGTCATGCGGTGGCGGTAGCCGTAGCGGCTGTATTGTTCTTCGCATTGTCCGTTCCGGTAGAAAACACCTATGTGGATAAAGGAAGTTATGCGTCGTTGGGCACCGACTGCCTGTTCGATGCCATCCGTTCCAATTCAATGGCCATGACTTTGGTATCATCGGAGCCGCAGACCAAGAAGAGCCGGCAGTTGCAACCGGTGACGGTCAAGGTGGAAAAAGTTGCGGTTCAAGCCCCGAAACAAGAAACCTCGAAAAACGTAGAACCCAAGGTGGTAAAAGAAGCCCCGAAAGCAAAAGAAAAGGCGAACAATGAGAAGGCCGTTAAAGCTGAAAAGGCCGTCAAGGCAGAAAAGGCGGTGAAGCAAACGGCTTCGGCTTCTCCCAAAGCCACAACCCCGCAACCATCTGCGCCGAAAAAGGCAGGCTCAAACTACCACATCATCGTAGCCAGCCTGCCGACCGATGCTGATGCGCAACAGATGCTGAAGGAATACCGGAAGCAAGGATATGCCGGAGCCGAAGTGATAAAAGGCAGCGGACGTTTTCGTATTTCACTGTGCAGCTATTCGGACAAGGCGGAGGCTTATCGAAAATTGGGCGAACTGAAAAAGGAGGATGCTTTCAAAAGCGCATGGATGCTGACTTCCAAATAACGACTTAAAGACCATTATATTCCTATGAAAAGAATTCTTTGTCCCAAGTGCGACAACTATATCACATTTGATGAAACCAAATACTCGGAAGGCCAGTCGTTGGTCTTCGTCTGCGAGCATTGCAAAAAGCAGTTCGGCATCCGTATCGGAAAGACGAAGCTGAAAGCTACACGCAAGGAAGAAGTTCTGGACGAACAAGCCAACAGTAAGGACTGCGGCAGCGTAGTGGTAGTGGAAAACGTATTCGGTTATAAGCAGGTGCATCCTTTGAAAGAAGGAGATAATGTCATCGGACGCAGAAACAAAGGAACGGAAGTAGACGTGTCGATAGAAACGTCCGACCCAAGTATGGACCGAAAGCATTGCGTCATTCACGTGTCGCGCAACAAACAAGGAAAACTGATTTATACCCTTCGCGACAACCAAAGCATTACGGGAACATTTCTAATGAACGAAATTCTGGGCAACAAAGATCATGTTCGATTGGAAGAAGGCGCCATCATCACTTTGGGAGCAACCACACTCATCTTGCGCAAAGCCGAAGAATAGCATGGACATTATTCTCATTACAATCGCTCTCTTACTGCTGGTCGGTGGAATTTTAGGTTGCGTGCTTCCGATAGTGCCGGGCGCTCCGCTGGCTTATGCCGGATTGTTGCTGCTTCACTTGACGAATCGTGTCGATTTTTCCACTTCCCATTTACTTGTTTGGCTCATCGTGGTCATTGCGCTGCAAGTGCTTGATTATATCACTCCCCTATTGGGCAGCAAGTGCAGCGGAGGTAGCGATTACGGCAATCGAGGCTCTCTGGCAGGAACCATCATCGGACTTCTCTTTCTTCCTTGGGGAATCGTTTTGGGACCATTCATAGGAGCGATTGCCGGCGAGCTGTTAGGCGGACGAGATTTCCCTCATGCCATAAAAGCCGGTTTAGGCTCGTTGGTCGGATTCCTGTTGGGAACCCTGCTGAAAGTAGTGGTTTGTTTCTATTTCCTCTACCAAGGGATTGCCGCGTTGATGGAATAAGAAGAGAGTGACAACCACTCTCTTCCCAATAAACTTTCACATCTTATCGCTTGTCCATGACTCCGAAATCGGGCCAACGCGACTGGTCAAAGCAACGCTTAACGATTTGCTTGGCGTTTTGGATGCCGTTTTTCACCTCTGCAAGTTTCTTATTGGCGGCTGCGGCTTTTTCGCTCACCTCGGCACGCAGGGTTTCCACTTCGGCGTTCATGCGAGACGCTTCGGCGGCTGCTTCCTCCAAACGGGCAATCTGCTCACGACTGATTCCGCGACTCTCCACTTTATTGAAATTCTTCTTCAATCCGGCTACCAACAGGGTGGCTTTTTCTACTTGATCCGAATAAGTTTTTGACATGTTTTTCCTTTCTTTTTAAGTTGATGATTTACTAAAAATGATAGTAAAGATACGCTTTTTTTTTCGAAAAGCAGAACGCCTGTATCAGAATACAAGCGAAAGAAATCGGAAAGAACCGACTGAAAAACAACGGTTTGCGAATTGTTAAAGTTTACAAAAGAGCTAAGGCGACATCAGCGTCCGTCAAAGCAGGTTCAACGGTTGGCGTGACAAGGGAACTGCTCCAATCATCCATACTTCGCCTATCCTTCGAAGGGGATAAATCCCCTTCAATGCAACAAAGCTCCCGACGTTTTTTAAAAACGCTTCGGCATATTTTAAAAACGCCGAGAGTCTTTTCAAAAACTCTTAGGCGAGTACTAAGGCACGTCCTTATCTTGTCGCGACAAGATAAGTTTCCTATCGCGGCAGGATGAAAAAGGTTATCGAGATTGGGAACGCATCTTTCGGGGATTACGGAAGAATCTATAAAAAAGAAAGAGAAATCCAAACAGAAACTAAAAAGGAAAGAAACCCTTTCGCTTGTTCCCGCTAATTCGCTATCTTTGTCCGATAATCAACCCGAAACCACATGAAAAAAAGAATACTCACTCTCACCGCATCTCTCTGTCTGACGTTCGCTTCACTCTGCGCACAGACCGAAGGCAGGAACGATACGGATTTCGACACGAGCCGGCACTACAAAGACTTTGGCGGATTTCTGCTCGACATGAGTCCCGTAATGATGACTCCGCCGCCCATTCGGATGTCTCTCATCGACTTCCGGCTTTACGATACAGAGCTCCCCCCCTTTCAGCTCAATCCCGAAGCAATCCGCCTCCCCATGAACGTAACTTACAACAGAACAAGTCCATTCACCTCCTCCTCGCCTCATGGTTTTTACGGAGGATTGACATCCTGGCAGGAAGCGAGCTACCGTCTGAAGAACGGACTCAGCATTCACACCTACGGCGAGTATGACGCCGATGGAAGAAAGCGTTACAATCCCGCCGCACTGCCTTGGGAACGCAATCGGTTCAACGCCGCCTTTGAAGTGAAATCGCCCAATGGCAAGTTCGGCATCAAAGTGGAAATGAACGGAGGAAGAAATTATCCGTAAATCATTCGTTTAATTCGGAAACTTGTCTTATATTTGTACGTCTTGTTTCAGCAAGGCAATCCACCATGAATAAACAAAAAGACAATGAAACGAAAAAATAACCGCATGTTTGCAGCCCTTGTCGGACTGACAACCGTTCTCGCGACAACCGGTTGCGGAGAAAGAACACACAACGATGACTCCGTTTACACCAACATCCGCTTGGAAGAGGTGGCTCACCTCACGCCGGAAGACAAGACCTCGCCCTATTTGGATTTGGTAATCGACTACGGTTTCTTTACCGAATACGAAGGCGATTCGGTCGTGATGAAGATTAATCGCCGGATACAACAAGAGTTATTGGGCGATTCCTACAACGCCCTGCCTCCGGAAGAGGCGGTGGATTCTTTTAAGAACGACCGCATCTGCGAATATCGGACGGAAATGAAAGAATTATGCGCAGCCGATTCTTTCGACATTCACCAAACCGATTCCTTGTCCGCAGACAGCCCTTACCCCGCTTGGTACAACCAGACCTATTCCCTCGTCACCATCATCGATGAAGGACGAACGGGCATCGTCACCGTCTGCGCCGACACGTTCATGGACACCGGCGGCGCACACCCCAACCAATGGAGCCGATGGATGAATTTCCGATTCTCGGACGGTAGCCTGATAAACGCCGAAGAGGCTTTCCCCGCCGCTACACACGAAGGACTGAAGCAACTCTTGCTCGCCGCGCTTATCCGCCAACAAGCCGAAGCGCATCCCGAAGAAGAAATCAAGACTTTAGAGAATCTGCAAAGCAGAGGCATCCTTTGCTTTACCGAAATGTATATCCCGCAAAACTTCCTGCTCGGCAAGGAAACCGTCGGCTTCCTTTTCAACCGCTACGACATTGCCCCCTATTCAGAGGGTAGCATCGTGCTCGAAGTGCCGTATAAGAATTTGGAACCTTATTTAAACAGTAAATTATGGAACTGATAAAAAAATACTTCCCCAACCTCACGGAACATCAACGCGAACAATTCGAGGCACTCTATGACCTCTACACGGATTGGAATGCGAAAATCAACGTTATCTCGCGTAAGGACATCACCAACCTTTACGAACACCACGTACTCCACTCGCTGGGCATCGCCAAGTATACAAACTTCGCGCCCGACACCCGGGTGATGGATTTGGGCACGGGAGGCGGCTTCCCCGGCATCCCCTTGGCCATCCTTTTCCCGGAAGTGAGCTTTCATCTGGTGGACAGCATCGGAAAAAAAATCCGCGTAGCTACCGAAGTGTCTCGTGCCATCGGGCTGACCAATGTCACTTTGCGCCATTGCCGCGCCGAAGAGGAAAAGCAAAAGTTCGACTTCGTGGTGAGCCGAGCCGTCATGCCGCTGGCAGACTTGCTGAAAATCATCCGCAAAAACATTTCGCCGGAAGGACGAAACGCCCTGCCCAACGGGTTGATTTGTTTGAAAGGCGGCGAACTGGAAAAAGAAACCCTCCCCGTGCGGCACAAAGCGGACTTGTTCGACCTCTGCACCGTGTTTGAAGAAGATTTCTTCGAGACCAAGAAAGTAGTATATGTATCTGTAAACGGATAGCGACTATGAAGATAAAGACGTTTGAATTCAATATGTTCCCCGTCAATTGCTATGTGCTTTCGGATGAAACGGGCGAAGCCGCGGTTATCGACCCCGGTTGCTTCTACCCCGAAGAGAAGCAGGCATTGAAGAACTATCTGACAGCGGAAAACTTGAAGCTCGTACACGTGCTCAACACGCACCTGCACCTTGACCACATCTTCGGCAATCCGTTCCTCTTCCAAGAATACGGTTTGCGCCCCGAAGCCGGACAGCAAGACGAGTTTTGGCTTACACAAGCGGCGGACATGGCGCGCAGTTTCGGTTTTCGATACGAAGAAAACCAGCCCGCCTTGGGACGCTACGTATGCGACGGAGAAGAAATCACCTTCGGCCACACCCGCTTGAAAGCCATCCATGTGCCGGGACATTCGCCGGGAAGCATGGTGTATTATTGCGAAGCCGAAGGATGCCTGTTCGGCGGCGACGTGCTCTTTCAAGGCAGTATCGGACGCGCCGACCTGCGCGGAGGCAACTTCGATGAGTTGCGCGAAGGTATCTGCAATCACTTGTTTACACTTCCCTCCGAAACCGTGGTTTATTCCGGACACGGCCCTTCCACCACCATCGGATACGAAAAAGCGAACAATCCCTTTTTCCGATAAAAGCAAGAAAACATTAACATCATAAATCAGAAGACTATGAAGACAGACTTATTGACCGATCGCCACAACGGCATCATGGAAAGTGACCTCCCCGCCATGCTGAAAAAAATCGGTGTACAAAGCGTGGATGAACTCATCGACAAGACCATCCCGACAAATATCCGTCTGAAAGAACCCTTGGCACTGGCCGCACCGATGACCGAACGCCAATTTGCCGAACATATCACCGGACTGGCCTCGCAAAACAAACTCTATACCTCTTATATAGGTATGGGTTGGTACGACACCGTTTGCCCGGCCGTTATCCGGCGCAACGTATTCGAAAACCCCGTATGGTACACTTCGTATACGCCCTATCAGGCCGAAGTGTCGCAAGGGCGTCTCGAAGCCTTGCTTAATTTCCAAACCGTCATATCCGACCTCACCGCCATGCCTTTGGCCAATTGTTCGCTCTTGGACGAAGCCACCGCTGCCGCCGAAGCCGCAACAATGATGTATGCCCTCCGTTCACGCAACCAACAGAAACGGGGTGCCCTTGTGCTTTTCGTCGATGAAAAAGTATTTCCACAAGATTTGGCCGTCATACGCACCCGCGCCATTCCGCAAGGAATGGACATCTTGGTGGGCGACTACCGGAAAATAGAATTTACGCCCGACATCTTCGGCTGTATCATCCAATACCCTAACGCAAACGGTTCGGTAGAAGATTATCGCGAATTTGTGGAACGCGCGCACGAAGCTGGTTGCAAGGTGGCTGTCGATGCCGACATCCTTTCGCTTGCCCTGCTGGTACCTCCCGGCGAATGGGGAGCCGACATCGTGTTCGGAAGCACTCAACGGTTGGGTATTCCGATGTTCTACGGAGGCCCTTCTGCTGCTTATTTCGCTACTCGCGACGAATACAAGCGCAACATACCGGGACGTATCATCGGCCTTTCCAAAGACAAGTATGGCAAACTCTGCTATCGCTTGGCTTTGCAAACGCGCGAACAACACATCAAACGCGAAAAAGCGACATCGAACATATGTACCGCACAGGCTCTGCTCGCCATCATGGCAGGATTTTACGCCATTTACCACGGACAGGAAG
Source organism: uncultured Phocaeicola sp. (assembly GCA_964469845.1). Classification (GTDB taxonomy): domain Bacteria; phylum Bacteroidota; class Bacteroidia; order Bacteroidales; family Bacteroidaceae; genus Phocaeicola. The sequence goes on from CAYXZF010000008.1 coordinate 21,229, forward strand.
GTATCAAGACCATTGCCAAGCGCATCCACAGCATCGCCACTTATCTGAACAAAGCACTCTCGAAATTGGGTTATGTACAGAAAAACGAACGATTCTTCGACACGCTCTGCCTCTCGCTCCCCGAACATGTCACCCAACAGAAGTTGCGCACCATCGCCTTGAGCAAAGAGGTGAACCTGAGATACTTCGACAACGGCGAAGTGGGCATCAGCATCGATGAGACCACAGACCTCCGAAAAGTGAATGTTCTTCTCTCCATCTTCTGCATCGCGGCCGAAGAGCCGATTGTGGAAGTAACCGACATCAACGAAGCCTCGTCACTGAATCGGGAACTCCGCCGTCGCACTTCGTTCCTCACTCACGAAGTATTCTGCAAATATCATACCGAAACCGAAATGATGCGCTACATCAAGCGGCTTGAACGTAAGGACATTTCCCTCACTCACTCCATGATATCGCTCGGCTCGTGTACCATGAAACTCAACGCCGCACAAGAGATGACTCCGCTCAGCCTTGCAGGATTCATGAACATCCATCCTTTGGTGCCCGAAGAACAAGCCAAGGGATACCGCGCGCTTATCGAGAACTTGAGCGAACAACTGAAAGTTATCACCGGATTTGCAGGCATCACGCTCCAGCCCAATTCCGGCGCAGCGGGTGAATATACGGGACTTCGCATCATTCGAGCCTATTTGGAAAGTATCGGACAGGGACACCGTAACAAAATTCTCATCCCTTCATCGGCGCACGGCACCAACCCGGCTTCGGCCGTCCAATGCGGTTTTACCACGGTGACTTGCGCATGCGATGACAAAGGCAATGTAGATGTGGAAGACCTCCGTGCAAAGGCTGAAGCGCACAAAGAGGAACTGGCCGCGCTGATGATTACCTATCCGTCCACTCACGGCATCTTTGAACCAGAAATCAAACAGATTTGCAACATTATCCACGCATGTGGCGCACAGGTGTACATGGACGGTGCCAACATGAACGCACAAGTGGGCTTGACCAATCCGGGTACCATCGGAGCGGATGTCTGTCACCTCAACTTACACAAGACCTTTGCCAGTCCTCATGGCGGTGGCGGTCCCGGTGTAGGTCCGGTGTGCGTGGCAAGTCATTTGATACCTTTCCTGCCGGGACATACACTCTTTGGTAACGAAGCCAATCAGGTGTCGGCCGCTCCGTTCGGAAGCGCAGGCATCCTGCCCATTACCTACGGCTACATTTGCATGATGGGTACGGAAGGTTTGACTCGTGCCACTCAAACCGCAATCTTAAATGCCAACTACCTGGCTGCTTGTCTGAAAGACACTTATGGCATCGTTTATAGCGGTTCCACCGGTTTTGTCGGACACGAAATGATTCTTGATTGTCGCTATCTGCACGAGCAATGCGGCATCAGCGAAAACGACATCGCCAAACGTCTGATGGATTACGGCTATCATGCGCCTACCCTCTCCTTCCCCGTTCACGGCACCTTGATGATTGAACCGACCGAAAGCGAAAGTCTTTGGGTACTCGACAATTTCGTATCGGTCATGAAGACCATTTGGGAAGAAATACAAGAAGTGAAAGAAGGTCGTGCCGACCGGGAAGACAACGTGTTGCTCAACGCTCCGCACCCCGAATATGAAGTGGTAGCCGATACATGGAATCATGCGTATCCTCGCAGCAAGGCCGCCTACCCCATCGAAAGTGTGCGCGAAAACAAGTTTTGGGTAAACGTGGCTCGCGTAGACAATACGTTGGGCGACCGCAAGCTCCTATCCACTCGCTATGGCAAGTTTGATTAAGCAATAAAGTTTTCAATAAAAAACAACTACATGAAGAAACAAATCTTTATCACATCCCTCTGTACCCTGCTTTTGGCAGGGTACGGTTGTACAAAATCGGATTGTGAAATTCAGTGTCAGAATCTGACGCAATACGTCAATCCCTATATCGGCTCCGGAGGACACGGGCATGTGTTCGTTGGAGCAAATGTACCTTACGGTATGGTTCAACTGGGTCCTTCCAGCATCCCACAGGAATGGGACTGGACATCCGGATACCATGCTTCCGACTCCACTGTCATCGGATTTCCCCACATGCACTTGAGCGGTACGGGCATCGGCGATTTGCACGACATTACCCTCATGCCCGTCACCGGGGAAGTAACCTACGCCCGCGGACAGGAGAATGATCCTCGTTCGGGACTCTGGTCATACTCCGACCGAAGCCGCGAAGTGGTGAGACCCGGCTATTACGCCACGCACCTCCTTCGCTATGGCATAGATGTGGAGCTGACCGCTACCAAGCGGGTAGGCTTCCATAAGTACACTTTCCCACAGACGGAAGACGCAGCGGTTGTCATTGACCTCCAAAACGGAGGTTGTTGGGATAGCCCCACAGAGGCCTATATCTATAAAGTGGATGAAAAGACCATCGAAGGCTACCGATACTCGGCCGGTTGGGCCAATAATCAGCGTGTGTATTTCGTAGCCGAATTTTCACAACCTCTGACCTCTGTGGAAGTCATGGTTGATAAAGCGGAATCCGTACCCGACACGGGAAAGGGAAAAGTGGTTTATGCACGCGCCAACGTGGATGCGAAAGAACCGCTCTATGTGAAAGTAGCTCTCTCGCCGACCTCCATTGAGAATGCGAAGTTGAACATGCAGGCAGAATTGCCGGGATGGAACTTTGAAGAAACCGTTGAAGCTGCCGATGAAGCCTGGGAAGAAGCATTGGCAAAAATTGAAATGGAGACGACTTGTCCGAAAACCAAGAGTATTTTCTACACGGCTTTGTATCATACGATGGTAGCACCCTCCGAATTCTGTGATGTAAACGGTGACTATTACGGTGCCGATCATCAGATGCACAAGGGAGAGGGTTTTGTAAACTACACGACTTTGTCTTGTTGGGATACTTATCGCTCTGCTCATCCCTTGATGACGCTCATCCATCCCGACCGGATGAAAGACATGATGCAAGCTTTTGTCACCATCTACAAGCAACAGGGCAAACTCCCGGTATGGCATCTGATGGGATGCGAAACCGATTGCATGGTGGGCAATCCGGGAGTCATTATCGTTGCCGATGGTTTGGTGAAAGGCTATATCGAAAACGAGGAAGAAACTTTTGAAGCCTTGAAAAACTCGGTGATGCTGGATGACCGGGGACAGGACTTCCGCAAACAATACGGTTTCATCCCTTACGACAAGATGAAGGAATCCGTCGCCTTCGATATGGAATATGCCATCGCCGACGGCTCGGTGGCTCTCGCTGCCAAGAAATTAGGCAAGACGGAAGAATACGAGTACTTCTACAACCGCAGCCGTTCGTACTTGAACTTCTTTGACAAACAAACCGGATTTATGCGCGGAAAAGGGACAAAGGGAGAATTTCACGAACCTTTTAACCCGTTCGCTTCCACCCATCGCGATGATGACTATTGCGAAGGAAACGCTTGGCAGTATACGTTCCTCACTCCGCACGACTTTGAAGGATTGGTAGCATGTTTCGGCAGCAAGGAAGCGTTGGTCAAGAAAATGGACGAACTATTCGTAGCCGAAGCCAAAATCGACGGTGTCAATACATCACCGGATATCAGCGGACTTATCGGACAATATGCCCACGGCAACGAACCCAGTCACCACATCATCTATTTTTATACCTTGGCAGGACAACCGGGCAAAGCAGCCGACCGTGTACGAGAAGTGTTTGAAACCATGTATAGCGACCAACCGGATGGACTTTCGGGCAATGAAGATGTAGGTGCCATGTCTTCGTGGTACGTGCTTTCATCGCTTGGCTTCTATCAGGTAAATCCGGCTGACGGACGCTACGTATTCGGTTCGCCCAGCATAGACAAAGCGGTACTCCGGGTACGGGATGGTCGTTTCACCATCATCGCCCACAACAATTCACCGGAGAACAAATACATCCAAAACATCAAGCTCAACGGTCAGCCTTACGAAAAACCTTGGATAGCATTTGAAGACATCGCCCGGGGAGGTACGTTGGAGTACGAAATGGGAGCAACTCCTGTTTGTTGGTATCAATGATAATAGAGAATTAACCGGAAACGGATTACTTCCATGAGGTGAATATGCTCATTTGAAGTAATCCGTTTTTTTTTTATGAAGGAACATTTGGTCGGTGACATTCGTTTTTGTACTTTTGCACCTTGTAAAACAAACATTGATTCATTATGAAAAAGGTATCGGAACACCCTTTCAAAAAAAACCGAATGAGCGACCAAACGGCTCTAATGGTCGTATCTACGCTCTTCGTTACCCTTTATTTGGTTTCTAACATCATGGCCGTCAAGGTCATCAGTATCTTCGGACTCTTTTACTTCGACTCCGGAACAATAACTTTTCCTTTTGCCTATATGCTGGGCGATGTCCTCACCGAGATTTGGGGCTTCCGAGAAGCTAAGAAAGTCATTTGGATGACTTTTATTTGTAACATTCTCATGGTGGTATGTACACAAATCGGCGTATGGCTCCCCTCACCCGACTATTTGGCTGCAACCGCACATGCTTACAATCAAATCTTCGACTATGTGCCTCGCATCGTTATCGGTTCACTCGTGGGATTCCTGCTGGGCGAATTGTCCAATGCTTGGCTGATGGAGAAAATCAAAGAACGCACTCGCGGCAAACGCTTATGGGTACGGACGGTCGGAAGTTCGGCTGTGGCTTATCTGTTCGATTCGCTCCCATTCGTACTCATCGCATTTTTAGGTACCGTCACTCCCCATGACCTTCTACTGATGATAGCCACACAATATGGCGTAAAGCTGTTAATCGAAGCAGTGTTTGGTACTCCGATGGCTTATGGCGTCATTCATGCCTTACGACATTATGTACTAAAGAATAAATAAGATAAAAGCGACGAAAGAGTTGATTTCCTTTCGCCGCTTTTATCTTATACTTATAGCCGCTTGTCCTATGCTAACGAACCGCCTACAATATCCAGCAACTCGTTGGTAATGGCCTGCTGACGAGTCTTGTTGTACATCAGCGTCAATTCTTGCATCAGGTCATCCGCATTGTCGGTGGCTATCTGCATGGCCAATGTACGGGCGGCATGTTCGGATGCATTGGAGTCGAGCAACATGGTATAAAACTTCAAGCGGAGTACCTTGGGCACCAGCTGCGTGAACAATTCTTCGCGCAAAGGTTCAAGGATGTAATCCGTATTTTCCGAAGCCACCTTTTCCGATGTATTCGATGTGAACGAAACAGGGAGGTAGGTTTCGTTTGTCAATATCTGCGTGGAAGTGCTCTTGAAGTGATTGTACATCAACTCCACCTTGTCTACTTCCCCGCTTACGAAGCGTTGCATCAGTTCTTCTGCCAGACGAGCCGCTTCGGCAAACGAAGGCTTGGCCGAAAGGTCATCGTAACTACCTTGTAAAGTATATCCCTGCTTGGTCAGCGCATCCGCCACTTTCTTCCCTATCGCATAAATAAGGATGTTCTCGCATCCCATCTTTTCGTATTCTTTCAGCAAGACACCGGCGTGCTTGATGACATTGGCATTGTAACCACCGCAGAGACTGGAATTGGAGGAACATACCACCAAAGCTACCCGCTTCACTTCGTGCCGCGTCTCGGCATAAGGTGTCGAAACTTCCACACCGCTGCTGAGCAAATTGTCCAACAGACGATGAAGTCGTTCTTCGTAAGGCAACATGTTAGCAATGACTCCTTGCGCCTTATGCAACTTGGCAGAAGCCACCATCTTCATGGCAGAGGTAATCTTCCGCGTATTATTGACGGTGGCGATTCTTCCTTTAACTTCTTTCAGTGATGCCATATTGCATTAATTTTTAAAAGTCTGTGCCGTATCTGCCGCAACCTTTTCGATAAGGGCAATCACTTCATCATTGATGACGCCCGAAGCCAGTACGTCAATCACATCCACCTGATGGTTGGCACGCAAAGCGGTGAGGAAAGCATCTTGAAAGTCGGCCACACGGTCGAGTGCAATGTCACGCAACAAACTATGCGTACCGCAATAAAGTACGGCAATCTGTTCGCCGACAGGCATCGGACTGTATTGCGGCTGGATGAGCAATTTGTTGTTCTTTCGTCCGCGGTCGATGGCCATAGCGGTTACTGCATCCATATCGCTACTGAACTTCGAGAAAGCCTCCAGTTCGCGATATTGCGCTTGGTCTATTTTCAGTGTTCCGGCTACTTTCTTCATACTCTTGATTTGTGCGCTACCGCCCACACGCGATACCGAAATACCTACATTAATGGCGGGACGGAAACCTTGGTTGAAGAGGTCGGTTTCAAGGAATATCTGTCCGTCGGTAATGGAAATCACGTTCGTCGGGATGTAGGCCGACACGTCACCGGCCTGCGTTTCAATGATGGGCAATGCGGTGAGCGAACCGCCTCCGCGTACTTTTCCTTTCAGGCTAAGCGGAAGGTCGTTCATCTGTTCCGCCACTTCCTGCTGGTTGATAATTTTCGCGGCACGCTCCAACAAGCGGGAATGCAGATAAAAAATATCACCCGGATAAGCTTCACGACCCGAAGGACGACGAAGAATAAGCGATACTTCACGGTAAGCTACCGCCTGTTTGGAAAGGTCATCGTACACCACCAAGGCGTCACGACCAGTATCACGGAAGTACTCACCGATGGCGGCTCCGGCGAACGGGGCAAAGTATTGCATCGCGGCAGGGTCGGCAGCGGTGGCCGCTACTACGATGGTGTATTCCATCGCTCCCTTTTCTTTCAGAATGTTTACGATGTTGGCAACCGTAGACCCCTTCTGTCCCACGGCTACATAAATACAGTATACCGGTTTTCCTGCCAGATAATTTTCCTTTTGATTGAGGATGGTGTCGATAGCAATGGCTGTTTTTCCCGTTTGACGGTCGCCGATAATTAATTCGCGCTGGCCACGACCGATAGGAATCATGGCATCCACCGACTTGAGTCCGGTTTGTAAAGGTTGATTTACAGGCTGACGGAATATCACACCCGGTGCTTTACGCTCAAGCGGCATCTCGCACAGTTCTCCTCCTATCATACCCTGTCCGTCAAGCGGTTCGCCGGTAGGGTCGATGACGCGGCCGAGCATTCCCTCGCCCACCTTGATGGAGGCGATGCGCTTGGTACGCTTCACGGTCATACCTTCCTTGATTTGGTCGGTAAGTCCAAGCAGCACGGCACCTACATTGTCTTCTTCCAGATTCATCACAATGGCCTTGATGCCGTTGTCAAACTCCAGAAGTTCGTTCGCTTCGGCGTTGAGTAATCCGTAAATACGCACCACGCCATCGCTCACTTGCAGCACCGTACCCACTTCTTCAAACTGAAGCGAGGTGTCTATTTCCTTGAGTTGCCGGAGCAACACTTCGGAAACTTCGCTGGGTCTTATATTTTCAGACATTTTTTTCCAATTGATTATTATAGTTGTTCGTTGAAGATGATTCTTCGGTTTTGCGAAATCATCAGCCAACAACTATCTGTTAAACAATTCTTCGGTTCTTCTCTATAAACTGACGTTTGATGCGTTGCATCTGGTTGGCCACACTGGCATCCAGCCGATAGGTGTTGATTTCAAAGATAAAGCCTCCTTCAATGGAAGAGTCTACCTTCGTCACAAATTCCGCGGTACCTCCGGCATGGTCAACTACAATCTTGCGGATGCGGTCGATTTCCTCTTCCGCCATCGGAACGGCGGTCGTCAGTCGGCCCACCCGTATCTTCTCCTGTTTGCGATAAAGGTCGATAAAACTCCGAATGATATACAACAGATACCTCTCGCGTTTCTCCTTCAGCACCAAGCGAAAGAACTTGTCCAACTGCTCCGTCGGATTGCTCCCCGAAGCCTGTAGCAACACCTTCAGTTTATCCGGTACTGTCATTACCGGATTTTCCATCGCCCGTTGAAGTTCGGGCACTCGACGGTAACTCCGTTGCAGAGTCAACGCTTCCTGATAAACGGTGGCAGCTACTCCCGCATCGTTGGCAAAAGCCAATAACGCTTTGGCATATCGCATGGATAAAGCTCCTATATACATAACGGCAATCAGTGTTTAGATACGTTGGTCAGTTCGTCCAGCATCCGGTCAATCATTTCCATCTGCTTCTTCTCGTCATCGAGGTTCTTTCGCAACACCTTTTCAGCAATGTCCACAGAGAGAACGGCTACCTGACGACGAATATCTCGGATGGCTTCCTCTTTCTCCGCCTGAATCTGGCGACGGACTTCGCCTAACATCCGGTCGCCCTCGATGCGTGCCTGTTCCTTTGCTTCACCCACCATTTTCTCGCGGGTGGCGTTCGCTTCGCTGATGATGCGCAACTGTTCCTCGTGAGCCTTAGCCAGAATAGCTTCACCTTCGGCCTTGATGTGGGCCAACTGTTCGTTTGCCTCCTTAGCTACCACCAGCGAATGGTCGATGTACTGCTTGCGTTCGTCCACCATCTTGGTGATGACGGGGAAACCGAACTTGGCCAGTACAAAGAACACCACTCCAAAGGAAAGCAGCATCCAGAAAATCAAACCACTATCGGGCATTAAGAGTGACATAGGCTCCGGCGATTAGAGTGCAAGGAAACAAACCACGATGGCAAACAAGGCTACACCTTCCACCAATGCGGCAATGATAATCATGCTCATACGGATGTCGCCTGCCGCTTCGGGCTGACGAGCGATGGCTTCCATTGAAGCTGCACCGATTTTACCGATACCCAAAGCTGCACCGATTACGGCGATGGCAGCACCGATGGCTGCTCCTAACTTTCCCAAACTTGCGCCGGCTGCTGCCTGCAATAACATAGTAGATAATAACATAATTCTATTATTTTAAAATTGTTTATATATTCTTTCTTTACTTTTAATCCTTGATAGTCTCATGGTGTCCTTCCGCTCTCGCCATTCCGATAAACACAGCCGAAAGCATGGTGAAGACATACGCTTGAATGAACGCCACCAACACTTCCACGCAATTCATGAAGATACAGAAAAGAACGGAAACAACGGTCATGGAAGTACTGATAACAGCACCCATACCGGCGGTTACGAACACGATACTGGTCAGCGCCAGAATGATGGAGTGCCCCGCCATGATATTGGCAAACAGACGAATCATCAGCGCAAAAGGCTTGGTGAAGATACCAAACAGCTCGATGGCAGGCATCAAGGGCACCGGCACTTTCAGCCAAGTAGGCACTTCCGGCCAAAGAATCTCTTTCCAGTATTCTTTTGTCCCGAACAGATTGACAGCCAAAAAAGTACACAAAGCCAATATCATTGTGACAGCAATGTTTCCTGTCACGTTGCCTCCGCCCGGAAAAACCGGAATCAATCCCATGATATTATTCACGAAGATAAAGAAGAAAGCGGTAAGCAAATAGGGCGAGAACTTCTTGTAATCTTTTCCCACACAACTCTTGATGACATCTTCCTCCACCATCATGATTAACATTTCCATGCAGCCTACAAAACCTTTCGGTGCAGGACTTTCCGGAGAACGTCGCTTATACCAACGAGCGGTATAGAGGATGACACCTACCACTATCAGGCTATTGATAAAAAGAGCCAGAACCGTTTTGGTGATGCTGATGTCGAAGGGACGAAGTTCTTGCCCTCCGGTTCTCACTTCCACCACTTTGCCTTCGTAATCGCCTTCGGTCGCTATCTTAAAGCCTTCGTAAGTTTCACTTTCGGCATGAAGCAACCGAGCGGACGAGAAAACGTGCCACCCTGTCTGTTTACTGTACACGATGACAGGAAGCGACACGGTGATATGATGGTCGCCCCAAGTCGTAATGTGCCATTCGTAGGCATCCTGAATGTGGTGGAAAACGATTTCTTTCGCATCCACTTTCTCTTCTTCCGAATGACCGGAGGCCTTGACGGGCAGTGCCAGCATCAACAGAAGGATGATACCTATTATTTTTTTGAATATTTTCATTTCTTCAGTTTCTTATTCTTTTCAAACTTCAAGAAGAATGCCGTTTCGTATATCAGACTGAGCACATAGAACAGAAGAAGTGTCAGGAAGAACTCCGTCTTCTTTTCTTCCACATGCACAGCATAAAACAGCAATATACCCATTGAGCCTATCATCTTTATCCCTTTCATACAGAGATACACCAACTGTACCTTTTGGGGAGCGAACTTGCGGCAGGCATCAAACATATAGATGTAGAACCAACCGAAGAGGTAATAAAACACCGGAATGAAAGGATACCATTCGAAATAATGTTCGGGAAATCCCACACCCAATGCAAACCCTATCACCCATGCAGCTACAATGAGATACAAGGTGTACCAAGTAAGGAAAAGTCGTTTGGTCAGTGATATACTCATTGGCAAATGTCTGTTTCTTTTAAGTTTCCACACATACGGATATGACATCTTTTCTCACTTCCACAAAGCCCCCTTTCACGGCAAGTTCCACCGGTTCTCCGTTTACAGGAGTGTAGGAGATGCGTCCCTCCGCCAAAGCCGAGATGATGGGAGCGTGCATCGGCAGTACCATGAAAGCCCCCATAGCACCGGGGAACTTCGCGCTTTTCACCTGCCCTTCAAAAAGGACTCCATCAGGAGTGGCTATGGTCATATCCATTATTCTTTCCATATACTGCGTTTATTTAGCGTTAGCCGATTCCAATAGTTTCTTACCTTTGGCGATGGCATCCTCGATGGTACCTACATTGAGGAATGCCTGTTCGGGCAAGTCATCCACTTCACCGTCCAGAATCATGCGGAAACCCTTGATGGTGTCTTCAATGTTCACCATCACGCCGGGCACGCCCGTAAACTGTTCGGCTACGGAGAAAGGTTGCGAGAGGAAACGCTGCACGCGCCGCGCGCGATTTACCGTCAAGCGGTCTTCGTCCGAAAGTTCGTCCATGCCGAGGATAGAGATAATGTCTTGCAATTCCTTGTTTCGCTGAAGGATTTGCTTCACTCGCTGCGCCACGTTGTAGTGTTCTTCGCCCACGATGTTCGGGTCGAGGATACGAGACGTGGAGTCCAACGGGTCTACTGCCGGATAGATGCCCAATTCCGTAATTTTACGGCTGAGCACGGTGGTTGCATCCAAGTGTGTAAAGGTAGTGGCGGGTGCGGGGTCGGTCAAGTCATCCGCCGGCACGTACACCGCTTGCACAGAAGTGATGGAGCCGTTCTTGGTAGACGTGATTCGCTCCTGCATCTTACCCATTTCAGTAGCCAAAGTCGGTTGATAACCTACAGCCGACGGCATACGTCCCAACAAGGCGGACACTTCGGAACCGGCCTGAGTGAAACGGAATATGTTGTCGATGAAGAACAAAATATCGCGTGAACCGCCTCCTTCTTTTTGGTCACGGAACGACTCGGCGACGGTCAAGCCGGAAAGGGCTATGGACGAACGTGCACCGGGAGGTTCGTTCATCTGTCCATACACCAAGGTGGCCTGCGATTTTTCCACTTCCTTATAATCCACTTTCGAGAGGTCCCAATGTCCCTCTTCCATACTCTTTTTAAATTCTTCGCCATAGCGAATGACGCCGCTCTCAATCATTTCGCGCAACAAGTCGTTACCTTCGCGGGTACGTTCGCCCACTCCGGCAAATACGGAGAATCCGTTATGCTTCTTGGCGATATTGTTAATCAGTTCCATGATAAGTACGGTTTTACCTACACCGGCACCACCGAACAAACCGATTTTACCGCCTTTTGAATAAGGTTCGAGCAAGTCGATAACCTTGATTCCGGTAAACAGCACCTCCTGCGAGGTAGAGAGTTCTTCAAACTTGGGCGGCTCGCGGTGAATGGGGTAAGATCCTGTCTTGTCCAGTTCCTTCATGCCATCTACGGCCTCTCCCACTACATTCATCAAGCGGCCCTTGATTTGGTCGCCCACAGGCATGGTGATAGGATGTCCCGTAGGGATAACTTCCATTCCTCGGCGCAAACCGTCGGTACTGTCCATCGCTACGGTACGCACCGTATCTTCACCAATATGCTGTTGCACTTCCACTACCAATGTACGGCCATCATCGCGCTTGATGGTCAACGCGTCGTGAATGCTGGGAAGTTGAATCAGCGTTCCTATTTCGTTGCCTTCAAAAGCAACGTCCACCACCGGTCCGATGACTTGTGAAATATGTCCTTTAAGTTGTGACATAACTATCTTAAATTTGTAATAAATCTATTATATAAAACAAAAAATGCAGTGCGCTTGTTTCCAAGACGCACTGCAAAGATAGAAACTTTTTTCTTTCGATGTTCCTTTTTACGAACGAAAAGGAGAAGATTCTTTTATAAATGAGGAAATTTGAGATTATTTTCCTTCGGAATACATGCCTTCTCGCGACAACTGTTTTTTCAGATTGGCCACGCCGAGAGCTACGACCGCCGTCACGACCGAAGTATGTTCCATGTATTCGGGGATGCTTCGGGTGTAAGTATCGCGCTCGGTGTGCCAAATTTCCATGTAGTTGAAGTTGTATCCTTTGAAGTCGCGCTCCCGAAAGCCGTAGGTCGGTACGCCATTCACGGCAAACACCGAAGCGTCCGTGCCACCCGTCTTCGTGGGCTTTGGGCGAGGCTGCGCCACGCTCACTTCAAACGGATATTCGGGATTGATTTCTTTTACCGGTTTGCACACTTCCACCATGTCGTCGTACATGGCTTGAGGCACGGAGATTCCCACAGCCGGAGTCGGGCCGCCGTCTCGGTTGAACAGATTGGATATTTTGGGCAACATATCTTTGTGTGTCTTGCAAAAAGCCTGAGCACCCAACAAGCCAAATTCCTCGGCGGCAAAAGCGACAAACAGAACGGTACGCTTGGGTTTGGCACCCGAAAGAGCCATCAAACGGGCAGCCTCCATCATCGGAGCGATACCGGTACCGCAATCCACACCGCCGGTAGCCACATCGTACGCGTCGAGGTGGCCGCTGATTACAACGTATTCATCGGGATACTGCGTTCCCTTGATGGAAGCCACGACGTTGTGATATTTGATGGGACCGAGCTTGAAGTGATTGCGAATGTCGAACTCCAACCAAAAGTCACGATATTCCTGTACCATCTTCTTGATGACGGCATACTGATTTTCGTCCAGTTTGATGTCGCACACCTCAGGCAGATTATCGAAAGTTGTTGTCGGGTCGTTAACCAACGGGCGATCGTAAAGCGCACGGATGGGCACTTCTGCCGATTGGATGAAACCCAATGCCCCCGCTTCCACCATCTCGCGATAGAACAATCCCGGCACTCCCTTGACGGGGAGCAGAGGCTCGTCGGTGTTTTCCGTCCAGTTCTTGCGACGGATTTCATCGTTCTTCCGGGCGATTTCGGCTATCTCCTTTTTCTGTTCGTTGCGGATGGAGTCATCCTTGACCGAATGAGGAATGGGGAAACCGTTGCTGGTGCCACCCACCAAAACCCATGCGCCTTTCAAGCGGTGCTTCATGCGGTCAAACTCGGCTTGCGTCTGCGGCTCGATGACCACATGCCCGCGCTGGATGCCCTTCGTGCCCGAAGTATAAGACGGAGTGGCAAAATGCAATACCATGTCTCGGTCTCCTCCTATCAAGCGTCCGAACCACGGGCCGCGGTTGAACCCTACGGGCACTTCGCCCGCCTCTTCCAAGTGCGCCTCGATGCCCCATTTCTTAAATTCACGCAGCATCCATTCGGCCGCGTTCTCGTAAGCATCCGAGCCTACCGGACGGCCGCCGAAACGATTGGTCAGCACATCGAGATGGTGCATGGTCCGGTTGTCCGACCGCCCGATCTCAATCATTTTCTTAACAGCGGCAGGCTGCGCTACGGCCTCTCCTGCCAGCAACGTGGCGGCTACAAACGCCGTCAAAAAGAGTCTCTTCATAGTCCTATATTATTAACGTTTACTTTCTTTCAGCCGATGATGCGTTGTACCAACAATACATCCTTGTATTTATCTCCCCGCTTCATCCAGTCCTTCAACCGTGCGCATTCCTTGAATCCGCATGCGGAAAAGAGCCGGAGGCTCGCCCGATTGTCCATGTCGATATAGGCATAGAGCTGATGGATGCCCAACAACTCGAAACAATGTTCCGCCAAGCGGTTGAGTGCCCAAGCGCCCACTCCTTGGTTCCGACATTCTTCCGCGATGACAATGCCCACTTCCGCCCGGTTGTGAAAAGGGTCAAAGTTGAACAAGTCGATGATGCCTGCCACCCGGTTTTCCTCATCCGCCACCATCAGCCTCAACTGACGGTCGGTGTACAGGTCGTTCCGGTTTCTTTCAATGTAACGTTTCAGAAAGAAGCGCGAGTAAGGTCCGGTCGCGTTGCCCACCTCCCACAGCGAGGGTGTGTTCTCAAAACGATACATCACTTCCAAGTCCTCCGGTTCGGGGGCACGGAGGCGGTAACGGGCTTTCGGTGAACGGTCAATCATGCGTTTTCTTCTCCTTCATCAGACAAATCAAGTTCATCGACGATGCGTCCTTTCGAGGGAACACAGAACAGCGAAGCAGTCAAAGCCATCGCCGCGCAATAAATGCCGGTGGTGTTCAGCGTGAGATAATAGAACTGCAGATTGAGGAGAGCGGGGACAAAGAGCAGACCAAGGCGCACGTCGCTCCAACGGCTATAGCTCTTCAACGCCTGCTGCAAAGGAAGTTTGCGGACGCGTTTCTCCAGATTGAGATTGAACATACGCATGGAGAAAGGTATCAGTCCGCAGGTGAGCAGGATACCTATCATTTGCAACACATATTCCGTTTGCGCGTCGCCGGCATAAATACCTTCGGCGAAGACACCCGTTTCGTACAAAAAGACACACACCGCGGGGAGTGCCCACAGGGCGATGAATGCACCGATTTGTTTTCTGAGGATTCGTTTGATTTGTTCTTCCATAAATTACATATTTCCGGTAAATAAAGTTCGATTCACGATGGAGCGGCCAAGCGTCACTTCGTCCGTATACTCCAATTCATCCCCTATCGAGATGCCCCTTGCGATGACACTCATCTTCACATCGAAGGGAGCGAGTTTTCGGAAGATGAAAAAGTTGGTGGTGTCGCCCTCCATGGTCGAGCTGAGTGCCAGAATGACTTCTTTCACTCCGCCGCTCTTCACCCGCTCCACCAGACTTTCTATCTGCAAGTCGGACGGGCCGATGCCGTCCATCGGCGAGATAACTCCTCCGAGCACATGGTAAAGTCCCCGGAATTGCTGCGTCGCCTCCACGGCCATCACGTCGCGAATGCTCTCCACGACACAGATAGTGCCCGCATCGCGGTTGGGGTTGGCACAAATCAGACAGGTCTCGGTATCGGATATGTTGTGACACACGTTGCAATACTTCACTTCGCGCCTCAGGGTGGTGAGGGAACCGGCGAAATTCTCCACCATGCCCCGATCCTGACGGAGCAGATGAAGCACCAGACGCATGGCGGTCTTTCGCCCGATACCGGGCAGTTTGGCAAACTCTCCCACCGCCTTTTCCAGCAGTTGGGACGGATATTGTTGGCTCATTCTTTCGTTTCTTATTGATTTAACGGTGCAAACTTACGCATTTTTAAGGGTTTTTCCGTACTTTTGCACCAAATAAAATGAACCATGAACGGAATATATATTCTTCTGACGATATTCATCTACTTCGGTTTGCTCCTGCTGATAGCCAAGTGGACAAGCCGCAATTCGGGCAACGACGCTTTCTTCTTGGGCAACCGGAAGTCGCCGTGGTATGTCGTTTCTTTCGGGATGATTGGCGCTTCGCTGTCGGGAGTGACCTTCGTGTCGGTGCCGGGGATGGTTCGGGGCATTGACATGACCTATATGCAGACTTGTTTAGGATTCTTCTTCGGCTATCTCGTCATCGCCCACGTTCTCTTACCCTTGTATTACAAGCTGAAGCTCACCACCATCTATTCTTATTTGAAGAGCCGCTTCGGACGATGTTCCTACAAGACGGGAGCCTCCTTCTTTCTGCTTTCCAAGTTAGCGGGAGCGGCCGCCAGACTCTATCTGGTCTGCCTCATTCTGCAACACTATGTTTTCGACTCCATGCACGTGCCTTTCACAGTAACGGTCGTCGGCATCGTTTTGCTGATTTGGCTCTACACGCGGAAAAGCGGCATCAAAACCATTGTGTGGACAGACAGTCTGCAAACGTTCTGCCTGCTCGCCGCGTTGGGGTTGATACTTCATGAAGTGGGCAGCCGGCTGAATCTGTCGGTCGGCGGCATGGTGCAAGCGGTAGCGGACAGCGACTACAGCCGCATCTTCGTGTTCGACGACTGGCAGAGCAAGCAGAACTTCTTCAAACAGTTCTTTTCGGGAATCTTCATCACCATCGTCATGACGGGATTGGACCAAGACATGATGCAGAAAAACCTTTCCTGCAAGAATCTTCGCGAAGCGCAGAAGAACATGTACTGCTACGGCCTCTCGTTCGTGCCCATCAACCTGCTGTTCCTGTCTTTGGGGGTATTGCTTCTGCTGCTGGCGGCGCACACAGGCGTAACGCTTCCCCCGGCAGGCGATGACCTCCTTCCCTTTTTCGCTGCCGAAGGACGGTTGGGCTTCACCACGTTGGTGCTCTTTACAATCGGCATCATAGCGGCGGCCTTTTCGAGTGCCGACTCCGCCTTGGCGGCTCTCACCACCAGTTTCTGCATCGACATACTGGAAGTGGACAAGATGCCCGCCGCTGAAGCGGAGAAGAAACGCAAGTGGAATCATCTGCTGGTGTCGGCGGTGTTCGTGGGGTGCATCCTGCTTTTCAAAGCCGCGGGCAACGACAGCATTATCGACGCCATCTATGTGATAGCGTCCTACACCTACGGCCCGTTGCTGGGACTGTTTGCGTTCGGCCTGTTCACGAAGATGCGTCCGCGCGACCGGTATGTGCCGGCGGTGGCGGTGGCTTCTCCTCTCATCTGCTACTGCATCGACCGTTGGGTGGCGCACACCACGGGCTATCAATTCGGCTACGAGATGCTGATGTTCAACGGGCTGCTCACGTTTGCGGGACTGGCGTTGCTGAGCGTAAGGAAACCTAAATAGAAAAAACAATCAAAAACAGATAACAATATGGAAATAAAAAGCGCAGAATTTGTAATCAGTAACACGAAAGTGGGACTGTGTCCGAAAGGCAATCTGCCGGAATATGCATTCATCGGACGCTCCAACGTGGGCAAGTCGAGTTTGATAAACATGCTGACCAACAAGTCGAAACTGGCCATGACCTCCGCCACACCGGGAAAGACCCTGCTCATCAACCATTTCCTTGTGAACAAGGAATGGTATCTTGTGGACCTTCCCGGCTACGGCTATGCGGCACGCGGCAAGAAACAGGTGGAAAAGATTCAGAAAATCATCGAAGACTATGTGTTGGAACGCGAACAAATGACCAACCTCTTCGTCCTCATCGACATCCGTCTGGAACCGCAGAAGATTGACCTTGAGTTTTTCGAGTGGCTGGGCGAGAACGGCATCCCCTTCTCCATCATCTTCACCAAAGCCGACAAGCTGACCGCCGGCAAAGCGAAAGCCAATGTGGAAACTTATCGGAAAAAGCTCGAAGAGCAATGGGAGAAACTGCCGCCCGTGTTCGTGTCTTCTTCCGAGAAGAGAACGGGACGCAAGGAAATCCTTGACTATATAGAAAGTATCAACCGAAATCTGAAAGCGTAAAGCGTATGGCAAACCCCTATCTGCAAGTAGACGGGCTTACCAAGTCGTTCGGCGACTTGGTGTTGTTCGACAAGATTAGTTTCGGCGTAGCCGAAGGACAGCGCATCGGCTTGATAGCCAAGAACGGAACCGGAAAGACAACGCTGCTGAACATCCTCAGCGGCAAGGAAAGCCATGACGAAGGCAGCATCGTGTATCGGCGCGACCTCCGCGTGGGCTATCTGGAACAAGACCCGAAGTATCCGGAAGACCTGACCGTGCTCGAAGCCTGCTTCTACCACGGCACGCCCGTGGTGCAGCTCATCAAGGAGTACGAGAAGTGCATGGAGACGGAGGGCAACCCGGGATTGGAAGAGCTGCTGGCACGCATGGAACACGAAAAGGCATGGGACTATGAACGCAAAGCGAAACAGATTCTCTCCCAACTTAAGATACGCAACTTCGGGCAGCGGATAAAGCACCTGTCGGGCGGACAACTGAAGCGGGTGGCACTCGCCAATGTACTGATTACCGAACCGGATTTCCTGATTCTGGACGAACCGACCAACCACCTCGACCTCGACATGACCGAATGGCTGGAGGAGTACTTGCGACGCGGAACGCTCAGTCTGCTGATGGTGACGCACGACCGTTACTTCCTGGACCGCGTATGCTCGGAAATCTACGAAATAGACAACCGCCAAATCTATTCGTACAAGGGCAACTACAGTTACTATCTGGAGAAGCGTCAGGAACGGATAGACGCCGCAAGCGTGGAAGTAGAGCGCGCCAACAACCTCTATCGCACCGAGTTGGAGTGGATGCGCCGTATGCCGCAAGCCCGCGGCCATAAGGCACGTTACCGCGAAGAAGCCTTCTACGAGTTGGAGAAAGTGGCGAAACAACGCTTCGACAACCGTCAGGTGCAACTGGACGTGAAGGCTTCCTACATCGGTTCCAAAATCTTCGAGGCCGACCACCTGTACAAAAGTTTCGGCGACTTGAAGATACTGGAGGACTTCTCCTACATCTTCGCCCGTTACGAAAAGATGGGCATCGTGGGCAACAACGGCACGGGTAAATCGACCTTCATCAAGATTCTGATGGGCGAACAGCAACCCGATTCGGGCACGCTGGACATCGGCGAAACGGTACGTTTCGGCTACTACTCGCAAGAGGGACTGAAGTTTGACGAACAGATGAAGGTCATCGATGTGGTGCAGGACATCGCCGAGGTCATCGAACTGGGCAACGGCAAACGCCTCACGGCTTCGCAGTTTCTTCAGCATTTCTTGTTCGCACCCGAACAGCAGCACAACTATGTGTACAAGTTGAGCGGCGGCGAGAAGCGTCGCCTGTATCTGTGTACCGTGTTGATGAAGAATCCGAACTTCCTTGTACTGGACGAGCCTACCAACGACCTCGACATCATCACCCTGCAAGTGCTGGAAGAATACCTGCAAAACTTCAAGGGATGCGTCATGGTGGTCAGTCACGACCGATACTTCATGGACAAGGTGGTGGACCATCTGTTGGTGTTCAAGGGACAAGGCGACATCCGCGACTTTCCCGGCAACTACTCCGACTACCGCGACTGGCGGGAAGCCAAGGAGCAGCGCGAGCGCGAACAGACGAAACCGAAAGAGGAGAAAACCGTCCGTGTGCGCTTGAACGACAAACGAAAGATGAGCTACAAGGAAAAGAAAGAGTTTGAAGAGCTGGAAGCGCAAATAGCCGAACTGGAACAGGAGAAAGCCGACCTCGAAGCGGAACTGTGCAGCGGCACGCTGTCGGTAGACGAACTCACAGAGAAGTCGAAACGCCTGCCTCGGCTCAGCGAGCTGATAGACGAAAAGACCCTCCGCTGGCTGGAACTGAGCGAGATTGAGGGGTAAGTCCGGAGAGACGCCTTAATACGGTATCTTTCCGACCTCTGCCAAGTAGTTCTTCAGATTGCCGCTTTTCATCAGCTTTTTGTAGCATTTACGTCCCAACTCCGCCTCCATGTACTCCCAGAAGAGGCGGAGCTTGGCATGGAGTTGCGCATCGCTGTTCACCGTCCGCAAATAGTGGTCGTAAAGCGCGCGGTGCATGTCCATGAGCAGTTGGCGGCGTTCCTCCCACGACCATTCGCGTCCGCCGGCATATTCCGCCGCCAGCGAAGGTCGTCCCAAAAGTCCGCGCCCCATCATTACGCCCGCCAACTTTGGGCAGTCTTCTTCCAACTTTCGGAGCTGCTCCAAGGAAGTGATGTCGCCGTTGTATATCAACGGATGCCGGCAGGCGTCGTAAAACCGTCCGAACGCTTCCCTATCCGGCACCCCCTTGTATTGGTCCTTGCCGACGCGCGGATGAAGGGTGATGTGGGTGAGCGGCACTCTGTTCAGAATGTCGAGTACGGGACGCCATTCGTCCTTGTCCTCCCATCCGAGGCGCATCTTGACCGAAAAGCGCAAATGCGGACGGGCGAGAATGCCCCGGGCGACTTCCTCCACCACCTCCGTATGCGCCAGCAGTCCCGAACCTCGTCCGTGCTTGGCCTGCATGGGGAAAGGACAGCCCATGTTGAGGTCGATGCGCGTATAGCCCTGTTCTTCCACCACCGCGCACAGGCAGTCGAACTCCTTGACCGACTTCAAGATAATCTGCGGCACGACGGGTACTCCGACATTATGTTCGGCCGACAGGTCGCGCAAGTCTTTGGTGCGCACACCGCCCGCCTCCACCCGGAGGAAAGGCGTGTAATAGGTTTCAACGCCGCCCGCCAAACGGTGGTGGATGCGGCGATATACATCGTCCGTATAGCCCTGCAACGGAGCAAAGTGGATAGGTAGCATATAGTCTTGTATTTCTTTTTTCCGATTAGTGCGCAAAGATAGCGGTTTTTTCCGAATCGGGAAACAAACGGCGACATAGTTTTTTCCGATACGCCACACACGCCAAACCGAAGTACACCACACACTGCCCCCAAAGGAGAAGACACTCTTCCGCGATGCCGGACAGCCCCGCTTCCATCGAGTTGAGCTTGACAAAGGCGAGGGTACCCGGAGCGGCGGGAAGCAGCAGGCGGAACACGCGCCAGCCTTCGGGCATCAGTTCCAACGGATAACTCATGCCCGAAAGGAAAATCAGCCCCACCGAGAAGAAGGTGATGAGTAGCAGGGGCGCGTCGCTGTCGCGGAAGAAATACGAACAGGCCAACGCGAAACAGGCGGTGGCGGTCAGGTAGGGAAGCAACAGACACACCAAGCCGACCGGTTCCGCCAGATGCGGAAGGCCGAACGCCAACGGGAGCAGCCCCAACAGAAAAAGAGAGAACAACGCATAAAAAGCGAGGTAAACCAACACCTTTCCCCCTATCAACCACGCAACGCTTCGCATAGAGAAATCTCCCCTCGTCAGCCGGCGGACGGGACGCATCCGCTGCTCGTATTCTTTCCCGGAAAGCATACTTACCAGCATCATCATCGTCTGGAAAAGGATAACCATCAGCACGGCGGGAATCAGGTAGGTGGCATAACCGTCCGTGGGGTTGTAGAGCGGGAAGCCCACCACCCGAACGGCAGGCGTCTGCGCCAGGACGGGCACCTCGGCGGCGGGCAGAAAGACCGCCTGCAACGGGCGTTCCTCATCCGCCAACGCCAGCATGACACCGCTTGCCGCCTCCTGTATGTCGGCCAGGAAGAGGAAGGCCTCGGTGGTGGAATAAACCGTAAAGACGGCCTCTTCGCCCCTGCCCGGCCGCACGCCGAAGTCGGGAGGCAGGCAGACGATGCCTTTCACTTCGCCGCGGCGCATCGCCTGCACGGCAGCCGGCCAGTCGGGGTTGCGCGACACGACTTTCACCTGCGGAGTGGCGTCCAGCATCCGCGCCAACCGCCGGCTCTGCGGAGTGTGGCTTTGGTCCACCACCGCCACGGGGACTTCGCGCAGCACATTGGGGGCATACATCAGGTTGTACATCAAGCCATACAGAAAGATGCCTCCGCCCAGCACCATCAGCACGGGAAGCCGGGAGAGGATGGCACGAAGCTCGTAAGCGAACGTACGGAATAGCAGCGGATTCATCATATCGTTTAGTTTTAAAGCGGTTTAACGATTTTCGCCTTCAGCCTCGGAAGGAGCACCAAGGGCGGAAGCAGGAAGGCCGACAGGATGCACACGTTTTCCCATTGCCCCGTCCATGAACCGCCGCCATACAGCAAACCTTGCACGGCTTCGGTAAAGTGGCGGGCGGGGAAGAACAACGCCGCCCAACGGACGGGCGCATACATGGCTTCCACCGGAAAGGTGACGCCCGACAGCGTGGCGCCCAGCGAACCTATCATCGAAGCCAGACTGATGGAAACCTCCAACGTAGGGAAAAGGGCGAACAGCGTGACCGCCACGGCTTGGGTGGCGGGGATGAACAGCACCGTCAGGAGGTTGATGTCCGTCCATCCGCAAGGCAGCGGCAGGCGCATCACTCCGAAGAAGATGAAATTGGCGAACACCCCCACGCACGCAAACGCCGCGCCATACGGAAGGAGTTTGCCGAGCACGGCTGCACCGATGTCGCCCCCCGCGGAGCGCAACCATTCCGCCGCCGTGCCGGATTTCGTCTCGCTGCCCAAGGCATAGACCGTGACCAGCAGTACCAGTACCTGAAGCATCACGAAAAAGAAGGGCTGCGCCAGATAGACGGTATAATTGCGGGTGGGATTGTAGATGGCGTGGTTCTGCGCCTCCACCGGCAAGAGGAAGGTTCGGACACGTTCCTCGGCGATGCCCGCCGCCACCGCCCGCGAAGCGATGGGAACCGCGGAGACCTGCTTCAGCAACCGCTCGAAAGCGGCATGCACTTCGCCGCCCACGCTCAGCAGGGCGTTGTGATAGTAATACGTCAAAACGGGTGAATTTCCGTTCGTCATCCGCCGTTCAAAGCCCGGCGGGATGTAGAGATAGCCGTAAATGCGCTTGCGGCTGACCGCCTCTTTCGCCGCTATCTCATCGGTGTAGCGGCGGGTCACTTTCAGGGCGGGCGAAGCCTCCACGCTCCGCACGATGCGGCGGGAAGCGGCGGTTTGGTCGGCATCGACGATGCCCACAGGCAGGCCGTCCATCCCTCCGCCGCCAAACACCGTCGCCATGAACAGCAGACAGAACAGCGGCAGTCCGAGAACCGCCACCCCGTAGATGCGACGTTCCGTCAGGCGGCGGAGCTCGCGACAACAGACCCGGATGAACGATGAGCGCATGGATTTCACTTTCTGTCAGGATTCGGACGCGGAGGCACGAAGCCCCGGCGTGATTTTCAACAATACGCTCATGCCCGGACGCAAGCCGTCTGTCGGCTCCACGGGCGTGGCGTGAATCTCAAATGTCTTGCGGTCGTAACTGCCGCTCTGACGGGTACTCTGCCAAGTGGCGAAGCTGCCCAAAGGACTGATGTAGTCTATCCGGAACTTCACCCCTTTCCGGGCAAGGGCAGGCACCTCGCCCTCCACCGTGCCGCCCATGCGGAAATGCGGCAGGTAATCCTCGCGGACGTTCAGCACCAGATAGGCTTCGTCCGTCACCACCAAGTTCATGATGGGCGTGCCCGCGCCCACCAGTTCGCCCCGTTTGGGATAGATGGCGGCTATTTCGCCGGCTTGCGGAGCGGTGAGACGGGCGTCGGCCAGCAAGGCCTGAACTTCGCCCACCGTGCCCCGGGCGGCTTCCACCATCGAGCGGGCGCTTTCCTTGTCCTCGGTCTGCGCCCCGTCCTTCGCCAACAGGTATTGCTGGCGGGCGGCACGTTCCGCCGCCTCGGCGGAACGATAGAGTGCTTCGGCTTCGTCGTAACGCTGCGTACTCACCACACTGTCGCGATAGAGCGCGCGGATGCGCTTCCAAGTCACTTCCGCCAAGCGAAGCTCGGTTTTCGCCTGACTCCACAACGCTTCCGCACTCCGCACAATCTGTCGGCGGGTGCCGGCATCCACCTTTTGGTTTTGATACCGCGCCGCCGCTTCCAGCGCATGGACCTGACGGAGCTTGGCCTGCGCTTCGGGACTGTTGATGACCACAAGGGTGTCGCCCGCCTTTACCCGCTGGCCTTCTTTCACCCGAAACGTGTCGATGCGTCCGGGCAACTTGCCGGAGATGCGGATTTCGGTGGCCTCTATCTGCCCTTGAAGCACCACCGGACGATGGCTCAGCGTGAGAATGCCCACCACCGATACCGCGGCGATGACGAGCAGAACGGCCGCAAAAGCCGTTGCCAATGCTTTCTGTTGCTTGTTCATAATTGTTGTTTTAATTTCCAAAATAAATCCGGCGCGCCGCAGGTGCTGCACAGCGTAGCCAGCGCCACATCAAACCGGAAGCGGGCGGACAGTTGCGCCACCCGCACGCCGGACAGCATGACTTCGGCATCGATGACGTCGGCGGAGGTAGCCATGCCTTCGCCGAACGCCTTCCGACGCATCCGGAGCAACTCGCGACCGAGCCGGACGGTGGTGTGCAGCGCGGCGGCTTCTTCTTGCGCTTTTTCCAGTTCGGAGTACAGTTGGTCGGTCAGCACCTCCAAGTCGTTCTTCGTTTGCGTCTGTCCGCTCTCGATGTTCTGCCGCACGAGGCGTGCGCGGCGCACACCGGCTTCGCGGCTCAGTCCGTCGAAGAGATTCCAAGTGAATCCCACTCCCACCCAGGCACGGGGCATCAGGTTGCGTGGCAGATGACGGGCATACAGAGTCCGGCTGCCCGTCAAGGCGATGTTCGGGAGGTATGCGCTACGGGCGATGCGGTGTTCGTTCTCCGCCACGTCTTCCTGCAAACGGAGCTTGCGAAGGGAGTAAGCGGTGCCGGATATCAGTTGCCGAAAGTACGCCCTTTCGGGCAAGTCTCCGCCCATGAAGAGCGGCGAAACGGGACAGACCTCCACCGAATCGGTCTCCAGTCGCAGCAGGGCGTTCAAGGCGCTCCGGGCGATGCCCAAGTCTTTTTCCGCCGCCTCCCATTCGCGCTTCGCCTCGTCCCGGCTCACTTGGGCGAAGAGGCGGGCGGCCTTGTCTATCAGCCCGTTGGCTTCCATCTTCAGCGCGTCGTCGTAGTGCCGTTGCAGCCCGTTCAACGCTTCGCGCCTGACCTGCGCCACCTGCGCCGCCAGTTGCAGGGCGTAATAGGTCTGCACCAGTTCCACCTGCAAGACGGCTTCCACCTGCTCCCGCTCCACTTCCGCCAAGTCCACCAGCCGCCGTCCGATGCGGGAGGCGTACAGCCGCTTGCCTCCGGTGAAGACGGGCCAACTGAGTGTCGCGGCCACCGAGGTGACGTTGCTCCGCAGCAAGGGGAGCGTCAGTGTGCGGGTGGCGAGTCCGTCGAGCAAGAAAGCGATGAAACCGTCTTCGGGCAACAGTCCGTCCAGAAAATCCTTCGCCGACTCGGCGACAGGTTTCAGCGACTGTTTCACAGCGATGTCGTTGGCGAATCGGACGTAGGCTCCCGAAGCGGTCAGCGAAGGCAGCCAGAAGGCGTTCAGCCTCTGCCGTTCGGCTTGGGCGATGCCCACCGTGCGGTCGGCTATCTGTACGGCGGGATGCCTGTCCATCATCAGGGCTGCCGATTGTTCAAGGGTCAGCCGGAGTTCCCGTGTGCGCTGCTGTGCCGACATCAAGCAGGGCATCAGGAGGAAAGCGATGCAAAGTTTAGTCTTGTCCATGTCGCTATAACGGCGGAAGGCGGCGGGTTGTTCGGGGTGGCGGCGGTGTTTTTGTCGCTCTCAAGGGTCACGGCGCAAAGATAGCGTTTCTGCACCCCGCTTGTCAAGGGTTTCGCCCTTTTTTTCTCCGTCCGGCGATTTTTTTTCTTCCACCGCCGCTCATGAAAAATTCGCCGCCGCATCTTTGACTTGCCGGTAAAAGCAGCTTCAAAAACACGGGCGGCGATTTCAGATTTCAGATTTCAGTTAGATTTTCGCGCAGTATATGTGTAAAGATAAATCATTATATATAATAT
>CAYXZF010000009.1:0-44680 GCA_964469845.1 uncultured Phocaeicola sp.
AGCAGTGCCGACTGCATAATTCTTCCCAAGTTGAACGGGTAATGATGGATTCGGGAGAAATGCTTAATTGAGGGAATTAAGGTCTTAAATCTGATAACGACTATCCGTTTCGGCTGTTCGGAGTAAAAGTTTGGCAGACTGATAGGCATCGGTCTGACAAACGATAATGCAACGAACAAGATCCGAGACGGGTAGTCGCTTGGGATATTCTTATATAATACAGATTACAACGTGATGTATGCTTAGAAATGTATCGCTATATACATCTAAAAGTGCCACGAACTGTGCCACATAGTGCAACAGGCGCACTAGTTGATTGAGGTGTGATAACTTATCTATTTCTTTGCTCTCAGAAAACATAACTGCGTATGAGGATAGAGTCTATTTCAATGGCTGATTATCGTGTCTATTATGAAACGATATGACAAGCAAGGACACCTATGGGTAGTGCCATTGAAGTATGAAAATCTCTTTCTTATTTAGCAGTGCGAACAAGAAAAACAATTGAAATAAAACAAAAGAGTATGGAATTGATAATTTTTGAGCGAAAGGCATTCGAGGAATTTGCCACGAAGATTGAGCAGTTCATTCTGCGAGTATCAAACTCACCCGTTGTCAAGGGGGGAAAGAAAAAGACAAACAATTGGCTCGACCATCAGGATGTTTGTCAGAGGTTGAAGATAAGCAAGCGAACATTACAAACCTTGCGTGATAATGGAACGCTTGCCTATACCAAAATCGGCAATCGCACCTACTACCTACCCGAAGATGTGGATAGCATCATCACTAAGGTAGAGGACAGACGAAAAGAAGCCAAATGGAAAGGGCGAGAAATCTAATCAATGTATAACAATAAAACCATTTGAACTATGTATCAAGAGATGCGAACCAAAGATGATGCGTGGATGCAATCCATTCACGAGAGTATCGACCAACTATCGGAAATTCTCGATAGTATGCCAAAAGACGGGACAGCCATGCAAAACGATGATGAGTATCTATGTGACAAGGAGGTGGCATATATGCTTAAAGTCAGCCGAAGGACATTGAGCGAGTATCGCAGTAATGGCACATTGCCATACTATGTACTCGGTGGCAAAGTACTGTATAAACGAAGTGAGATTGAGCAAGCATTGAAACGGGAATACAACGGCAAGCACCTGATGAATAACAGCGGATAATTCGTCTATATTTTTGGAGGGAGTGAAATTTACCGCTTGCCCTATATTCATCTGTTGCAAAATAATAGTGCCCCTATGGATAGAAACAAGAACAGCATACAAATGGGTTATCAATGTAAGAACCCTTTTGTATGCTGTCTGTTTATCTTATTCTACATTTTCGTCAGTCGTTCATTTCCGTTGCCGTCTGCATTTCTAAGTACAGACATTGAAAGGGGAAAGGTTTTCGGGCTGAATACTCTCCGCAGGAGGAAGATTCCGACCGAAACGGTTTGCCGCCCGACCTTTCAACTTTCAAGGGCTATTGTACTACCTTCGCAGACGAGCAAGGAAAGGGGCGAATGACGGAATCGGGATACTCATATATCGCAGATTGACGATAGACCTAATTCAAATTTTACCCTGCAATAATGAAAAATGCACCGTCCTTTTGCTCGTTCATAAAAAAGTTGTACCTTTGTGTATCAGAAGTTATCTCATTGGTGCAAAACAATAAAGGACTCTGAAATAGGAACGGTTGCCATCTCGTTACCCAATTTCCATGCAACCCGAATAACCGTTTAATTCTAAGATAATTGCAAATTCTGCGATTTTTTTGAAAAAAAATCTTTTTTATAAATTCATCATCAGCCGAAAAGATCGGGAAGCGAACCAATGCTTGTACATCCATGTGGCGGCGATGTAGATGCATACGGCCGAGCACCAACCCGCCAACACATCGATGAGGTAATGCGCCTGAATATACACCGTGGCACAGCAGAGCAGTATATAAAAAGGTGTCAGTCCGTAGCAGAGTTTCTTGTTTACACGCCAAGCCATTATCATCAGGATGGTGGATATGCCCACATGCGAACTGGGAAATGCAGCCGTAGGACGTTCGCCCACTTCTTGCGAGGCTTCCACCAAATCGAAGAAAAGTCCTTGCTCGAAGTTGGGACCGGGAAGCAGGATGGCGTTGTCGTTGAAATAATCGCCGATGGCGAGGAAGTTTTGCGTCGCCACATTGTCCATGCCAATGGCGGGGAAATAGAATTGCGGTCCTGCCACCGGAACAAAGATATATATCAAATAATAGATGAAGAACGAGGTGACGATGACGAACGAGGCTTTCTCGAACAAGTCGAAGCGAAATACAAAATAATAGATGGCTACGACGGCAATCATCGGATAATAGGCAAAGTACCCCATATTGAACGGTTCGCTGAACCATATACTGGGGAAGAGTTTACTGAACTCCACCGCCGGCTGGCAATCAAACAGGAAGTGCTCTGCCGAGGCGAAGAAGTAGTCGAGGTTGGGAAACAAGCGGTTGAACTCGAACGTGTCGGGATACCAATAGGCCAGAAAGGACATCTGGACTACCATTCGCACGAAGGCGGAAAGGCGGCAGGGGTACTTTTGATACAGGTAAATCAGAACGAATGTCACTGCCACGATGCCCGCACGCTCGATGAGCATAAGTCCGGGGTGATCCATACGTCCATAAAGCAATACAATCAGCAGGGTGGTGATTGCATTGTATATCAGACTGATGCGTTCCACCGCAAACAGTCCTTTCGATGTTTCTACTCTTGTAAACCAGTCTAAAGCCATCCTTCTTTTTTATACCAGGCGATGATTTCCTTAACTCCTCGTGCCAACGGATATTCGGGACGGAATCCCAGCTCCTTGACTATGGGGGAAATGTCGCACCGCCAGTTGCGTTGTTTCATTATATTATACTTATCCCTGTTCAGCGTGCTGGTTTTTCCGGCACGCTTCGCGAACCATTCGGCCAGCAAAGATACAACTTTTAAAACAAATAACGGGCATTTCACGCGGATAAGCCACGGATTTCCTAATTCTTTCTGTATCAGGTCCGAGAATGTGCGGCTGGCGTACACTTCTCCGTCGCTCACAAAGTAGGCGCGGCGCATGGCTTCGGGTTTCGTTCCGAGATAAATCGCCTGAACCAAGTCTTTAACGTAAATAAAAGTGATGTCTTGTCGTTTCAGACCTGCGGCAAAGTCGATGTGCCGTTGAATGCTTTGTGCCATCAGGAAGTAATCCCGTTCGCGAGGACCGTAGACTCCGGTCGGTCGGAAGATGACGTATGGAAAATCCGGCAGGGATTGCAGGTATTTTTCCGATTTCAATTTGCTTACTCCATAGGCTGTATTCGGGCGGGCTTCATCGCGCTCGCCGATGGCGTCGTAGGTCGTTTCGCGGATAGGCCCGAAGATGCTGAGCGAACTGATGTAGATAAACCGTTCGGGCACCATGTCCAATTCTTGCAAGGCTTCCGCGAAGTGTACGGTCGCCCGGTAGTTCCCTTTGTCGAAATCCTCTTTGTGCGGACATTTGGTCACGCCGGCGCAATGGATGATGTAGTCCCAACCGCCGTGCTCCTGCTTGTGTGCCGCCAGTTGTTCCTTTAGTTTTGTCTTATCGCCGAAATTGAGTTCGGCGAAACGGATGCGGTTGTCTTGAAGATACTTGCGGCTGCTGGTCTTTCTCACGCCTGCCCAAGTCTCCATGCCCCGTTCCAGTCCGCCTTCCACCAGAAAACTTCCGATGAATCCGCTGGCGCCGGTCACCAATACTTTCTTTCCTTTCATGTTCTAAACCTTCTTTATGGCGCAAATATACGGAAAAATCAGTCCGCTAATAGCATAAAAAGAGAGGTTTTTGTAGCAGAAAACGGTAGCGATGCTTCCGATGATGAAAAAAATATCCTCAAAGCAACCTACTTTCCAAAATAATTGTTTACTTTGTCGCAGAAAACATAAAAACACCATCGCTATGGCTAAGAAAAAAGAAAAGAAAGCGGGTAAATACATGAAGAAAGTGCAACTGGCCGAGATGCTCATCACCTTCTTCCAGATGCGGCCTAACGAAACATTTGCGCCCAAGCAATTATTCCGCAGCCTGAATCTCACTTCGCATCCTCTGAAAATGCTTTGTATGGACATCCTCGAAGAAATGGTGGAGGATGCCTTTCTGCAAACTCCCGAAGCGGGACATTATAAACTCAACGACCACGGACAAATCCTGACCGGAACGTTCCAACGGAAAAGCAACGGAAAAAATTCTTTCGTGCCCGATGAAGGCGGCGAAGCCATCTTTATTGCCGAGCGGCGTTCCATGCACGCCATGAACGGCGATAAGGTGAAAATCGTGCTCTGCGCCAAACGCAGGAAACGGACTCCCGAAGGCGAAGTCATTGAAATCATCCGGCGAGCCAACGATACTTTCGTGGGTACGTTGCGAATAGACAAGAACTATGCCTTCTTGCTGACGGAAAGCCGGGTGATGGCCGACGATATATTCATTCCGCGCAGCAATCTGAAGGGAGGGAAGGACGGCGACAAGGCCATCGTGAAAATCGTCCAATGGCCCGAAGATGCCCGCAATCCCATCGGCAAGGTGATAGACGTTTTGGGGCAGTCGGGCAACAACGATACCGAGATGCACGCCATCTTGGCCGAGTATGGGTTGCCTTATACCTATCCCAAGGCCGTGGAAGCGGCTGCCGACCAGATAGCGGATGTCATTACCCCCGAAGATTATGCCGAGCGCGAGGATTTTCGCGACGTGACCACTTTCACCATCGACCCGAAAGATGCGAAGGACTTTGACGACGCACTGTCCATCCGTCCGCTCAAGCCGGGCTTGTGGGAGGTGGGTGTACACATAGCCGATGTGACCCACTACGTGAAAGAAGGCGGTATCATCGACAAGGAAGCCGAACGCCGCGCTACCTCCATCTATCTGGTGGACCGAACCATCCCGATGCTGCCCGAACGCTTGTGTAACCAACTTTGTTCTCTCCGTCCCGACGAAGAGAAACTGGCCTATTCCGTCATCTTCGACATGAACGACAAGGCGGAAGTGAAGCATTCGCGCATTGTCAAGACGGTCATCAAGAGCGACCGCCGCTTTGCCTACGAGGAAGCGCAGTCCGTTATCGACACCGGCGAGGGAGACTTCAAGGACGAAATTCTGAAACTGAACGAATTGGCGCAGATGCTGCGGACCAACCGATTGGCACACGGAGCCATTGATTTTGACCGTGTGGAAGTGCGTTTTGAAATAGACGACAAGGGAAAGCCGCTGAGCGTATATTTCAAGGAGTCGAAAGAGGCCAACAAACTGATTGAAGAGTTTATGCTGCTTGCCAACCGTACCGTGGCCGAACGCATCGGCAAGGTGGCGAAGGATAAGAAAGCGAAAGTGTTCCCTTATCGCATCCACGACCTTCCCGACCCCGACAAGCTGGAAAACCTGAGTTGGTTCGTCAATCGCTTCGGATACAAGATACGCACTTCGGGAACGAAGACCGAAGTGTCGAAATCCATCAACAAACTGTTGGGTGCCATTAAGGACAAGAAAGAGCAGAACCTCATTGAAATGGTGTCGCTGAAAGCCATGCAAAAGGCACGCTACTCGACGCACAACATCGGACACTACGGCTTGGCGTTCGACTATTACACGCATTTCACTTCACCCATCCGCCGTTTCCCCGACATGATGGTGCATCGCCTGCTGGCACGCTATCTGGCAGGCGGACGTTCCGTGCAAGAAGCGAAATACGAAGAGTTGTGCGACCACAGCTCGGCCATGGAGCAGATAGCCGCCAACGCCGAACGGGCTTCGATTAAGTACAAGCAAGTGGAATTTATGGGCAATTTCGTGGGAGAAGCCTTCGATGGAACCGTTTCGGGCGTGACGGAATGGGGACTTTATGTCGAAATCAACGAGAACAAGTGCGAAGGCATGATTCCGATACGCGAATTGGACGATGATTACTACGACTTCGATGAAAAGGCATACACCCTCACCGGCCGACGTTACCACAAGAAGTACAGCTTGGGCGATGCGGTCCGCATCGTCGTGGTGCAGGCCAACTTAGAGAAAAAACAACTGAATTTCGCATTGGCCAAGTAGGCTTTTCGCATTCATCGGCACATTTTTTTAAAACATCGGCGCAAAAAATAAATTCTTCTTCAGGTTTTTATTTTTTGCGCCGACGTTTCATTTGAAAGATAATTCACTAAATCTTGACGGGAAAGCGGATTTTTCATTAAATTTGCACATTCATTGAAAATTACGTAATTTATCATACCTACATGAAGGAAGAATTCGAGTTGCTTGCCAAGACCTTTCAAGGATTAGAGGAAATACTGGCAAAAGAACTTACTGAGCTGGGAGCCAGTAACATTGAGATTGGAAACCGAATGGTGGCTTTCACAGGCGACAAGGCTTTGATGTACCGGGCCAACTTCTGCCTGCGTACCGCCATCCGCATCCTGAAACCCATCAAACACTTCAAGGCAGGAAATGCCGACGAGGTGTATGACAACGTAAAGAACATCCCCTGGGAAAACTACTTGAACAACGGAAAAAGTTTTGCCGTGGATGCCGTGGTATTCTCCAATGAGTTCCGACACTCCAAGTTCGTGGCTTACAAGGTGAAAGACGCCATCGTGGACTACTTCCGCGAAAAGACCGGCGAACGCCCCTCGGTACGCATCAACAACCCCGACCTCAGACTGAACATACACATCGCCGAAGATCAATGCACCTTGTCGCTGGACAGCTCCGGCGACTCGCTTCACCGGCGCGGCTATCGTCAGGAAGCCGTGGAAGCACCGCTCAACGAAGTGCTGGCCGCCGGCATGATTCTGATGACCGGATGGAGAGGCGAATGCGACCTCATCGACCCCATGTGCGGTTCGGGAACCATCCCCATCGAAGCCGCTCTCATCGCCCGAAACATCGCTCCGGGTGTGTTCCGAAAGGAATTCGCTTTTGAAAAATGGGTGGACTTCGACCAAGAATTGTTCGACTCCATCTACAACGATGACTCGCAGGAACGAGACTTCGACCACATGATTTATGGCTATGACAACAACCCGAAAGCCAACGAAATAGCCCTGCGCAACGTAAAGGCGGCCGGACTGACCAAAGTGATAACGCTGAAACTTCAACCTTTCCAGCAGTTTGAACAGCCGGAACAGAAAAGTCTCATCATCACCAACCCGCCTTACGGTGAACGCATCTCCACCGATGACCTGTTGGGACTCTATCGCATGATAGGCGAACGGCTGAAGCATGCTTTTGCCGGAAACGATGCCTGGATATTGAGCTATCGCGACGAGTGCTTCGACCAAATCGGTCTGAAACCCTCCGCCAAGATACCTTTATATAATGGAGCGCTGGAATGTCAGTTCCGCCAGTATCGCTTGTTCGACGGAAAGTTCAAGGCTTTTCGGAGCGGAAAGGAAGGGGAAAACTTCAAGCCTCGCCGGGAGAAGCCTTTTGCCGGGAAGAAAGACCGTCCCCGCGGCAAAACAGACTTCCGAGGACCGAGAAAACCGAGAATGAAACCTTAACACCATCATGGCTGCACCGCGCCCCGAAGTACCGAAAAACTTCGTACTTCAGTGTCGCGGTGTGCCGTACTTCAAAACATCAATTGCAATGAAAAGAATACTCAATCTTTTGCTCATCGCCCTTATGACCACAATCACCTTGACGGCGCAGGACAAGAAACCGTTCACATTGGAAGACCTCATGCCGGGAGGAAACAATTACTTCAACCTCCAACCCAAAAACCTCTACGGACTGACGTGGTGGGGCAACCTGTGTATCCGTCCCGAAATGGACGAAGTGAAAGCCATCCACCCGAAAAGCGGAGAGGAATCGACTTTGTTTACTCTCGAAGCCCTGAATCAGGCTCTCGAAGCGGCTGGACTTAATAAAGTACATGCGTTGTACAGCCTCAGTTATCCTTGGGCGGACAAGACCGAAGTGCAACTGCCCAAAAGTCAGCGATATGCGGTGTACAATTGGACTACGGGACAGGTAACCACCCGCAATGACTTGCCGAAAGAACCGTATGCCAATGTAGACCTGAACACCCTCAGCGGAAACATCGCCTACACCATCGGTAACAATCTCTATGTAAACGGTCGGCAAGTGACCGACGAACCGGAAGGAGTGCTTTGCGGACAGAGCGTACACCGCAACGAGTTCGGCATCAACGGCGGTATCTTCTGGAGTCCGAAAGGCAACCGGGTGGCATTCTATCGAATGGACCAAAGCATGGTGACAGACTATCCGCAAGTGAACACCTCCACCCGCATCGCCACCCTCGAACCGGACAAGTATCCCATGGCGGGCATGACAAGCCACAAAGTGACCGTGGGGGTGTACAGTCCCGCCACACAGGAAACCGTTTGGCTGAAAGCGGGCGACCCTACCGACCGTTATTTCACCAACGTAAGCTGGAGCCCCGATGAAAAGAAGGTGTACATGATAGAACTGAACCGCGAACAGAACCACGCCCGGTTGTGCCGTTATGATGCCGCCACCGGCGAGAAAGAGGCGACCCTCTACGAAGAAAAGCACGACAAGTACGTGGAACCGCAAACGCCCATCGTCTTCCTGCCTTGGGACGAAACGAAGTTCATCCTTCAAAGTCAGAAAGACGGATACAATCACCTCTATTTGTTTGAAACCGGCAAGAACGGTACGCTCACCCATCGGCAGCTTACTCGCGGCGAATGGTTGGTGAAGAACATCGTCGGATTCAACGAAAAGGCGAAAGAAGTCATCATCATGAGTACGGAACTCTCACCGTTGCAAAGCAATGCTTTCGCCGTGAACATCAAGAACGGAAAGACGAGACTCATCGGTGCCGATGAGGGAGTGCATCAGGTGCAACTCTCGGCCGACGGACGCTACGTGATAGACAACTATGCCTCGCACAACGTGGCACGCGAAATCAACATTCTCCCCACTTCGGGAAAAGCCGACGGCATCAACCTGCTGACAGCGGATGACCCGATGAAGGCATATAACCTGCCGGAAATCAGCTTGGGCACCATCAAGGCGGCGGATGGAAAGACGGACTTGTACTACCGACTGATTAAACCGGTGAACTTTGACGCTTCCAAGAAGTATCCGGCGGTTATTTACGTCTATGGCGGACCGCATGCGCAGATGATTACCGACCTACCTAATTACGGCGTACGCGGTTGGGACCTTTATATGGCGCAGCTGGGCTACGTGATGCTGACCGTGGACAACCGCGGAAGCGCTAACCGGGGACTGGAATTTGAGAACTGCACACACCGCCGCTTGGGTGTGGAAGAGATGAAAGACCAAATGCAGGGAGTGGAACTCTTGAAGTCGCTCGGCTATGTGGACATGAACCGTATCGGCGTACACGGCTGGAGCTTTGGCGGGTTCATGACAACCAACCTGATGCTGACCTACGGCGATACGTTCAAAGTGGGCGTGGCAGGCGGACCGGTCATCGACTGGAATTTGTATGAAGTGATGTACGGCGAACGATACATGGATTCACCGCAGGAAAATCCCGAAGGCTACAAGCAAAGCGACCTGACCCGACGGGCAGGCGACTTGAAGGGACGTCTGCAAATTATCATCGGCGCGAACGACCCCGTGTGTGTGCCTCAGCACAGCATTCGTTTCCTGCGTGCGTGCATTGATGCCGGCACCCAGCCCGATTACTTTATCTATCCGGGCGACGGGCACAACATGTTCGGACGCGACCGGGTGCATCTGTACACACGCATCACACGCTATTTTGAGGACTATCTGAAGTAAAAAAAAGACTAAAACACAGAAGCATCTATGAAATTATTGTTATTAGGCTCCGGCGGACGCGAACACGCCTTGGCATGGAAAATTGCCCAAAGTCCGAAAATCGAAAAACTATATATCGCTCCGGGTAACGCAGGTACCGGTCGGGTAGGCGAGAATGTGGCAATCAAAGCCGACGACTTCGAAGCTGTCAAGGCTTTCGTGGTGGAAAACCAAATCAATATGGTCGTGGTAGGTCCCGAAGACCCGCTGGTGAAAGGCGTGTACGACTTCTTCAAGAACGATGAATCGCTGAAGAACATCCCCGTCATCGGTCCGTCGAAGGCGGGTGCGGTGCTGGAAGGCAGCAAGGAATTTGCCAAGGAGTTCATGAAACGTCATCACATCCCCACCGCCGGATACAAGAGCATTACGACCGACAATTTGGAAGAGGGACTCGCTTTCCTCGAAACCCTCGAAGCGCCCTACGTGTTGAAAGCCGACGGACTTTGTGCCGGCAAGGGTGTTCTCATCCTTCCCACCCTCGATGAGGCCAAGAAAGAACTGAAGGAAATGCTGGGAGGTATGTTCGGAGGAGCATCGGCAACGGTGGTGATTGAAGAGTTTTTGAGCGGCATCGAGTGCTCGGTGTTCGTGCTGACCGATGGAAAGGATTACAAGATTCTGCCCGAAGCAAAAGACTATAAGCGCATCGGCGAGGGCGATAAAGGGTTGAACACCGGCGGTATGGGCAGCATTTCGCCCGTTCCGTTCGCCACCAAGGAGTGGATGCGGAAAGTGGAAGACCGAATCATCCGTCCCACCGTGGAGGGACTGGCGGAAGAGGGCATCGACT
This sequence comes from uncultured Phocaeicola sp., assembly GCA_964469845.1. Taxonomy (GTDB): domain Bacteria; phylum Bacteroidota; class Bacteroidia; order Bacteroidales; family Bacteroidaceae; genus Phocaeicola. The sequence goes on from CAYXZF010000009.1 coordinate 10,630, forward strand.
ACAAGGGTTTCATCTTCTTCGGACTGATTAACGTGAAAGGCGAGCCGATGGTTATCGAGTACAACGTCCGCATGGGCGACCCGGAAACCGAAAGCGTGATGTTGCGCATCAAGAGCGATTTGGTGGATTTGTTGGAAGGTGTGGCCGAAGGCAACTTGAAAGACAAGACACTGGAAATCGACCAACGGGCTGCCGTATGTGTGATGTTGGTGTCGGGTGGCTATCCCGAACATTACGACAAGGGATTCCCCATCGAGGGGTTGGACGACGTGAAAGACAGCATCGTGTTTCATGCCGGCACCGCGCTGAAAGACGGTCGGGTAGTGACCAACGGCGGACGGGTGATTGCCGTCAGTTCGTATGGAGCCGACAAGGAAGAGGCACTGGCGCAGTCGTTTGCCGGAGCACAGAAGATTCGCTTTGAAAAGAAATACTTCCGTTCGGACATCGGCTTCGATTTGTAATCACTTGACGAATGAGAGAAAACGCTCTACAACTAAGCATAGCGACGGGGAGGCTCACCCTGCCCGTCGTTATGTTTATATGCCTGTTGCTATGGGGATGCGGTTGCCGTTCTTGGAGCGATTTGGGGAGCCTGTCGATTGTAGCCGTCACTGCTTATCTGATGATTGAGGGCAATACGGCTTTTTCGTTGATACGTACACGTACCACCTTTCCGGTGTCCATTTACCTGTATCTGACCGCTTCGCTGTTCTTCCTTCATCCTTTCCGATGGGACAATTTGGTTCAGCCGGCGGTGCTTTGTTCGTTGCTTCATCTGTATGCCGGCTATGAGAAACCGTCCGAGGCCGCTCATCCGTTTCATGCTTTTCTGTTCATCGGTTTGGGGAGTTTGGCATTTCCACCTTTACTTTATGCCATTCCGTTGGGATTGGTCGGAATGATTCAGTTGCGTTTCTTCAGTTTCAAAAATCTGGTCGCTGCCCTATTGGGGGTGGCCTTTCCCTATTGGCTGTTGTTCGGCTATGCTTTTCTTGCCGACCGGATGTCGCTTTTCGAAGCGCCGTTTCGTGAATTGGTTCATTTCCGTGCCATTGATTACGCGCACCTTACCTTGAACGAAGTACTGGCTTGGGGAACGGTTACTTTGTCGCTGCTTGTCAGTGGAGGGCATTATCTGAAAGTTTCGTATCAAGACAAGACCCGTACCCGCTCCTGCCTTCTTTTTTTGGTGACGACGGGAGGGTTCGCTACGCTGGCCGTTTTGTTGCAACCGCAGCATTTGTCTGTTCTCATTCAGATACAACTGCTTTGTACCGCTTTTCTGAACGCTCATTTGTTTACTTTAACACGAAACCGCTTTTCCGGTATCTATTTCATTCTTATCTTTGTACTATTCATTTTCCTAACGCTGTATAACTTATGGATGCAATTCTTCAGTTTCTGATTGATTGGGGATATTGGGGACTTTTTATCGGCTCGTTTGTAGCCGGAAGTGTGGTTCCGTTCAGTTCGGAAGCCGTGTTGCTGGCTTGTGTCGGCCCGTTGGGACTGGACCCCGCCCTCTGTGTGTTGGCTGCTACGGCAGGAAATGTGGCAGGGGGGATGACGTGTTACTGGATGGGACACTTGGGCAACATGGAATGGATTGAAAAATACTTTCATGTGAAGAAGGAAAAACTGGATAAAGCCGAACGCTTCGTTCACGGGCGGGGAGCTTGGATGGCTTTCTTTGCTTTCATTCCCTTGTTGGGAAGTGCCATATCCATTGTGCTGGGCATGATGCGCGCCAACATTTGGATTGTCATTCTGTCCATGACTTTCGGAAAAATTCTTCGCTATGCCCTGCTGGTATGGGGCATGTTGGGAGCTTCTTCACTCATTCACTAAAAAGACAAACGATGATGAATTTGGAACAAACAGCCGACGGGAGTTACACACTCTATGTACCGGAGTTGGACGAACATTACCATTCCGTGAAGGGTGCCCTCACCGAGTCGCGACATATCTTTATCGACATGGGGTTGAACCATTCGTCCGTCCCCGCTCCCCGCATCCTCGAAATCGGACTGGGTACGGGCTTGAACTGTTTTCTCACGTACCTTGCTGCCGAAGAAACCGGACGAACCGTTCATTATACCGGCATCGAACGCTATCCGCTTTCCGAGGATACCCTTCGCCGATTGGATTATCCTTCCGTTATCGGACACGGTCGCGAAGCCGATTATTACGCCATCCATCAAGCACCTTGGGGAGTGGATGTGCCTATTTCGCCTCGTTTCACCCTGCACAAGTTGGAAGGTGATTTTACCCGGATGCAGTTCGCGCAGGGAGGTTACGACCTTATATACTTCGATGCTTTCGCTCCCGAAAAGCAGCCGGAGATGTGGGAGCAATGTCTTTTCGATAACCTCTACCGCAGTCTGAACGAAGGGGGAATCCTTACGACCTATTGTGCCAAAGGCATGGTGCGCCGGATGTTGCAGGCTGCCGGTTTCTTCGTGGAGCGTCTGCCGGGACCTCCGGGAGGTAAACGGGAAATACTCAGAGCAAGCAAAATGAAAGAACAATGAACAACAGCATAATCCAACTGACTGCCCTTACGGCCGGCTATGACGGCAAAACCGTACTTAGCGATGTGAACCTCGCTGTGTACGAGCGCGACTTTTTGGGTGTCATCGGTCCCAACGGCGGCGGAAAAACCACCCTTATCAAGTGCATCTTGGGACTTCATCGCCCCGAGAGCGGACAGATTCGCTTTTACAAGGAAGGTCGTGAAGTGTCCGAAATCAATATGGGCTATTTGCCCCAATACAACAGCATTGACCGTAAATTCCCCATTTCGGTGTACGAAGTCGTGCTTTCGGGACTGAGTAAGCAGAAGTCGCTGTTTACACGCTACACCGACGGGCAGCACGAACAGGTGCGCCGCATCATCGTGCGCATGGGATTGGAAGGAATGGAACGGCGTGCCATCGGTTCCCTGAGTGGCGGACAGTTGCAACGGGCTTTGCTGGGGCGGGCTTTGGTGTCCAATCCCGATGTGGTGATTCTGGACGAGCCGAACACCTATATCGACAAGCGTTACGAAGCCAAACTTTATTCGCTGCTTGAAGAAATCAACAAGGAGCGAGCCATTATCTTGGTGAGTCACGACATCGGAACCGTGTTGCAGAACGTAAAGACCATTGCCTGCGTGAACGAAACCCTTGACTATCATCCCGATACGGAAGTTCCCGCCGAATGGTTGGAAGAGCACTTTGGCTGCCCCATCGAGCTGTTGGGACACGGCGACTTGCCCCATCGCGTGTTGAAGTGCCACCATCATACTCACTCCTAAGAACTTGCGAACGAAAAACAGAGAAGTTATGAAGAATTTGTTTTACTTTCTTACCCTATGGGTCATAATGAGTGCCTGCGGAACTCCTTCCGGGCAAACCGACCGGCCGATTCTGACCGTCACCATCGAACCGTTGCGTTTCTTTTCCGAAGCCATTGCCGGCGACCGTTTCCAAGTGACAAGCATGGTTCCGCGCGGAAGCAGTCCCGAAAGCTACGACCCCACGCCCCGCCAATTGGTCCGGCTTGGGCGGAGCACGGCCTATCTGCGCATCGGCTACATCGGTTTTGAACAGGCATGGATGAAGAAGTTGCAGGCCAACTCCCCCCACATGAAAGTTTTCGACATTTCGCGAGGAGTGGAACTGATTCGGGCGGAAGGCCATTGGCACGGCGACCATTTTCATGAAGGAGGGGTGGAGCCGCATATCTGGAATTCGGCGTCGAACGCTGCCGTCATTGCCGATAACGTGTGTGCCGCCTTGTGCGAACTGGATGCCGACCATCGGACGGAGTACTGTCACCGTCGTGACAGTCTGAAGCAACTCATCACCCGGACCGATGCCCGTATCCGCACCTTGTTGGCGGATGCCGACAGCACTTTCCTTATCTATCATCCGGCGTTGAGCTACTTTGCCCGCGACTACGGTTTGAAGCAAATCAGCATCGAGGAAGGAGGAAAGGAACCTTCGCCTGCCGCCCTGAAGCAGTTGATAGAAACGTGTCGCCGATACGGCACACGGGTCATCTTCGTGCAGCAGGAGTTTGACCAACGCAATGCCCGGCTCATAGCCGACGAATTAGGTGTAAAGGTCGTTTCCATCCATCCCTTGAACTATCATTGGGAGGAGGAAATGCTGAAAGTGGCGGAAGCGTTGAAGCATTGATAGGGGCGAAGCCTATCGCACCATCGCTTCGCACACCTTATCTTGAAAAGCCCGTGCCTCGCGGAGCCTTAACACGTTCTGGTTGATGATGACGAATGCCAACAGATGGCCGTTGGCGGCCCGGGCATAACCGGCCAGCGAACTGATGCCGCTTACGGAACCCGTTTTGGCGCGTACCTTTCGGTGGGCGGCGGTCTTCTTCATCCGATGTTGCAGCGTGCCGTCCACACCTGCTATGGGGAGCGACTCGTAGAGCGGTTGGAAAATTTCGGGACGGGCATACGCGTACTTCAAGTATTCCAACAATAATTGCGGCGATACATAATTATATAGAGACACTCCGCTACCATCGGCTATTCGGTATGAATCGGGGTCGCAGCCCAGGCTGTCTTTCATCCATTCATTGACGGCTGTCTGTCCGTCTTCAAATCCCAAATGACACGATTTTCCGTGCTGTTTGGCCAAGTGGAAGAACATTGCTTCGGCGCACAGGTTGTCGCTTTTCTTCAAGGCTCGTTTCAGTACTTGCAGGAGCGGACGCCGACAGACAAACGTTGTATCCGCCGTATCGGGACAAACGGCCACGGCGGTCTGTTCCACCGTTATTCCTTTTCGTCGCAAACGGTCGAGGAACGTGTGGAGGAAGAACGCTTGCGACGAGCGTATGCTCAGGCTTCGGGTCACTGTACGGTCGGCGTTTCCGCTGACAAGGATGCAGTCGGTGTCTGTCGTCCGGTCGCGGGTGACAATCAGCTTCCCCGCTTCGGGACAATGACTGACCGCCCGATTGTCCACCCGGGCATATCCGCCTTCGGGGATGAGGCTGACCTGTGGCAGAGAATCTTTTCGGGTAGGGCTGACTGTGATGTCTACGCATCCCCGGTTGAGCATCAGCGGCGAAAGATAGGGCTGGAAAGCATACGGCGCATCGTCCCACGACCAGCCCGGTCCCCAGTATACGGAATCCATCATCGAAACATCGATGGCCAACGTGTCGGCGATGTGTCGGATTCCCCTCTGTCCGACGGCTTCGGCCAGTGAGTCCAAATCGGCTTCCATCAGTTCGGGGTCGAAGTCTCCCACCACGTACAGGTTTCCTTTCAGGGTGTCGTTCATCAGAATGCCGGTGCTTTGCAGGCGGGTGTTCAGGGTGTAGCCCGAACCAAGCTGCGCAAGGGCGGTGACGGACGTAATGACCTTTTGTGTGGATGCCGGTCGGTAGAGCTTTTCGGCTTGATGGCGGTACAATGACTTTCCCTCGGTGAGGTCGTAGACGCTAATGCCCACTTCGGAGGTGCTCAGCAACGGGTCGGTTAGCAGGGAGTCTATCCGTTGGAAGACGGATTGGGCACGCGGCGTTCCCAAGCACGTGCCCAATAATAAGATGAAAAGAAGCCCTTTCTTCATGCTTTTTCTATTTACAATTCTCTGAATATCTCGCCAACCGTCGGATGGGGGAATACGTATCGCTTCCAGTCGTCCGCTTTCCGGCCGTCCTCGATGGCCATACCCGCCAAGATTATCAGTTCGGAAGCCGGATTGCCCAGCATGGCGGCACCCAATACGGTTTCGTCTTCGCCCACCATCAATTTGCATACGCCGTTCGTCCCTTCGTTTTCTGCCACAAAGCGGCCGGAATAAGCCAACGGGAGTTTCAGGGTTCGATAAGCGATGCCGGCGGCTTTCAACGCTTCTTCGCTCATGCCCACCGAGGCGATTTCGGGATTCGTGTAGACCACTCCGGGGATGGCTCGATAACTCATCGCGTCCGGTTTGCCCAAGATGTGATGTACCGCCACTTCGGCTTCGCGCACGGCTGTATGTGCCAGCAGCGATACGCCGTTCAGGTCGCCGCACACATATACACCCGGCACGGAGGATTGCAGGTGTTCGTCCACTTTGATGCACTTGCGTTCGGTCAGTTCCAACTGCAGGTTCTCCAGTCCCCATCCTGTGGTGACAGGGCGGCGGCCCACGCTCATCAACAGCTTTTCGGCGGTGACGCTGCCCGTGCCATCGGCGTTCTCGTAGGCTACGGTGATGCCGTTCTCGTCTTTCGATACGCCCGTTACTTTGGTGCTCAGCAAAAACTTGACACCCTTTTTCGCATACTCTGCGCGGAGCATGGCGGAGAGTTCCTTGTCCATGCCGCCCAAAATCTCGTCCATCATCTCCACCACCGTTACCTTTACGCCGAGCGAGCAGAAGAACGAAGCAAATTCCATTCCGATGACGCCTCCGCCCACGACGGCGAGCGAAGCGGGCACCTCTTTGTTGTCCAATGCGTCGCGGTGAGTCCAATAGTCCGTTTCCGCCACTCCGGGGATGGGCGGAATGAACGTGTCGCTGCCCGTGCAAAGCAGCAGGTGGTCGCATTCGTATGTCTCTTCACCGCACTTCACGGTATGCTTGTCTACAATGCAGGCTTCGCCGTTCACGATGTTCACGCCTTGTGCCGTCAGCTTCGCTTTGATGCCGAGCACCAGCTTGCGCACCACCTTCTGTTTGCGGGCCACGGTCTTGCCAAGGTCGAACGATGCTTCGGGCACCGTCACCGCATACTTTGAAGCATGCTTCGCATAGTCATACACCTTTGCCGAGTAGAGCAAGGTCTTGGTGGGGATACAGCCTTCGTTCAGACACACGCCGCCCAAGCTTTTCTTCTCGAACAACACTACACTCAGTCCTGCCTTGCCGGCAGTTTCGGCTGCCGTATATCCCGCAGGACCGCCGCCGATGATTGCCAATTGGTATCTCATAGTATAAAAATTTGTCGGCAAGATAAGAAATAATTTGCGATAAAGCGCAATGAAAGCGCGAAATTTCGTAGTTTTGCGCCCATAAAAATAAAAGTTATGGTCAGAAAATTCGATTTCCTTGTTATCGGCTCCGGAATAGCCGGTATGAGCTTTGCCTTGAAGGTGGCTCACAAGGGTACGGTGGCTTTGATTTGCAAGGCAGGCCTTGAAGAAGCCAATACTTATTTCGCTCAGGGGGGGATTGCCTCGGTGACCGACCTGAGGGTGGACAATTTTGAAAAACACATCGAGGACACGATGATTGCAGGCGACTGGATAAGCGACCGTTCCGCCGTGGAGAAAGTGGTTCGCGAAGCACCGGCGCAAATCAACGAACTCATCGGGTGGGGAGTGGACTTCGACAAGAAAGAGAACGGCGAGTTCGACCTCCACAGGGAGGGAGGTCACTCCGAATTCCGTATTCTCCATCACAAGGACAATACGGGGGCGGAGATACAGACCAGCCTTATCGAGGCGGTGAAGGCTCATCCCAACATCACCGTGTTTACGCACTTCTATGCAGTGGAAATCATTACGCAGCATCATTTGGGCATCATCGTCACCCGCCATACGCCGGGCATCAAGTGCTACGGCGCCTATGTGCTGAACGAAGAAACGGGCGAAGTGGATACGTTTCTTTCCAAAGTGACGGTAATGGCGACCGGCGGTTGCGAGGCGGTGTACCGGCAGACCACCAATCCGCTGGTGGCTACGGGCGACGGCATCGCGATGGTCTATCGGGCGAAAGGGGTGGTGAAGGACATGGAATTCATTCAGTTCCACCCCACGGCGTTGTATCATCCGGGCGACCGTCCGAGCTATCTCATCACCGAAGCCATGCGCGGTTACGGCGGTGTGCTGAAAACCAAGGACGGAAAGGAGTTTATGCAGAAGTACGACTCGCGCCTGTCACTTGCTCCGCGCGACATTGTGGCGCGTGCCATCGACAATGAAATGAAGCTCCGCGGCGAGGAACATGTCTATCTGGATGTAACGCACAAAAATCCCGAAGAAACCAAGAAGCACTTCCCGAATATCTATAAGAAATGTCTCAGCATCGGCATCGATATCACCAAGGATTACATTCCTGTGGCGCCTGCCGCCCACTACTTGTGCGGAGGCATTAAGGTGGACCTCGACGGTCAGAGCAGCATCGGCCGCCTGTATGCCATCGGCGAATGTTCGTGCACCGGCTTGCACGGAGGCAATCGTTTGGCGTCCAACTCGCTGATAGAGGCGGTGGTTTATGCCGATGCGGCAGCCAAGCACGCCATGAGTGTGATAGAGCGTTATGAGTTTAACGAAGACATTCCCGAATGGAACGCCGAAGGAACAATGAACCCAGAGGAACGGGTGCTCATCACGCAGAGCATGAAGGAAGTGAACCAAATCATGGAAGCCTATGTGGGCATTGTGCGAAGCAACATCCGCTTGATTCGTGCTTGGAACCGCTTGGATATCCTTTACGAAGAAACCGAACGTTTGTTTAAGCGTTGCAAGGCTTCGCGGGAACTTTGCGAACTCCGTAACATGATAAACATCGGTTACCTGATTACCCGTCAGGCCATGGAACGAAAGGAAAGTCGCGGCTTGCATTACACCATCGACTATCCGCACGCCAAAGAGAAATAGGATAAAACAAAAATCCCGGCTCTGCGAAGAGTCGGGATTTTTTGTGTCTTTGTCGCAAGCAAGAATTACTTACGCAAGCCGAGAGCCTTAACGATGGCGCGATATCTGTTGATGTCGCGATCCTTCAAGTAATTCAACAAAGCACGACGCTTACCTACCAAAGTTGTCAATGCTCTTTCAGTGCTATAATCTTTTCTGTTGAGCTTCAGGTGCTCAGTCAGGTGAGAAATACGGTATGAAAACAAAGCAATCTGCGCTTCAGCCGAGCCAGTATCAGTGTTAGACTTTCCGTACTTTTCAAAGATTTCTTGTTTTTTAGCTGCATCTAAATACATAACGCTTAAACTTTTTAATATATATAATTTGATTTGCGGGTGCAAAGATAGAGAAACTTTTTCATACCGCAATGATTGTTAGGGAATTATTTTCATGAAAAGTTTAGCGTTTGTTCTACTTTTCCTCGATAAGAATGCAGCTTTGCTATCTGAAAACACCCGTTTGCAGCCTGCATCATTACTATATCTTTTGATGCCTTCACTCCCGTCACCTGCTTGCAACCTACTGGCAACCAGTGTTGTAGTGTGAAGGGAGAACGAAAAATCTCCTTTCACCCTTTCACATCCATCCGGATTCACTGCCGGAAGTCACCAATCGCGATGTCTTACGAAATCCGTATCGGATGAAGCCGTGTGTGCCAAGGCTGTATATACGGTGGCAGTGTTGTGTCACCTTGGTGGCAGAGCAGTGTCATCGGGATGGCATAACGTACATTCCGGCATCTTTAGCCGGATGCAGTTGTGTCGGTGTGAAACGGTGAAAGGAACTTTTTAAAGCTCCCTTCACATGGGGAGCTTGATAATCAATGCGTTAGCGGGTGGTGAAAGGAGTGAATGCAACGAATGAGAAATTCCGGGTTATGCCCCTAAATTTGGGCAGAACCGCCGTGAGGCGTATTGTTTTCTACATCTCTGCACTAATCTTTATAAACTGTTAGTTTTTGTCTGTTAAACAAGTGCAGATAACCGCATAGAGATTGTAGCGTAAAAATGCGCTTTCGTAACTGTTTTCGCAACGGCCGGACGGAGACGAAACGGGTTTGAGGCGACAATTTGTCGGAGGAATGCAGGGTGTATTCCGTGTGCTCCGATGAGATGTTGTACAAAATGATACATTGCAGAAAACGCGGGAATAAAGGGGAGAATGTGCGGAAATTTTAATATTCTTTTGCTCTTGTTGAAATTCTTTCTTAAATTTGCAGCCGAAAAGTTTCTCGATAGCTGAGATTTTTTACGAGTTTTATTATTTTTTTTATCAAACCTAATTTAACTTTTTATGTTAAAACACTTAAAAGCAATTGGCGTGATTCTGGCTTCCATACCAATCGGCGTGGGGGGGGAATGTATATGCTGCCCCGGTAGATAGAGTCGCAGACGCTAAAAGCGTACAGCAGGAAAGCACCGCCACAGGTGTAGTGAAAGACGCGATGGGTCCGGTTATCGGAGCCTCCGTAGTAGTTAAAGGTACAACCAACGGGGTGATTACCGATTTCGACGGTAACTTTTCGTTGCCGAATGTAAAGAAAGGTGACGTTATTCAGATTTCTTTCGTGGGTTATGCTCAGCAAGAAGTGGTGTGGAACGGAAAGTCGCTGAACATCGTATTGAAAGAAGATGCGGAAATGCTGGAAGAAGTCGTTGTGGTAGGTTACGGTACACAGAAGAAAGTGAACCTGACCGGTGCCGTTGCGGCTGTTGACGGCGATGTGCTCGAAGCCCGTCCGATTACCAACATCGGTCAAGGTCTTCAGGGTGTTGTTCCTAACTTGAACGTTACCGTATCGGGTGCTCCGGGTCAAGGTTCTTCGTTCAACGTGCGCGGTAATACATCTCTCAACGGCGGTTCTCCGTTGGTATTGGTAGACAACGTGCAGATGGACGCCAACTTGGTGAATCCGGAAGACATCGCTTCCATCTCCGTTTTGAAGGATGCCGCTTCGGCTGCCATCTACGGTGCCCGCGCTGCCTATGGTGTTATCTTGATTACCACCAAGAGCGGTAAGAAGGATACCAAACCTCAGATTTCATTCAACGCCAGCGGTTACTGGTCAAGCCCCGCCGTTGTCGTAGAAGGTGTAAACTCCATCGAATACCTGACCATGCGCGACGTGGCATACCAAAACGCGGGCGGTTCCGGCTCAATGGCCACTCCGCAGTTGTGGAAGTATGCGCAGGCTTATCTGGACGGTACTTACAAGTACACCGAATTTTACGATGAGTCCATCAACAACAGCCAGTGGCAGTATTGCGGCAGTACAGACTGGTTCAAGGAACTGTACAAGACCAGCTTCTCACAACAATATAACGTTTCGATGAACGGTGGTAACGAAAACACCACTTACTACGCATCGGTAGGTTTTGCCGACCAGAAAGGTATCTTGGCGATGACCGACGATAGCTACAAGAAGTTCAACGTAAACCTCAACCTTTCTTCTCAAATCACCAAGTGGTTGAAGGCTTCTGCCAAAGTGATGCATACCTATACCAAGGAAAATCACCCCACAGGTAGCGGCAACGCAGGCGTGGGTGGCTACGGCGGTATGTTGAAGGCCGACCTTAGCCCGCTGATGCCTGTCACACACTCGCACACCGGCCGATTGGTTCGCGAAGAAGGTGCTTCCGCCATCAACGACGAAACACTGGGTATCACTACCAGCGGCGGATTGAAGTATGTGGAAGAAGGAAGAACCGACTACTATGCCGGTCAGGGCGGTTACACCAACCCGTTCTCTGTGTCGCGTCTCGGCGGTACATCCGATACCAAGATTAACGACTTGTGGATTTCGGGTGCTCTCCAACTCACTCCGCTGGAAGGTTTGGTCATCAACGCGGACTACACTTGGAACTTCTACAACAATGGCGGTCGTGCCGTAGGCAAGAACTACTACGAATATCGTGCCGTAGCCGGTACCGAATTGTACTATCCTTGGACTAATCCGAGCTATGTGCAGTTCAGCAACGCCGAAGACTACTATACTTCTTTGAACCTGTTTGCCGAATACACCAAGAAGATGTGGGACAAACACAACTTCAAGATTATGGTGGGTTACAATCAGGAGTACAAACACAACAAGTCGTTTTCAAGCTACCGTAATAAGTTGATTTCTACCGATATCCCCGACTTGGATTTGGCTACCGGCGACAACAAGAACGTAGGTTCTTCGGAAACTCACTGGGGTACATTGGGCTATTTCGCACGTTTCAACTATAACTACGACGATCGTTACTTGTTCGAGTTCAACGGACGCTACGACGGCTCTTCCAAATTCCCGAAGGGCGACCGTTTCGGATTCTTCCCCTCATTCTCCGTGGCATGGCGTGCTTCTCAGGAAAAATTCTGGGAACCGATGAACGAATGGTGGAACGACTTGAAGGTTCGTGTATCTTACGGTTCGTTGGGTAACCAAGCCGTAAGCGGCAACTTCCCCTATTTGGCAACTTACGGAACCGGTACATTGGGTTACTTGCTGGGCGGCAGCAAACCCTTGGTGGTGACTCCTTATACCGCCTTGGTGGCAAGCTCCCTCACTTGGGAAACCGTTAACCAAATGAACTTCGGTGTGGACTTCGGTTTCTTCAACAACCGCTTGACCGGTTCGTTCGACTGGTATCGTCGCGACACCAAAGACATGCTGGGCCCGGCAGACGAACTTCCCGCGGTTTTGGGTGCATCGTTGGGACAAGTAAACAATGCTTCCATGAAGACTACCGGTTGGGAAATTTCTCTCGGATGGCAGGACAGACTGGCCAACGGCTTCAGCTATTGGGCAAAGTTCGCTTTGTCTGACTATCAGTCGGAAATCACGGAATACAACGGCAACAAGGCCGGTAAGATTAGCGGATGGTATGTAGGCCGTAAGTTCGGCGAAATCTGGGGTCTTGTGGCAGACGGCTTGTTCCAGACTCAGGAAGAAGTGGACAACTGGTTGTCACAAACAGGTTTGCAGGCTACTACCTACGGCCCCGGTGACGTGAAGTATGTAGACGTCAGCGGCGACGGCAAGTTGGCTTGGGGACAAGAAACCATCTACGACAAGGAAGGTACCGACAAGACCATCATCGGTAACTCGACTCCGCGCTACCAGTTCGGTTTCACTTTGGGCGGCGAATACAAGAACTTCGACCTCGAAGTGTTCTTCCAAGGTATCGGCAAACGCGATTACAACCTTCGCGACCAGCAGTTCTGGAGCTTGAACATGGACCAGTGGGAGGTTCCGACCAAGGCACAGCTCGACTATTGGACACCGGAAAATACCGATGCGTATTATCCCGCTCCCAACTGGAACAAGTGGATTAACCGCGAAACCAGCACACGCTTCTTGCAGGATGCATCGTATATCCGCTTGAAGAACGTCACTTTGGGCTACAATGTTCCGAACAGTCTCTTGAAAAAGTACGGTTTGACTAAATTGCGTCTGTATGTGACAGGTGAAAACTTGCTTACATTTACAAACCTTATCGACGGTTACGACCCGGAAACTTTGGGCAACTTGACTTACCCGATTACCAAGAAGGTATCAGTCGGCTTGAACTTGACATTCTAATAAAACCTAAAACAGAAAATTGATATGAAACTGAAATATTTTGCATTGGCTGGCTTGCTGGGGTTCACCGCTTGTGACGATGTAATTGACTTGAAACCGCTTGACAGCTTTACCGATGAATCCTACTGGACATCCGTAGACGACCTTCGAGGCTATGCAACCCGCTTCTACGGCAACTTGCCCGGTCCGAGCGCAGCCGGAGACGAACAGAGCGACAACCGTGTACAGGCCAGCTACGATGCTTGGTTGTACAACGAATACGTATTGGACCAAGCCGGCGACTGGAGCTGGTCGAACATCCGTAACCTGAACTTCTTCATGGCTCGTTACCAACGCGTAACCGGTTCCGAGAGCGAAATCAACGAACAGGTAGCCGTTATCCGCTTCTTCCGCGCCTTGGACTACTTCGGCAAAATCAAGTCGTACGGCGATGTGCCCTGGTATGAAAAAGACTTGACCGATGGCGACAAAGAAGAATTGTTCAAGGCTCGTGACAGCCGCGACATGGTGTTGGGCAAAGTCATCGAAGACTTGGAATTTGCCATCAAATGGTTGCCGGAAAAGAACGCCGCTGCCGAATGTGCCCTGCATAAGGATGCCGCACGCACGCAGTTGAGCCGTGTATGTCTCTATTACGGTACTTTCAAGAAATACCACGGCGTACAGGGTACACCTTCCAGCCAGGAATTGTTGAAAAAGGCTGCCGACAATGCTTTGGCAGTGATGAACACCGGTCGTTACGACATCGTGAAAGGTCAAGACGCCGGCTGCGGACAGAAGTCGTTCGAAGGCTATCCGTTGTATTACCAGAACCAGTTCGTGCAAGAAGACTTGAGCGACAACAAGGAAGCCATCCTCTATCGTAAGTATGTAGACGGTACGCTGATGCACGGCATCGGCCGTAACCAGCGCGTAGGTTACTCTAAGGACTTCGCCGAATCATTCCTTTGCAAGGACGGTAAGCCCATCGGTGTCAGCGAATTGTATCAGGGCGATGAAACACTCGACCAGGAAATGATTAACCGCGACCCGCGTATGTACAACATCATCGACAATGTACACCGTCCGTACACCGTGCAGAAAGACGGTACTATCGAACTGAACAACAGTATGCTCGACCCCACCGCTTCTGCTCCCGATGTATCTGCCGCAGGTAGCGTGACCGGTTACGCCAACGTGAAGTATTCTTCGGCCGACCCGACACAGTGGGTGGCCAATTCGTCTACTTACGACTGGTTCGTTTACCGCTATGCCGAAGTGTTGCTGAACTACGCCGAAGCCAAGTATGAACTGGGTGAAATGACTCAGGACGTGTTGGATAAGACCGTGAACCTGCTTCGCGACCGCGTGGAAATGCCGCACCTGACCATGGAAGTAGGATTCACCGACCCGAACTGGCCAGACTATGGCTATACCATCGACCCGCTGTTGCACGAACTCCGTCGCGAACGTCGCATCGAGTTGGTGGGCGAAGGTTTCCGTTACGATGACCTCATCCGCTGGAAAGGCGTGAAGGTGTACGAAAACCCGAAGACCGTTCTCGGTATGCGCGTGACAGACAAGGTGATTGCTCTCTATACAGAAGGTACATTCGGCGGTGAGAAGGGTCGTACTTTGGTAGATTACGAAGGAAAGACCTATATCCGTCCTTACAAGAAGGACTTGAATGACGCCGGACGTAAGTGGAGTACTAACGACAGACGCTTCTTGAACCCGATTTCAAAGAACGTCATGCTGATTAACCCTGCCATCACTCAAAATCCGGGATGGGAAGAATAAAATGAACGTTACTGATTTTCGTTTTAAGTAACATTGTGATTACAATATATTAAAGTAACTGAATGTCCCGGATTGTGAAATTCGGGACATTTTTATTGGAATAAGATACGATGGTTGGGATATTTATCGTATTTTTGTAAAAACATATGAAAAAACATCATTTTATGATTAAAAAAACAATCTTTACGATGGCAGCCGCCGCTCTTATGGCTGCCTGTTCCTCGCAACCCAAGCAGGAACTGTACGAAAAACAGATCGTCTTCCCCGCCGATGCCACTCCCGAACAGAAAGTGGAAATGGCATCCCGGCTGGTGCCTACGCCCCAACAGTTGGAATGGCAGCAGATGGAGTTTACCGCCTTTTTGCATTTCGGTATGAACACCTTTACCGGCAATGAATGGGGAAGCGGAAAGGACAGCCCTGAGTTGTTCAACCCCTCCGGACTGGATTGCGAACAATGGGTGCGTGCGTTGAAAGACGGCGGATTCAAGATGGCGTTGCTCACCGCCAAGCATCACGACGGCTTCTGTCTGTGGCCCACCGCCACCACGGAGTACTCCGTCAAGAACTCTCCGTGGAAAGACGGAAAAGGCGATGTGGTTCGCGAACTGCGCGACGCTTGCGAAAAATATGGCATGAAGTTCGGTGTGTACCTCTCTCCGTGGGACCGCAATGCCGTTTCCTACGGTGACTCGCCCGCCTATAACAAGTTCTTCATCGAACAGTTGACCGAACTGCTGACCAACTACGGAGAAGTTCACGAAGTGTGGTTCGACGGTGCTTGTGGCGAAGGCCCCAACGGAAAGAAGCAGGAATACGACTGGGAAGCCATCTTGAAGACCATCCGCACCCTGCAACCGAAGGCCGTTACCGCCATCATGGGCGATGATGTGCGCTGGGTGGGCAACGAAGGCGGACTGGGTCGTGCCACCGAGTGGAGCGCGACGGTCATGGCTCCCGGCTCATACATTCACAAGCAAGCCGACAACAAGGAACTCGGAGTAAGTGCCATGTCGAAGGACTTGGGCAGCCGCGAGTTGCTGGCCAAGGCGAAGGAGGCTTATTGGTATCCGTCGGAAGTGGACGTGTCCATCCGTCCGGGATGGTTCTACCACGCCGAACAAGACGAACAGGTGCGCTCGTTGGCCAACTTGGTAAACATCTACTACCGTTCGGTGGGCTGCAACTCGGTTTTGTTGCTCAACATTCCGCCCGACAGAAGAGGGCTGATTCACGAAGCGGACGTACAGCGCATCAAGGAACTGTCGGACTACATCGGCAAGACCTTCGCCGAGGATTATGTAGCCGAACCGACGGCACTTTGGCAGGCACAGATGGGCCGGTCCAAGGAATATGACGTGAAGCCGGGCGCGCTGGTTAATACTTTCCTTATTCAAGAAGACATTGCGCAAGGTCAGCGCGTGGAAGATTTCTTGGTGGAAGTGTATGTCAATGGCGCATGGCAGTATGCGGCGGAAGGAACCACCGTCGGTTACAAACGCTTGCTCCGCTTCTCGGACTGCCGTCCCGAAAAGGTGAGAGTGACCGTTCGCGGTGCCCGCGGCGTGGCGAACATCTCGAAGGTAGGCTTGTATTACGCCGAACCCTTGCAGGAAGAAAATGCGAACGTAAAGTTGAGCGACGTGAAGACAGACGGTTGGAAAACCGTGGGCGTGGACGCTTTTGCCGCCATCGATGGCAACCGGAACACCGCATGGAAAGCCGAAGGACTTGTCCCGTTGGTGGTCGATATGGGCAAGGAAGAAACAATAAGCGGTTTTTGCTACGCTCCTGTGGCCGGAGAGGATTTGTCGGGAACCATTTACAAGTATCACTTCTATGTGAGCACCGACGGACAGAACTGGACGGAATGCGATGCCTCCGGTGAGTTCAGCAATATCATGCACAATCCGATTCCGTATTTCGTACGCTTCGGTAAAACATACACCGCAAGGTATTTCAAACTGGAACCTGTCAGCGAAATCAACGCCGCTTCAAAGACGTGTGTCGGCGATGTGGGCGTCTTGCTGAAATAAGGTCTTGAAACATATCGGGAAGTGTCATTCCGGGTTTGCCTTCGCGGCACTCGGAATGACACTTTTTTCGTTAAAGCGGGTCGTAGACTTGTAGCGTGCGTTCGCCCCGCAAGGCGCAAAGGGCATTGTAGGCGAGCGACCCCATTTCGTCTTCGCCGGGCATGAGCACGATGGGGGCGAGGTAGTCAATCCAATTTTTCAACAGCCCGATGCAGTAGGCACTGTGCGCGATGCCGCCGGTAATGAGGATGGCATCCAACTGTCCGCGCAGCGCGATGTAACGTGCGCCGACTTCTTTCGCCACCGTGTAGAACATGGAGTCGAGTGTGCGCTTGTACGGTTCTTCACCGGCTTCGGCTTTGGCGGCGATGGTAATCATGTCGTTCATGCCCAAATGAGCGGAAAGTCCGCCGCATCCGTTCAGCATCTTCTTGATTTGCCGCAGATTGTATTTGCCGCTGAAACAAAGTTCCGCCAATTGGTCGGCGGGGACGGTACCTGCCCGCTCCGGACTGAAAGGACCGTCGCCGTTCAGGGCGTTGTTCACGTCAATCACCTGCCCTCTGCGGTGTGCGCCCACCGAAATGCCTCCCCCCAAATGAATCACTATCAGGTTCAGGTCTTCGTAACGTTTGCCCAAAGAAGCGGCATAGCGTCGCGACACGGCCTTGCTGTTCAAGGCGTGAAAGATGGAGATGCGCTCGATTTCGGGAATGCCCGTCAGCTTGGCTTCGGGGATGCGTTCGTCCACCACTTCGGGGTCGGCGATGTAGGCGGGACAGCCGCATTCGTGTGCCAACTCATCGGCTATCAGTGCGCCCAGATTGCAGGCGTGCTCCATGCGGGCGTGCAGAAGGTCGTGCTTCATCCGCTCGTTGATGGCATAAACCCCTCCGGGAGTAGGTTTCAGCAGACCGCCCCGGGCGATGACGGCATCAAAGGCGACGGGAATCCCGGCTTCATCCAACATACGATGGACGAACGCCTTGCGGTATTCATACTGCTCGTTTACGTGTTGGAACAGGGCCAAATCGGCCACCGGATGATGAGCACCGCCCACCCACACTTGTTTCTCGTCTTCATAGAGCGCCAACTTCGTGGAAGTGGAGCCCGGATTGATTACAAATATCTTCATATCAAGTTTCAGTATTAACGGATTTGGAGTCGCCCGCCACACACGCCAAGGCCAGGCTGTAGAATTTGGAATTGCCCGAATCGGCGCGCGACGGCACCACCACCGGAGCTACGGGACCTTGCAGCATTCCCGCCATGTTGGCATCCCCGAACAGGGAAACGGTTTTGTAGAACGTGTTGCCCGACTCGATGTTGGGAAATATCAGCATGTCGGCATGTCCCACCACCGGCGAACTGATGCCCTTGACTTCACCGCTATGCGCATCGCAAGCGGTCTTCACGTCCATCGGTCCGTCCAAGTACATTTCTCCGTAGGCACCTGCTTCGGCCCGTTCCTTCAGCGTCACATAGTCGAGGGTGTGCGGAAATTTGGAGTTCACTTTCTCCGTGCAATGGATGAGGGCGATGCGGGGCGCATGGATGCCCATCCGGCGGCACACCTCCACGTTGTAGCGAATCATCGCGTCGAATTGTTCCAAAGTCGGTCGGGGAATGACGGCGGCATCGGAGAAGAACAGCAATTTCTTATAAGTAGGAATCTGTGCCACGGTGACATGGCTCAGTATCCGCCCCTTCGGCAAGAGGCCGTGTTCCTTGTCCAGCACCGCCCGAAGCAGGTTGTCGGTATTGATGATTCCTTTCAGCAACACATCGGCATGGCCTTCGCGTACCAGTGCCACGCCTTCTTGCGCCGCCTTGTCGGGGTCGGACGCTTCGTATATGCTGATACGGTCGGGATATTGTTGGCGGATGGTTTCGGCGTTGAGCAGGTGCGGAGTGTCCGCCACCAATAAAAAATCGGCGAAGCCCTCGCGAAGGCTTCGGGTGATGACATACTTCGTGTGGGCATCGTTGGGGCAGACCACCGCCACCCGCTTCCGCTCTTTCAAGGCTCGCAGGCGGCTCACCAGACTGTAGAAATCCTGTATAGGTTCCATAGACATTAGATTTTTAGCAAATATGCACAAATTCTCTGGATTTATCTCTATCTTTGCTTGAATTTCTTTCAATAATTAACGTATGAAAAGACTCCCCGCTTTTGACATTCAGTCGGACTACGAACGTATGCACCGCCACCTTCCGCCCCGGGAAGGTGCGCCGGTCATTGGTCTGACCGGTAATTTCAGCGACGGAAACTGCGCCTTGGCCGAAGGTTACTACCGGTCGGTGGTGAAGGCCGGCGGTGTTCCGTTCATTCTACCTCCTTACGATGACCCGGCTCTGCTGGCCGATGCGCTCGACCGCATCGACGGACTGCTGCTTTCGGGCGGAGCGGACATCAATCCTTTGTATCTGGGTGAAGAACCCGTGAAGGAACTGCACGGCATCAATCCCCGCCGCGACCGACAGGAGCTGTTGCTCACCCGCTTGGCGGCCGACCGGCAAATCCCGATACTGGGCATCTGTCGGGGCATTCAGACGATGAATGCGGCCTTGGGAGGGACTGTTTATCAAGACATTCACTCGCAAATGGAGGGTACACGCCTCAAGCACAGTCAGGACTTGGAGCGAAGCTATGCCTCGCACACCGTGCAGGTGGAACCGGATACCTTATTATATAGCTTGTTCCGGACGGACACATTGGCGGTCAATTCCTTTCATCATCAGGCGGTGAAGGAGGCGGCGCCGGGATTCCGGGTGTGCGCCCGTTCAGCCGATGGCGTGATTGAGGCGATGGAGTCCGCGGAACACAAGTCGATGTTGGGCGTGCAGTGGCATCCCGAATGTTTCATTCTGAACGATGACGAGTGCATGATGCCCATTTTCCGTTGGCTGACAGCCGAAGCAGCTTCTTTCAAAGAAGCGAAACGCCTGCACGGCCGCATTCTCACGCTCGATTCCCACTGCGACACGCCGATGTTTTTCAATCAAGGCATCGACTTCGCCACCCGTGACCCGAAGCTGTTGGTAGACCTCCACAAGATGACGGAGGGACGGTTGGACGCAACCATCATGGTGGCCTACTTGGAACAGAAGGAGCGGACGGACGAAGCGTTGGAGGCAGCCACCGCCAAAGCGGGACGCATCTTGGACGAAATCGAAGCGATGGTGGCACGGAGCGGTACGCATGTGTCCATCGCCTACACGCCCGCCGACCTCTACCGCCTGAAAGCGGAGGGCAGGAAAGCCGTCATGCTGGGCATCGAAAACGGTTACGCCATCGGAAAAGACCTTGCGAACGTGGAGCGTTTCCGTAAGCGGGGAGTGGTGTACATGACGCTTTGCCACAACGGCAACAACGACCTCTGCGGGTCGGCTCGGCACAACGAGGCGGGACTGGGCGTAAGCGCGTTCGGCGCGGAGGTCATCCGCGAAATGAACCGGGTGGGCATGATGGTGGACATTTCGCATGCCGGCGAACGAACCTTTTACGATGCGCTCGACATCAGTTCGCGCCCCATTGTGGCTTCCCATTCCTCGGCACGTGCCCTGTGCGACCACCCTCGCAACCTGACCGACGACCAGCTGCGGGCGTTGGCGGCGAAAGGCGGCGTGGCGCAGGTCACGCTCTATCACGGATTTCTGCGGAAGGAAGGAACCGCCACCCTCCTCGATGCCATCGAACACCTCAACCACATGGTGAACGTGATGGGCATCGACCACGTGGGCATCGGCACGGATTTCGACGGCGATGGCGGCGTAAACGGTTGCGCTTCGGCCGCCGAACTGATTAACTTCACCCGCCGCCTGCTCGGCGAAAGGTACAGCGAAGCGGACATTCGCCGCATTTGGGGAGGAAACTTCTTGCGCGTGATGGAGGAAGTGCAGAAAAATGATTAACTTTGCGACAAACAATCAAACAACAGCCATCATGAAAATAAAGAACATCTTCATTCTTCCCTTCCTTGCCCTCGGCATCACCGGCATGGCGGCCTGCGGAAACAGCGGCAAGAAGGCGGAAGAGCACGTGGCGGTCGAGAAGGAAGTCGTCAAGACTCCCTCCTTTGATGCCGACAGTGCCTATGCCTACGTGCAGGCACAGGCCGATTTCGGTCCCCGAGTGCCCAACACGCAGGCTCACCGCGACTGCGGAGACTATCTGGCCGGACAGCTGGAGGTTTTCGGAGCGAAAGTCTATAATCAGTATGCCGACCTCACGGCTTGGGACGGCACGTCGCTGAAAGCCCGGAACATCATCGGCGCCTACAAGCCCGAAAGCAAAAAACGCATCCTGCTCTGTGCCCATTGGGACAGTCGCCCGTATGCCGATAACGACCCCGATGAGAAGAACCATCGGAAACACATCTTGGGAGTGAACGATGGCGCCAGCGGCGTTGGCGTATTGCTCGAAATAGCCCGGCAGATTCAGAAAGAAACTCCGGCCGTGGGCATCGACATCGTGTTCTTCGACGCGGAAGACTACGGCATCCCTGAGTTTCACCAAGGTGCTTACAAGCCCGACACGTGGTGCTTAGGCTCGCAATACTGGGCACGCGCTCCGCACGTGCCGAACTATTTCGCCCGCTACGGCATCTTGCTCGACATGGTGGGAGCCAAGGGAAGTACCTTCTATTACGAACCTTACTCTTATCGAACCGCCCGCTCGGAGGTGAAGAAAATCTGGAAGAAGGCGCACGAACTGGGTTACGGCAACTACTTCTTGAAGCAGGAGGGCAGCGAAGTGACCGACGACCATGTGTATGTACACGCCCTCGGCCGCATCCCGTGTGTGGATATCATCAACTACGACCCCACTTGCGAACGCTCCTCCTTCGGCCCCACGTGGCACACGGTGGACGACACGATGGAACACATTGACCGCAACACGCTGAAAGCCGTGGGACAAACCGTCATGGAGGTAATTTACAACGAAAAATAAATGAAAGACAATGAAAACTATAAATGAACTGCAAGACGAAGTGATTGAAGAGTTCAGTGACTTCGACGATTGGATGGACAAGTATCAACTGCTGATTGACCTCGGCAACGAACAAGAGCCGCTCGCTCCCGAATACAAGACCGAGCAAAACCTGATTGAGGGCTGTCAAAGCCGTGTATGGCTGCAGGCCGACCTGATAGACGGCAAGGTGGAGTTTCGTGCCGAAAGCGACGCGCTGATAGTGAAAGGCATCATCGCCCTGTTGATAAAGGTCGTTTCCGGTCACACGCCCGATGAAATCCTCGAAAGCGAACTCTATTTCATCGAAAAGATAGGCTTGAAAGAACATCTTTCCCCCACCCGCAGCAACGGTCTGCTGTCCATGGTGAAGCAGATGCGCATGTATGCGCTGGCGTTCAAGGCGAAAAGAGGATAAAAACACTTCGGCGAATTTTTTTTTCGCCGAAGTGTTTTTTTATTTCTTGCCGGCGTATGATTCAAATCTCCGCGGGGATGAATCCTGTTACACCGCCGGCAAGCTGTTTCCTTTTATCTTCCGATACAAGTCAAGGGCGTAGACGTCCGTCATGCCCGAAATGTAATCCAGCACCGCCTGGATTTTTCCGTAAAGGGTGGGCGAGTTGATGTCGTATTGGCTCGACACACGGTTGATGAGCAGTTGTGAATAAGCCTTTTCGGGCGAGCGGACGGCGTCAATCATCAGTTCGAGCAGCGTACTGATGACGTGGAAACCCGCCAACTCGATGTCGAGAACGTCGCGCGAGCGGTAGATGTCGTTGAAAGCCACTTCCGAACAATGCTCGTAAGCCTCCCGCAACGGCCGGTTCATGTGCTTGATAAGCGCCCCCTCGAAGGTCCCGTCCAAAATGGTTTCTTCGTTCTCCATGAATACACGGGCGCATTCCTTTACCAAGATGCCGATGACCGTCGCCCGCAGATAAGCAATCTGTTCGTTGGAGTCCGATACGAACGTGCAGACCTCCTCGGCACGTTTTTGCCTCTTCTCGTCCAGAAAACGCAGATACAGCCTCTTGGCTTCCTCCGGTGTAAGCAACTTCAGTTTGCAGGCGTCCTCGATGTCCATCATCTGATAGCAGATGTCATCCGCCGCTTCCACAAGGAAGACCAGCGGGTGGCGGGCATACCGGCACGGCTCGCCGGCTTGGCTCAGGCGTCTGATGCCCAGCTCGTCGGCAATCTTCCGATAATCCTCCTCTTCGGTGATGAAGAAACCGAATTTCGACTTCTTTCCGGCCAGTACAGACGAGTAAGGGTATTTCACGATGGAGGCGAGGGTGGGATACGTCATCACGAAGCCTCCCCTCCGGCGGCCGAGAAACTGATGGGTGAGCAAGCGGAAAGCGTTGGCGTTTCCTTCAAAATGAATCAAATCCTCCCATTCCATCGGCGAAAGCAGCGGCTTCAGTTCCAGTCCCTTCCCCTCGGAAAAGTAGGTGGCGATGGCTTTCTCGCCCGAATGCCCGAACGGAGGGTTGCCCATGTCGTGTGCCAGACAGGCTGCCGAAACGATGGAACTGATTTCCGACACGTGCGAGTGGGCCAGTTCGGGATGCTTCTGTATCAATAAAGCCGAAATCGTACTTCCTAACGAGCGTCCCACGCACGATACCTCCAGGCTATGCGTCAGCCGGTTGTGTACAAAAATGCTGCCCGGCAGGGGAAACACCTGCGTCTTGTTCTGCAAACGGCGGAAAGGGGCGGAGAAAATCAAGCGGTCATAGTCTCGCTGAAACTCCGAACGGTCGTCTTTCCGAAGTTCGTGTAACTCTTCTTGTCCGAAGCGTTTGTTGGATATTAATTGTTTCCAATTCATAAATCAGTGTTTAGATGAGTGCAAAAATATAAAACTTCCTTTGAAAATATAGATAAATCAGCCGAAATGTGTAAATTCGCACCTTAATTAAGAAGAATAACCGTAAATTTATGAAAGTACAAGTCATCAATAAGTCGAAACATCCGTTGCCGCAATATGCCACCGAGCAATCGGCGGGCATGGATCTCCGTGCCAATTTAAGTGCTCCCATCACCTTGAAACCCTTGCAGCGTTGTCTGGTGCCGACTGGCATCTGCATGGCGTTGCCGAAAGGCTTTGAAGCGCAGATTCGCCCGCGCAGCGGACTGGCCATCAAGAAAGGAATCGGTGTGCTGAACTCACCGGGAACCATCGACGCCGACTATCGCGGAGAGGTCTGTGTCATTCTGGTGAATCTTTCGTCGGAAGATTTTGTGATAGAAGACGGCGAGCGCATCGCTCAAATGGTTATCGCTCGTCACGAACAAGCCGAGTGGCAGGAAGTGGAGGTGCTCGACGAAACCGACCGCGGCACCGGAGGCTTCGGACATACGGGAAAGAAATGATAATAAAAGGAAGATGAACAAGAAAAGAAAGAAATCTATCGCGAAGTGGTGTCTGTGTCTTTGCTTGACAGCCCTGCTCTTTTCATGCGGAACGATGCGCAAATCGGCGGTTTCATCGAAAGGGGACAGGACGATGTCCGCTCAAGACCTTTTGTCGCCCGAAGAACGCCGGTGCTTTGACTATTACTTTCTGGAAGCCGTCCGCCTGAAAGAAAAAGGCGAGTTGGACGCGGCTTTTGAAATGTACAGCCACTGCCAAGCCATTCATCCCGAGAGCGCAGTCACGCAATACGAACTGGCCAAATTCTATATGGCGCTGGGGATGCGCGAGTCGGGCGAAACGGCCTTGCAAAAAGCGATAGCCTCCGAACCGGACAACTATTGGTACAAGGAAACCTTGGCTTCCTACTATCAAAACAAGGGGGAGAACGAAAAGGCGATTGCGGTCATCGAAGATATGGCTGCCCGCTTTCCCTCGCGCTTGGAGCCGCTGATGGCACTGGTAGACCTCTACGGACGGACGAAAAACTACGAACAGGTCATTCACACGCTGAACCGTCTGGAAACGTTGGACGGAAAGTCCGAACAAATCAGCATGGAGAAGTTCCGCATCTATCTGGCGATGAACCATACCGAACAGGCGTTTACCGAAATCGAGAATCTGGCGAACGAATATCCTTACGACATGCGCTATCTGACGATGCTGGGCGATGTCTATCTGGAAAACGGAAAAGAGAATGAGGCTTACGACATCTATCGGAAAGTCTTGACGGAAGAACCCGGCTATGCCCCGGCCATGCTTTCGTTGGCTTCTTATTATGAAAAGAGCGGTCAGGACAGCCTTTATCGGTCGCAACTGGATTCCGTCCTGCTCAACCGGAAGGTGGAAAGCAACATCAAACTGAACCTTATGCGTCAGCTCATTCTTCGTTCGGAGCGGGGCGACAAAGACAGTACGCAGATTGTCGGCTTGTTTCATTCCATGCTGGAGCAGGAGCAACCCGATGCCGATGTGGCCATGCTCGCTGTGCAATACTTCCTATCCAAACGGATGAACGATGAGGCCAAACCGGCGCTCCGTCAGGTGTTGGCCATCGACCCTGAGAATAAACCTGCCTATCTTCAACTGCTCAGCTTCGCCTTGTCGGACAATGACTTGGAGGAAGTGGTGAAAATCTGTACGCCGGCGATGATTTATCTGCCGGGTGCGCTGGAGTTCTATTACTATTCGGGATTGGCGAGCTATCAGTTGGAACGGACGGATGAGGCGCTTGAAGTGTTTCGCAAAGGAGTCCGTCAGGTGGAACCGGACAGTGACAAAGAAATGGTGTCCGACTTTTATTCCATCTTGGGCGACCTTTATCACCAAAAGAACATGAACGCCGAGGCTTACGCCGCTTACGATTCGGCTTTGGTGTACAAGCCCGACAATGTCGGTGCCTTGAACAACTATGCCTACTTCCTGTCGGTGGAGCGGAAGCAACTGGACAAAGCGGAGGAAATGAGTTATCGCACGGTGAAGGCCGAACCGACCAACAGTACCTATCTGGATACCTACGCTTGGATTCTGTTTGAAAAAGGCAAGTACGCCGAAGCCCGCATCTACATCGATCAAGCCATGCAGAACGGAGGCGGCAAGAGTTCGGTGATGGTGGAGCATTGCGGCGACATCTATTATCAGACCGGCGAGCCGGATAAGGCGCTCGAATACTGGAAGAAGGCCGAGGAACTGGCCGCTCAAAAGGCGGATGACGAAAATGAGGCTCGCAGCGATCAGGAACTGAAACGCTTGAAGAAGAAGATTCGGAACAAGAAATACTATATGGAATAAGACGCAAAAAGTATGATGAAGAAACTGCAAATATCTCTCTGCACGTTGCTGCTGGTTTTGTTGGCGGCCTCTTGCGCATCGAACAAGTCACTTAAAAAGCCCGCGTCCATCGAAGGAATGACCGAGACGGAATACAAGGAAACGGTCATCGCCAATGCCGGAGGCTGGCAGGCACTGACGGCCAAAATGTCGCTTTCGCTCGATTTGGAAGGCAAAGGAGCGACCAAGGTCAGCGGTACTCTCCGCATCAAGAAGGGGGAGGTCATTCAGTTGTCCGTCGTTCCGTTGTTGGGCATAGAGGTGGCTCGTGCCGAAATCTCTCCCGATGGCGTGCTGGTGATAGACCGCATGAACAAACGGTACGTGAAAGTGTCCTTTGCCGAACTGAAGGCGTTGTCTCATGCCGATTTGGACTTTCATACCTTGCAGGCTTTGTTCCTCAACGAACTCTTCCTGCCCGGCAAGGGGGAACTGACCGGACGTGACGCTGCGGCGTTCGGCGTGCAGACCGATGCTTCGGGCGTCGTGCTGGATGTCCGCAAGGGCAAATCGTTCAGCTATCGTTTCCTTACCGAGGCTCCCGACGGACGATTGAAACAAACCACCATCGGACTGATGGATACTCCTTATGCCTTGAACTGGAAGTATGCCGAATTCCGTAAATTGGAACAGAAAGCTTTCCCTTCGTACATGGACGTGTCGTTCGAGGGAGGAACGAAACCCGTAAGAGCGGCTTTCGCCCTGTCGCGTCTCTCCACGAATGCGGATTGGGAAGCGCACACCGAAGTGTCGCGCAGGTATGAAAAGGTGGAATTGACGGACTTGATAAAAATGATATTGAAGAAATGAAACGCATCCTGTTGCTTTGTCTGACCGTTATGCTTGGGATGGGAGTGAATGCGCAGTACTCCACCCGGAAAATCAAGGAATTGGAATCCCAAAGAAACGAACTGCAACAACAAATTGCAGAGTCGGAAACCTTGTTGCGCTCTACCAAAAAGGATGTGAAAAGCCAGCTGGACAATCTGGCGCTCATCAACGGGCAGATAACGGAACGGAAAAAATACATCGGCGCCATCGAACGTGACGTGAAGACGTTGAACGCCGAAATCACCTCTCTTCAGCGACAGCTTAACCTCTTGCGGAAGGAATTGAAAGACAAGAAAAGCAAGTATGCTGCCTCCGTCAGATACATGTATCGCAACAAGTCCATTCAAGAGAAGCTGATGTTCATCTTTTCGGCGGACAACTTAAGCCAGACTTACCGTCGCTTGCGCTATGTGCGCGAATATGCGAACTATCAACGGATTCAAGCACTCGAAATAGAACGGAAACAAAAACTGGTGACGGCGAAGATGAGCGAACTGGAAGCCACGCGCTCGGCGAAAGAAAAGCTGTTGAAGGAAGGCGAAGCCGAGAAGAAGAAACTGGAGAAGCAGGAAAAAGAACGGCAGACCATCTTGAACGGTCTGAAACGGAAGCAGCGCGGCATTCAGAGTGAAATCAGCAAGAAACGCCGGACGGCGCAGAAGTTGGACGCGCAGATTGACCGATTGGTGGAAATCGAGATAGAAAAGGCGCGCAAACGTGCCGAGGAAGAGGCTCGCAAGCAGGCAAAAACCGAAACGGCCAAACCGGGGCAGGAAGCGAAGAATGTGAAATCGCCCGCCGTCAAGGGAAAGGTCGAGACTTACAATCTGAACAACGAAGACCGCCGGCTTTCGGGCAATTTTGAACGCAACAAAGGCATCCTGCCTATGCCCATCACGGGACCGTATGTGATTGTGGGCCGTTACGGTCAGTATGAAGTGACCCGGAACGTGCGCCTCGACAACAAAGGTATCGACATCAAGGGACAGAGCGGTGCCAAGGCACGGGCCATCTTCGATGGTGAAGTGTCTGCCATATTCAAGTACAACGGCATGAGCAATGTGCTGATTCGTCACGGCAATTACATCTCGGTGTACTGCAACCTCTCCGGTGTGTCGGTGAGCAAAGGCAGTAAGGTGAAGACCAAGACCGAAATCGGTACGATAGGTACGGACGCGTCGGGGAATACGGTGCTTCATTTCCAACTCCGCAAGGAAACGACCAAACTCAATCCCGAACGTTGGTTGGGTCGTTGAAAAACAGAATGATGCGCATGGATAGGGAGATGTTGGCAGATTGGAACATTCGCTTAAAGACAGCGCAAAGGGTGCTTATTCGGATGCTTACGAAGAACTCCTTTTGACGTCGTCTAAGAGTTTTCTGAAAAGACGCCGAGGTTTTCAAAAGACGCCGAAGCGTTTTTCAAAAACATGGGGAGGTTTTCAAAAGAGAATAGGAACTGTAGATTTTTAGTGGGTATAAAGCATCTCGAATCTCCTCAAAACAAATGATAATGTGAATTTGCAGAATAAAGGAAACAACTATATTCAAAAGTTTTCGTACTTTTGCAACCGAATGGGAAAGAGTTCTCTATTCAATACTTTTTAGAATAATTGAAGAAGCGTTATGCTTATCTTGTGAATTGGAAACCTAGGAAATTTCTCAATTACGCACAAGGATGGCATAGTGGTTCTCACGCATATGCGTGGGCTGCTATTACTACATTCGTGCGTACAGGTTTTCCTAGGACCTCCAATTCAGAAGTAGCGTTGCAGTTCCACGCTTTTCGTTTAACAGATAGAAGTCTTTGGGGAACTGAAAAGGCGTATAATGAATTTATGAGTAGAAATGATTTACGGTCGCAAAGTTTGGATTTGCTTCGTTTTCCATTGGCGGTAGTAATTGTGATTATTCACACATTTAGTACAAATGGCTTTACAATACAAGGGAATAAAGTTTCTTTGGATAATATGCCGTTCTTATTAGAAATCAATCATTTTATTGATGGCTTCCTTCGGGGGCAGAGCGTGCCTATCTACTTCTTTATCTCCGGTTTCGTGTTCTTTTTAGGGATTAAATTGACCAAAACAACGTATGTTCAAAAGTTGAAGAATCGGATGAAGACATTGTTGATACCTTATATAATATGGAATATCATACCTGTTTTGTTGTCATTACTGAAACGCCTTCCTTGCTTCTCTTTTCTTTTTCCCAATATTCACAAAACACAGTTGGACTTTAGTTTGCCGGCTATATTAGCAAACTTTTGGGATTATTCCAAAGGCATATTCATTCAGCCTGAATCAAGTGAGTCGGTCGTGGGCAACCACATTTATCCCATAGACATCCCTTTATGGTTTGTCAGAGATTTGATGATTGTGGTGCTTTGTACCCCTGTTCTTTATTGGGTGTTGAAACGCACGCGCTATTATTTTGTACTTATTTTGGGAATCTTGTGGTTTGTGCTGGATTATTGGGATTTTGGACACATCAACCAATTGATAACCGCTTTTTTCTTCTTTTCATGGGGTGCCTATATGAGCGTGAATCAAAAAAATATGTTACAAGAATTCGGTCGTTTCTTTAAAACTTCGGTGTTTCTTTATCCGCTATTAGCCTTAATGTTCGTTTTGTCCGTGCATTATTGTCCCGATGCATCTGCTACAATCAAAAAACTAAATGTATTTGTTGGCTTGTTCTTCGCTTATAATGTAGCAGCTTGGCTGTTGAAACATCATATTTGTAAAGTCAGTCCTTTTCTCGCTTCTTCCAGTTTCTTTATTTATGTATCCCATATTTTGATATGCGGTGATTTAGTGAAACTGTTTTTCTTGATACTTCAACCGGAAAGTGATTGGGAGATGCTTCTTGCTTATGTATTTGCTGTTATAGTAACAGTCACATCCTTATTGTTCGTCTTTTACCTTTTAAGGCGTTATACTCCCTCCTTGTTGAAAGTGATAGCAGGAAGAAAATAAACCGTATTTTTTGCATCGGCGGAGGTTACTGTCACCTCTGCTGATGCTGAAAAAACTCCAATGTTTCAGGGCTTTAATCTAAGGAAATAATTTCAATAAAAACCTTTTCTTTCACGCTGTGACACGGTCGGATGAACTGCCCCGAAAATGCAACGGGTTGCGTTGCCCTCTGTAACGGGTTACGTAGGCTTCTTCGACGGGTTGCATCGCCCTTTGCAACGGGATGTCTTTTCCGATGTACCCCGAATGCTCGAAAAATAGGATGTTTTTCTCTATTCGCCAAGATGGAAGGACGTGCCGAAAGCATAGAAAAAGGTCAAAAACAAAAGCTGTTGAAATTGCCCTTAATCTGAAGGTCATGAATCTTCCGATGAAGACGATTATCAAGGCGACCGGCTTATCTTCTAAGGAAACAGAGAAGTTGCAGCAAGATTCATCAGGTGCGAATGTTTTCGAAGAACAGATGGATTAAGTGGATATTTGTTTGCTTCGTTCCTCTATAAACTTTATCTTTGCACTTCATTATAAACAATAAATATACAATATGCCAACAATATCCATACGAGGAAACGAAATGCCCGCGTCGCCCATCCGTAAACTGGCGCCGCTGGCTGATGCCGCCAAACAGAGAGGAATCCATGTCTATCACTTGAATATCGGACAACCCGACCTGCCTACTCCGCGAGCGGCCCTCGATGCGATTCGTAATATCGACCGAACTATTCTGGAATACAGTCCCAGTCAGGGCTATCGCAGTTATCGCGAGAAGTTGGTGGGTTATTACAAGAAGTATGACATCAACCTGACGGCCAACGATATCATCATCACCACCGGAGGTTCGGAAGCCGTACTCTTCGCTTTTCTGAGCTGCTTGAACCCGGGCGATGAAATCATTGTGCCGGAACCGGCTTATGCCAACTACATGGCTTTTGCCATTTCGGCGGGTGCCGTGATTCGCACCGTGACGACGACCATTGACGAGGGATTCTCTCTGCCGAAAGTGGAGAAGTTTGAAGAACTTATCAATGAACGTACCAAGGCCATTCTGATTTGTAATCCCAACAACCCTACCGGTTACCTCTACACCCGGCGCGAGATGAATCAGATTCGCGACATGGTGAAGAAGTACGACCTCTATTTGTTTTCCGATGAAGTGTATCGTGAGTTTATCTATACCGGTTCGCCCTACATCTCGGCTTGCCATCTGGAGGGCATCGAACAGAATGTGGTACTTATCGACTCCGTGTCGAAACGCTACTCTGAATGCGGCATCCGTATCGGTGCGCTCATCACCAAGAACGAAGAAGTACGCAAAGCCGTGATGAAGTTTTGTCAGGCTCGCCTCAGCCCTCCGCTCATCGGTCAGATTGCCGCCGAGGCTTCGCTGGACGCTCCCGAAGAATATACCCGCGAAACGTATGACGAGTATGTGGAACGGCGTAAATGCTTGATTGACGGGCTGAACCGCATCCCCGGCGTTTATTCGCCCATCCCGATGGGAGCGTTCTATACCGTAGCGAAACTGCCGGTGGACGATTGCGAAAAGTTTTGTGCGTGGTGCCTGTCCGACTTCAACTACGAGGGCGAAACCGTGATGATGGCTCCGGCTACCGGTTTCTATACCACGCCGGGAGCCGGCAAGGACGAAGTCCGCATAGCCTACGTTTTGAAAAAGGAGGATTTGGCACGTGCCCTGCTTGTGCTCCGCAAGGCTCTCGAAGCCTATCCCGGCAGAGTGGAGGAATAGCCCATGAAAGACTGGAAACTCTTTATCGCCGGCCGCATCTATCGGAGCAATGAGGGTGGAAAAGAAGTGTCAAAGCCAGCCGTCCGAATAGCCATGTGCGGCATTGCCATCGGTCTGGCCGTGATGCTTGTGGCGGTGGCGGTAGTTCTTGGTTTCAAACATCAGGTGAGGGACAAGGTCGTGGGACTCGGTTCCGACCTCCTCGTCACCAACTTCGATGCACAGAAATCTTACGAGACCACGCCCATCGTGGCAGGTGACAGCCTGTTGGCGGAACTTCGCGCCGTAGAGGGGGTGAAGCACGTGCAACGCTATTCCACCAAGTCCGGCATGATAATGACCGATGACGATTTCCTCGGCATGGTGCTTAAAGGGGGCGGTGCGGAGTATGATTGGGACTTCCTGCGCCGTCACCTGACCGAAGGGGAGATTCCCGCGTTCAGTGATACGGCTTCTACGAACCGTGTACTTGTATCGCGAACCATAGCCGACAAGCTCCGTCTGCATACGGGCGACAGACTTTATACCTATTACATCGAAGGAGAGCGGGTGCGTGCGCGGCGGTTGTCGGTGGCGGGTATCTATCAGACCAATTTCTCGATGTACGATGACTTGTTTCTTGTTACCGATCTCTACACCGTGAATCGTTTGAATAATTGGGAAGCCGACCAAGTGAGCGGCATCGAATTGGAACTCTCTGTTCCCGCTCGGGCGGACGAATGCAAGGAAACGCTCCGTGCTCGTCTGGATATGCAGTCAGACCGATATGGACATACTTATTATACGCAGACGATAGAGGAGGCAAATCCGCAGATTTTCGCCTGGCTCGACCTGCTCGACCTGAACGTGTGGGTGATTCTGATTCTCATGACGGGCGTGGCGGGTTTTACCATGATTTCGGGACTGCTCATCATCATTCTCGAACGTACCAACATGATTGGTGTGCTCAAGGCATTGGGAGCGGACAATCTGTCCATTCGTCGGATTTTTCTCGGTTTCTCGGTGCTGCTGATTGGTCGCGGCATGTTGTGGGGCAACCTTGTGGGACTGGCTTTTATTGCGGTTCAGTCGCACTTCCGTGTGTTCGGCCTTGACCCGGACACTTATTATGTAGACAGTGTACCGGTGGAATTTAATGTCTGGCTCTGGTTGCTTTTGAATGCAGGTACGCTGCTTGTTTCGGTGTTGATGCTCGTGGGGCCTTCTTATCTGATAGCCCACATCCATCCCGCCAAGTCGATACGTTTTGAATAAAAAAGAAGATGATAAAGTTTATCCGAAATTGGACTCTTCCGTTGGCAATGCTCGTTGGCACATTGACCTATTTGGCTTTCGCCCGTATTCCTCTTTTGGCTCCTGCCAAGCCGTTGGTGCATGAATTTGTGGCATTTATAACCCCTTGGCTTATCTTCGCCCAACTGTTGCTCACGTTCTGCAAGATAGAGATGAAGGACTTGAAACCCCGTCCGTGGCACGGGTGGCTGTTGTTCATTCAGGCCTGTTCGTGTCTTGCGGCTGCCGGAGTGTTGTTGCTTTGTCCCATGCGCGAACTCTTCATCGGAACTTGGGAGGGTATGATGGTCTGTCTGATATGTCCTACCGCCACGGCGGCCGCTGTCATCACCGGTAAGTTGGGAGGCAATGCCGCCACCCTCACCACCTATACGCTGTTGTCCAATCTGTTGGGGGCGGTGCTGGTTCCTCTTGTCTTTCCGCTGGTTGAGCCTCACGAGGGGCTGACTTTCTGGATTGCCTTTTGGAAGATATTGGGCAAAGTCTTTCCGCTGTTGCTTCTGCCTTTCTTCACCGCTTTGGTGTTGAAGTACTACATGCGCGGCGTCCATGCGTGGCTGATGAACCGCAGCGGTATGGCTTTCTACATTTGGGCGTTTGCTCTTGCGCTGGTCATGGGGCAGGCGGCCCGTTCGTTTCTCAATGCCGGAAACGAAGCTTGGCCGATAGCTCTTGGCGGACTCATTACCTGTATTTTGCAGTTTGGTATTGGCAAGCGCATCGGTAGTGCCTATCACGACCGCATCAGTGCCGGTCAGGCACTCGGACAGAAGAACACCGTTCTTGCCATTTGGATGGCTTCCACTTATTTACATCCCTTTGCCGCCATCGCTCCCGGCAGCTACGTTCTATGGCAGAACATCATTAACAGTTACCAACTCTGGAAGAAGCGAAGGAAAGGGTAGCGACTGACCCGTAGCGTCTCATGATTGTGGCCCGCTACTGA
>CAYXZF010000010.1:0-40781 GCA_964469845.1 uncultured Phocaeicola sp.
TTTGGTTAGAGGTTACTTTGGGTCAGTCGCTTATCCCCATTAAAAAGCTACTGACCCCGAAATTCCACTTAATACTTAAACAATAAAAAAAAGAATCTCCGCAAATACTTAATTTACGGAGATTCTTTCGGGGTGACTAGTGGGATTCGAACCCACGACATTCAGAACCACAATCTGACGCTCTAACCGACTGAACTATAGTCACCATTTAGTTGCTTAGCTTTCTCTCCCGAAAGCGATGCAAAGGTACGACTTTTTTTGTTACCTACAAACTTTCAAGCAACTTTTTTTTCTTCCACACGCAAATTATGCAAAAATCAGGGATAAATCGCTTTTTTTCCCGCCAGCAACGTGTTCTTCATCAGCGAAACAATGGTCATGGGACCTACGCCGCCGGGAACGGGAGTAATGTACGAACATTTGGGTGCCACCTCGTCAAACTTTACGTCACCGGTAAGTTTAAAGCCGCTCTTCTTGGTGGCATCGGGCACACGCGTAGTGCCCACATCTATGACAACCGCTCCTTCCTTCACCATGTCCGCCTTCACAAAGTGGGGTTGCCCCAATGCAGCGATAAGAATGTCGGCTTCCCGACATTCTTTCACCAAATCCTTACTGCGGCTATGGCATACGGTGACGGTCGCGTCACCCGGATAAACTTTCTGCATCATCAGGTTAGCCATAGGCTTGCCCACGATGTTGCTTCGTCCCAACACTACGCATTTCTTTCCTTGCGTCTCGATGTGATAGCGCTTCAGCAGTTCAAGAATACCGTTCGGAGTGGCCGACACGTAACAGGGAAGTCCGATACTCATACGCCCCACATTGATAGGATGAAATCCGTCTACGTCCTTGCGATAGTCGATGGTTTCGATGACTTTCTGCTCGGAAATGTGCTTCGGCAGGGGAAGTTGCACGATGAATCCGTCCACATCGGCATCGTTGTTCAATTCCTGCACCTTAGCCAAAAGTTCTTCCTCGGTTACATCGGCCTCATAGCGAATCAGCGTAGACTTGAATCCGCACACTTCGCAGGCTTTCACCTTTGCAGCCACATAAGTTTCACTACCTCCATCGTGTCCCACAAGGATAGCCGCCAAATGGGGACGCTTTCCCCCTTTGGCCACGATTTCCGCCACTTCGGCAGCAATTTCTTGCTTTACCTGTTCCGATATGGCTTTCCCATCTATCTGTTGCATATATAATAAGGTATATAGAGTTATCGTTTCATTTTCGGCATGGCACCCATCATCTTACCCATCTTGCTGCCGGTTACCATTTTCATCATCTTACGCGTTTGGTCGAACTGTTTCAAGAGGCGGTTCACTTCCTGAATGTTGGTACCACTTCCTTTGGCGATGCGCTGGCGACGGGTTCCGTTCAAGATTTCGGGATTGGTGCGTTCCTTCGGAGTCATGGAGTAGATGATGGCCTCGATGCTCTTGAAGGCATTATCGTCGATTTCAATATCCTTGATGGCCTTGCCCACGCCCGGAATCATCGAGGCGAGTTCCTTCAAATTACCCATCTTCTTGATTTGCTGGATTTGACTCAAGAAGTCATTGAAATCGAATTGGTTCTTCTGAATCTTTTTCTGAAGACGCTTGGCCTCTTCTTCATCGTATTGCTCTTGCGCACGTTCTACAAGCGAAACGATGTCACCCATACCAAGGATACGATCGGCCATACGCGAAGGATGGAACTGGTCTACGGCATCCAGCTTTTCGCCGGTACCCACGAACTTAATAGGCTTGTTCACCACCGTGCGGATAGAAAGCGCGGCACCACCACGAGTATCACCGTCAAGTTTGGTCAGCACTACACCGTCAAAGTCGAGGCGTTCGTTGAACTCACGGGCGGTATTCACGGCATCCTGACCGGTCATGGAGTCTACCACAAACAGCGTTTCGTCCGGATTAATGGCTTTCTTGATGGCTTCGATTTCGTTCATCATCTGTTCGTCGATGGCCAGACGACCGGCGGTATCGACTATCACCAAATCATTTCCCTTTGCCTTAGCTTCCTTGATGGCATTGAGAGCAATCTGTACCGGGTCTTTGCTTTCAAGCTCGCAATAAACCGCCACCCCCACCTGTTCGCCCAGTACTTTCAACTGTTCGATAGCCGCCGGACGATATACGTCACATGCCACCAGCAACGGTTTGCGGTTCTTCTTCGTTTTGAGCATACGAGCCAACTTGCCGGTAAAGGTCGTTTTACCCGAACCTTGCAGACCCGACATCAATATAATGGCCGGATGACCTTCGAGTTTCAAGTCGGATGTCTCGCCGCCCATCAACTTGGCCAACTCATCGTGTACAATCTTCACCATCAACTGGCTGGGCTTCACGGCAGTCAGCACATTCTGTCCCAAGGCTTTTTCCTTCACCGTATCGGTAAAGTTCTTGGCAACCTTATAGTTTACGTCGGCATCGAGCAATGCCTTACGAACATCTTTCAATGTTTCGGCTACATTGATTTCGGTGATTTTACCTTCACCCTTCAAAATTTTAAAAGACCGTTCCAGTCTTTCGCTTAAATTGTCGAACATATATCTTTAAGTTATTTATTTTAAACCTATTCAAGTCGCAAAAATACAAAATAATTGATTATCTCATATCTTTTTATTCTGCCAATTTGCTTTTTTCAAATAAATTACGCTGGCAAGAAGCAACAAGGTATAATAAAGAATCTCGGTGCTGAAGCATACCGACACAGGTGCCTGTACGTACCAGCCAATCCAAAAAATGTAACAGGCATAGACCACCAACGTACCGCCTTCGAGCCACAAAGCCGCCTGTGTGTTGCCCGTACCGGAGATGCCGTTAAAGTAGATATTGGCTACAGAAGCCACCAGCATCGCCACACCTATAACATAAAGCGAAGGCACGGATTCTGTCAGCAGAGCCGCATCGTTGGTATAGATTGAAAGGAAGAGTTCAGGGAAAACGAACATCAACCCTACACAAATCGCCACAATAAAGAAAGAGACCCGGGCGATACGTCCCATGAGCCGAAGCACCAAAGCGATGCCTCCCGACCCGATAAGGTTACTCACCAGCGTATTGGTCGTAGTAGAAAGTGCCTGAACAGGAATAAGCAACACGATGTAAATGCTTCGGGCGATATTGGCTATGGCCAGTTCGCGCTGTCCGAGGCGTTCCACCGCCATAAAGAAAACGAACCAAGTAGCCATCGAAAGGAAATACTGCAACATCGTGAAGCATGAAATACCAAGAATACGTCCCAGCAAATCGAGGTCGAAACGCAACCGGCGATTCAAACCGTACTTTTTCAAGTCTACATACAACCAAGTATAAACCACACAGAACAAGGTGGAAGCCGCCTCGGCGATAACAGAAGCAACCGCCGCTCCTTTCAATCCCATTGCAGGAAGACCGAAATGACCGAATATCAAGGCGTAATCCAGCCCCACATTCACCAGTGCCATAACAACTGCATTGATAGTCAACACTTTGGTTCGAGTGACACCCACATAAAGGGCACGGAACATAACATTGACAAACGAGAAGAAGAACCCAAGCATGCGCCAACGAAAGAACTCGCAAGTGGCATCGTAGATGGTATCGGAGGAAATCAGCATCCGAATGGCCCAAGGAGCCGCCCATTGACACAACCCGAACAACACCGCCGCCATCAGCAACAGAAACATACAACCTTGCATCATCAGCGGACCGACATCGCGGAAACGTCCTTCACCGTTGCGACGGGCAATCATAATCTGCGAACCGGTACTGAATCCGAACGCAATGGTAAACACGCAGATATAAAGCAATCCGCCCATGGCGGAAGCACCTAACTCCACTTCGCCCACATGCCCCAAGAAAGCCGTATCCGTTACATTAATCACATTCTGCGCCAGCAATGCCAACAATATGGGATAGCTGACATTCCATATTTCTTTGTTTGAATACATCATATATAATAAGGTATATTGAAAAGGAGTGCAAAGATACGCTTTTCGTTCCAAATAACACAAGGATAACCGTTCAAAGTTGAAGTTCGGAATTTTAAAAACAAGCAAATACATGCACAAACAAGCCATACATGGAGCGATTGTTTCAATTAAAACCATTGAAAAATTCAACTTTCCTCTTTAAAATCTTGCACACTTATTTGTTTTGTGTGTAATTTTATCCTACCTTTGCGCCCGAAAATCAAAAATAGTAGAATAAATGAAAAAAAACATGTTGATAGGCGCAATGGCGCTAATCGTTTCAAATCCAACTTTTGCAGGCGGACTTCTTACCAACACAAACCAAAACGCAGCATTCCTCCGTAACCCGGCCCGCGAAGCAGTTATCGCTATCGACGGCGTATACAGCAATCCGGCAGGTATCGCTTTCTTGCCGCAAGGCTTTCACTTGTCACTCAGTTGGCAGGCGGCTTTCCAGAAGCGTCAGATTGATGCCAACAATCAATTGTTCATGATGAATGAAAGCAATCAAAAGCCCGACCGCTTTTTCGAAGGCGAATCGAAAGCTCCGGTCATACCTTCCTTTCAAGCAGCGTACATATTCAACGACAAATGGTCGGTTTCGGCTCAGTTCGCGATAGGCGGCGGTGGCGGCAAATGCGAATTTGAAGAAGGACTGCCGATGTTTGAAGAGTTGATTGGCGGCAGTGTAGCTCAAAGCGGAGGTACATCTTATGCCTTAAACCAACAATTGATAGGCGAACAGTATTTTTACAGTTTCCAAATAGGTACCACTTATCGCATCACCAACAACTTCTCGGTGTTCGGCGGTTTGCGAGGCGTTTTGGCCAACTGTTCTTACGAAGGTACCATAACCGGTCTGAAAGCCGGAGGCAAAACGGCAGCCGATTATTTGGCGTTGGCCGAACAAGCAACCGCAGGAGCACAGCGATACGAAGCTGCCGGCATGACCGAAAAGGCCGCGGAACTTAAAGCGCAAGCCACTCAAGCAACCACCGTGGCAGGCATGCTTCAAGACTACAACCTCGATTGCTCGCAAAGCGACCTTGGTATCACGCCGATTATCGGCTTCGATTGGAAGCTCGGCAAGCTGAACTTGGCCGGTAAGTATGAGTTCCGCACCAAAATCAACTTAGAAAACGAATCGAACAACAGCAAAAATGTAGACGTATTGATGCCCACCTACACCGATGGAGGCAAGGTTCGCTCGGACATTCCGGCGTTACTGACCCTCGGTGCCATGTACAACATCAACGATGCGGTACGCGTAATGGGCGGTTTCCACTACTATTGGGACAAGGACGCCAAAGGCAGCCCCATCAAGAACGGCGACAACACTTGGGAAGCGCTCCTCGGTATGGAATGGGATGTAAACGACAAGATTCTGTTGAGCTGCGGCGGACAGCGCACCCAGTACGGATTTGACGACACCGACATGAGCGACATCAACTTCAACATACAGAATTGGGGAGTATGCGTCGGAGGTGCCTACAAGTTCTCCGAAAAGACCAAACTGAACGTGGGCTATATGCACTCTTTCTACGAAGATCATAAGTTCACCACCGCCTCTACCCAAACCACACGCAGCTACACTCGTGCCAACGATGTGTTCGGTGTGTCACTGGACATCCGATTCTAAAAATATCCAATGAATCGACAAGAGACTGTTCCGTATGAATTGAACGGCACCCAAAAAAGTTGAACACAAAAACGTTTGCATCGCCTTCAATCATACGAAACAGTCTCACTTCGTTTACAAAAAAGCTAATTCCAAAAATCAGAAAATAATCAGACCGAAAAAAGAGGATAAAACGCCATTCGGTTGGAAGAATGGAGACAATGTACTAATTGTCTGAACAAGTCTTGGCTGTTACACTTTTATAATACGAACTAATTTCCACATTCAAACCGATATGATAAGATACCTGCTCATCATCCTTGGAAGCCTTTCACTGGCCTTGGGAATCATTGGAATTTTTCTGCCGCTATTGCCTACCACTCCTTTTCTACTGCTGGCAGCCACGCTTTATGTCCGAAGTTCCGAACGGCTTTACCAATGGTTAATTCATCAGAAATACCTCGGAATCTACATCCGCAACTTCCGCGAGCACCGCGCCATCCCGCTACGAGCCAAAATCATCTCCATATCATTGGTATGGGGTACGCTAACTTACTGTGCCTCATCCATTAACGTGCCGTTATGGGAACGATTGTTCTTCCTGATTTTAGCGGGGGGAATCACTTGGCACATCCTTTCCTATCACACCTTGAAGAAGGGATAATCATTTATTTTTGCATTTTTTAAATAAATTCTCGCCAAAATATTTTCAGGATCAATTCCAATCTTCTATATTTGTGTAGAATTTGGTGTATAATGACAGAAGAAGATAAAAAGCTCGTAAGTTCTTTTGAAGGAAAACTAAGGCATTTCATGTTCTTATACGAAAAATTGGAACAGGAAAACGCCAAACTCCGACAACTCCTCAAGCAAAAAGATGAGGAGATTGAACAACTGAAACTGAGCCGAAAAGAATTGGAAGCCAACTACGCCGATTTGAAAACGGCCCGTACGCTGCGTTTGTATGACAAGGATATCAAAGATACCAAACAACGTCTGACGGGTCTTGTGCGTGAAATCGACAAATGCATCGCTTTATTGAACCAATAAAACAGAAGATGTGATGGACGATATGATGAAGATTAATTTGCTGATTGACTGCCAACGATACCCGTTGAAAATTCGTCGGGAAGATGAACAGCTCTATCGGGATGCAGCCAAGAAGATTGACGAGATACTGAATAATTATCGCAAGCAGTGGCCGGAACTCACCCCTAACCAATACTGGGCGATGACGGCACTGGATTTGGCTTACAAACTTCGCTCCATGGAAGGCAGAAACGATACGAAGCCCTATTTGGAGAAATTGGAAGAGCTGGGAAAAGAATTGGACAGGTATGTCAGCAAGGAATGAATGTATATATTAATTAGGATATTCACGCACACCCTTTTACCGGAAAGAGAAGTGTTCTTGACGGAAAGGATGTGCGGTTTTTATTTATAGATTAAATTAAATAACATGGAAACAATCGTAATAGCAGCAGTATGCTTCGCCGTAGGGGCCGGCCTGTCATACCTATTTTTCAGATATGGTCTGAAAACAAAGTATGACAACATCCTGAAGGAGGCCGAAACAGAAGCCGAAGTCATCAAGAAAAACAAACTCCTGGAAGTAAAGGAGAAGTTCCTCAACAAGAAAGCCGACTTGGAAAAGGAGGTAGCCTTGCGCAACCAAAAGATACAGCAAGTAGAAAATAAGCTGAAACAGCGCGAAATGGTCATCAACCAAAAGCAAGAGGAAGTTCAACGCAAGCGCAACGAAGCCGAAGCCATCAAGGAAAATCTGGAAGCACAAATTGCCGTTGTGGACAAGAAAAAGGAAGAACTGGAACGATTACACGCGCAAGAACGCGAAAAGCTGGAGGCCTTGTCCGGACTTTCCGCCGAAGAAGCCAAAGAACGTTTGGTGGAATCGCTGAAAGAAGAAGCCAAGACACAGGCCGCATCCTACATCAACGACATCATGGACGATGCCAAAATGACGGCCAACAAAGAAGCGAAACGCATCGTAATCCAGTCCATTCAGCGGGTAGCCACCGAAACGGCCATCGAAAATTCCGTCACGGTGTTCCACATCGAATCGGATGAAATCAAGGGACGAATCATCGGCCGCGAAGGACGAAACATCCGTGCGCTCGAAGCAGCCACCGGTGTGGAAATCGTTGTAGACGATACTCCCGAAGCCATCGTACTTTCCGCTTTCGACCCGGTTCGCCGCGAGATTGCCCGATTGGCTCTTCACCAGTTGGTTACCGATGGACGTATCCATCCGGCCCGCATCGAAGAAGTGGTGTCCAAGGTAAAGAAGCAGGTGGAAGAAGAAATCATCGAAACCGGTAAACGCACTACCATCGACTTGGGTATCCACGGGTTGCACCCCGAACTGATTCGTATCATCGGTA
The DNA here is from genome assembly GCA_964469845.1 of uncultured Phocaeicola sp. Taxonomy (GTDB): domain Bacteria; phylum Bacteroidota; class Bacteroidia; order Bacteroidales; family Bacteroidaceae; genus Phocaeicola. The sequence continues at coordinate 7,979 of CAYXZF010000010.1, forward strand.
AAATGAAGTACCGTTCATCCTACGGTCAGAACCTGTTGCAACACGCCCGCGAAACGGCCAATCTCTGTGCCGTCATGGCCGCCGAATTGGGTCTGAACCCGAAGAAAGCGAAACGTGCCGGTTTGCTCCACGACATCGGTAAAGTGCCCGATGAAGAAGGTGAATTGCCGCACGCTCTGTATGGTATGAAGATAGCCGAAAAATACAAGGAAAAACCGGACATCTGCAACGCCATCGGTGCCCACCACGACGAAACGGAGATGACCAGTCTGCTGGCTCCCATCGTTCAAGTGTGCGATGCCATTTCAGGTGCCCGTCCGGGAGCGCGTCGAGAAATCGTGGAAGCCTACATCAAGCGTCTGAACGACCTTGAACAGTTGGCCATGTCCTATCCGGGTGTAACCAAGACTTACGCCATCCAAGCCGGTCGCGAACTCCGCGTCATCGTGGGTGCAGACAAGATTGACGACAAGCAGACCGAAAACCTTTCTGCCGAAATAGCCAAGAAGATTCAAGACGAAATGACTTATCCGGGACAAGTGAAGATTACCGTAATCCGCGAAACCCGTGCCGTAAGTTTCGCCAAATAAAGCCGAAAGCTCTCACAAAGTGTCATTTCATTCAAAGTAAAAGTGAATGGCGGCAGTGACCGCTCTCTTAAAAAGCAAGTGGGAATACAGATTTGTACTCCCACTTGTTTTTTATCATACGCCACATGTTTTGCAACAAGCGGCGTGTTTTATCTACTTTATTTCAGCATGAAACTGATTTCCGACTTTACATCTGTAGCCGAAGCGGCTATAATCGCCTTAAACTTACCCGGTTCGGCCACCCATTGCTGCTTGGCGTCGTCGTAAAAGCTCAGCGCATCCTTAGCGATGGTAAAGCTCACTTCCTTGGTTTCGCCGGGTGCCAATCTCACTTTCTTGAAACCCTTCAGTTCCTTTACCGGACGCGGAAGCGATGACTTTAAATCACTTACGTAAAGCTGTACCACTTCAGCACCTTCCCGATTGCCCGTATTGGTTACAGGTACAGTCACGGTCAATACCTCGTTGGCGGTCATTTCCGTTTTGTCGGCAACCGCCTTTCCATACCCGAATGTGGTATAGCTCAATCCGTGACCAAAGGCGAACAACGGCTTCACTTTTTTCTGCTTGTCGGCCCAACGATAGCCCACAAAAATGCTTTCGTTATACTTCACATCAATCACCTCATCGCTTCTATCGGAGACAAATTCTCCCAACGCATGCGCCGAGTTATCCTCCAGCTTTACGGGGAAAGTGAAAGGCAATTTGCCGCTCGGATTGACATCGCCCATCAAGACAGACGCCAACGAATGACCGGCTTCCGAACCGATATACCAATCTTGCACGATGGCGGGGACTTCGTTTACCCACGGCATGGCAATGGCATTGCCCGAAATGTTTACCACAATCAGATTCTTGTTAGCCTCAGCCAGAGCCGCAATCACATCGTCCTGACCATAAGACAGGTTCAAGCCGCTTCGGTCGGAATCTTCACAGTCCTGACCGGCACTTTTGTTCAAGCCGCCGATAAAAATCACATAGTCGGCTTGTCCGGCAGCCTTCACCGCCTCGGCTATCAACTCTTCGGGAGTGCGGTCGTCTTTCAAATTCTGTCCGGTTACGACTCCGTTGTATTCGCCGGAAGCATCGCCCACGTAGCCACGTACCCAAATGACTTCCGCCTTGTCGCCTACCCGCTCCCGGATGCCGTCCAGCGGAGAGACTTCACGTTCCACTTTCAAGGAAGAAGAGCCGCCGCCTACGGTCATCATTTTCACCGCATTTTCGCCTACCACCAAGATTCTTTCGGCTTTGTTCAAATCAATCGGAAGGACATTCCCCTTGTTCTTCAGCAGCACGATGCCGGCTTCACCTATGCGACGGGCAGCCTCATAGTGAGCTTCCGAGTTCAAGGCACCCCAAGGACGGTTACGGTTCATCTCCGTACGGTAAATGAGCCGAAGAATACGGCGCACCTTGTCGTCCAATTCATCGGTTCCCACCTTGCCTTCCTTTATCAGCTTCAAGTAAGGATGGGCCATGTAATAGCCGTCGTAAGCATTGCTCGCACCGCTTGACAGGCCATTGGTCCAGCTTCCGAACTCCATATCCAGTCCATTCTTGACGGCCTGCTCGGTGTCGTGCGCGCCTCCCCAGTCGGAAACCACTACGCCGTCAAAGCCCCATTCGCCTTTCAAAATGTCGTTCAGCAGATATTGGTTATGACACAGATGCTGCCCTTTGTACAAATTATAGGAAGCCATCACCGACCAAGCCTTACCCACCTGAACGGCTTCCTTGAACGCGGGCAGGTAAATTTCGCGCAGGGCACGGTCGTCCACCACTACATTCGTTGTGTGACGGTTCACTTCGTGATTATTCAGCGCGAAATGTTTCACGCAGACAGCCACTCCGTTCTGTTGCACTCCGCGGATGTAAGGCACTACCATCTTGCCGGCCAAGTAAGGGTCTTCGCCCATGTATTCAAAGTTACGGCCGTTGAGCGGAGTACGATAAATGTTCACTCCGGGTCCCAACAGCACGGTTTTCTTGCGATAGCGTGCCTCCTCGCCGATGCTTTTTCCGTAAAGCAAGGACAGTTCGGGGTCCCACGATGCGGCCAGACAGGTCAGCGCTGGAAAAGCCACGCACGAATCGTTGGTCCATCCGGCTTGTTCCCATTCGTCCCACAACACTTCGGGACGCACGCCGTGCGGACCGTCGGTCATCCACACTTCGGGAATGCCCAGACGCTCTACTCCCGGCGAACAGAATTTAGACTGAGCGTGGGTCATGGCCACTTTCTCTTCCAATGTCATTCTACTGAGCGCATCCTCTATCCGTTCTTCCAGAGGTTTCGAGTCGTCCAGATAAACAGGGACGGTCTGTGCATTCACAGCCATGCCCAGCATCAGCAACATTGCGCCCGATACGATTTTATTTCTCATCATTCTTTTCATATTAAATTTGTTTGCATTCACTTTTCCTTTCATCGGCTTTTCAAGCCTCATACTCAAAACCTAACCTAATTTACGAACCTATAATTACAACCTAACACTTATAAAATCACATTCATTTTCGTTGAAAAACGCGTACATAGTCTATCACATAACTGACGGGAAGCGCCGATTCGTCCACACCGTTCATGCCGCCCCAACTTCCTCCCCATGCCAAGTTCAGAATGATGTAATAGGGCTTGTCGTAAGGCCAGTTCTTTACGCCGCCGCCGTCATTATCATAGGTCAGCAGCACGTCGCCGTCCACGTAAGTCGTTATTTGGGTCGCCGTCCATTCGATGGCGTAGGTGTGAAAATCGCCTTCCGCCCGGTCTATTGTCACCGCCCGGGTCACCTGCGTACCGTTGGTATGGTTATGCCCCTCCGCATGAAGGCTGGACGACACTTCGTTCGGAACGGTTCCCACTTCTTCCATGATGTCTATCTCGCCACATTTGGGCCATCCTTCGTTCGCCCAGTCCACCTTGACCGGCATCATCCAGAAAGCGGGCCACGTACCTTTTCCTTTCGGAAGCATGATGCGGGCTTCGATGTAGCCATATTTCCAACCTTCGTCCACGTGGGCGTAAACACGACCGGAATAGATGTGGTCCACTGCCTTGAAACAATGAATGCGCAGTTTTCCGTCCGATATTTCCGTGACTCGTTTTCCGTTGTATTCGCCATTCACATAGGTTTGAAGCTCATTGTTCACCCAACCGGACTTCTGTACCTCATGCGTCCAGTGTTCGGGATTCAGTTCCGTACCTTCGTCAAATTCATCGTGCCACACCAGTTCATACCCTTCGGGAGCCTGTATTTCGGTCACTTCCACGCCTTCTTGCCGTACATTCACCGTCAGCGTTTCTTTACCGGCGGCAATCGTCACCTTACCGGAACGTGTCTGCATGCCCGTGGCGGGCAGTGTGGTGATGACAAGCGAAGTCTCGCTTTCCCGCTTCACATTCACCCAGTCCGCATCCGATGCGGCGGTCCACTCCTTGCGCCCCGAAACGACCAATGAGCAGTCTTCTCCGCCCGAACGGGTCATGACCTCGGTTTTCGACACCTTGAATACCGCTTCTTGTTCGATGGCTATCTTAGCCGTTGTTTGGTGCGAGCTGACAATGATAGAAGCCGAGCGCGCGTTTCCCTCGTTGGCGGCAACCTTGATGGTTATCTTGCCCGAAGGTGTATCGCTCCCGTCCGATGTCCATGTCAGCCAATCGCCCGCCGATGTGGCGGCAGACCATCGTTGTCCGGTGGTTGTCACACCTACTTCAAACCTTCCGCCTTCCGCCGGTACGGTCACTTCCGTTTGCGAAAGAGTGACAGCGACTTCCTCCTTTACAACGGGGGATTCTTCTTTGCCGGGGGCATCGTCATCACTGCCGCCGCAACAAACCATCATCAGCCATGCAGCGCACAAAAACATATAAAGGGAGAGTTTATTCATAGCGAAAAATAAATTTTCAGAAGCCGCTTCTTCCCGCTTCGTTACGGGGAAAAGCGGCTTCCGGACATTAAACGATTACTTTTCTATCAACGTAATGTTACCTACCACAAATTCTGTACCTTCCGGACAGCCTCCGAGGTCGATGATGAACTTCGAGTCGGGAGCATCGACGCCTTTGGCCAGTGCCAAGTCGGCAAATGCCACGGCCTGCACTTCGCCGGCTTTCAGCTGAATGTCGTTTTTGTAAATCAGGATGTTGTCGTCATCGTCTGCCTGACACACCTTCAAAGTAACGCGCGTGTCTTTGTTGGACTTCATGAGACAAGAGAGATCGTACTTGGCAGAAGCAGACAACGGCAAGGAGTTCGGCTGGATGGCGTTCTGCGCCTGCCATTCGGCGGCGGTTCCGGCACCGGCGGTAATCGTAAACACGTTACCGGAATGTTCAAACTGCGGGTTGCCGATTTGCGACCAGTTCGCGTCCGCCCACCAGTGCGTCACGCTATACGCTTCGCTTTCGTCTACCGCCTTCCACAAGTTGGCGTCGGAGTCGTAATCCAACGGAGCGACGTGCGCCTCATCGTGTTCGCTGACAAAGAGGTTGGACACTTCGATTTCGGCACCGGCAGGAACCGGAGCAAAGTCGAACGAGAACTTCAAGTTGCCATCCACACCCGGCAAGTTTGTTCCCGCCACGGGCGTTGCCACACCGGCTTTCAGAGTCACCGTTTCTTCGGACAAGAATACGATGGCGTTGTCATCGCCAGCCTGACTGACCTTGACGGTGATGGGCGGCAAATCGACAGACGACTTGATGCAGACGGAATAATCGTAAGTTTTGGCGGAAGAAGCCGTCACATCCGATTCCAAATGCAGCTGTGCCTGCCATTGGGAAGAACCGGTAGCCGCCGAATAAGAAAGAACGACCGATTCGCCGGTAGCTCCCTCGCGGGTAGGTTCGGAGACGTTTGTCCAAGCATCATCGGCGGTCCAAGTAGAGATGTTGAACGAGGCGTTCTTCGCCAAGTTGTCGGCACTGTCATAACCAAATCCCTTCCATACGAAAGAGTCGTCCGCCAAGTCCTTATCCACCACGGTTACTTGTGAGGCAGACACCTGTCCGGCGGTAGTGAACGCCAACAGCTTGACTTCATAGCTGCCGGCTTTCTTGTACACTTTGGTTACAGACGCACCCGCCGGCGCTTCCACCACCTTGCCGTCGGAGAAATTCCAAAACATTCGGACGGAAGAGTCCACCTGAGAAGTATTGGTATATACGTATTCGTTCTGATTGTCGGTGGAAGCCACCGTAAATGTAAGCGCATTTTCCGCAACCAGCTCGCTTCCCAAGCCGTAATCATCCTTATCCATCGGGTCGCACGACACCGTACCCAACAGAAGCGCGCTTGCCATCAAGCCATATATCATCTTTTTCATATTCGTTTTGAATTTACGATTTAACAATTAAGGTTAGTACGGATTCTGTTCCAAAGGATACTCCGTGCCGAAAGTCTTGTCCAGTTCAGCCTGCGGCAACGGTAAGAATTTTTTGCTCTCCGTCCAAGTACGATTGGAGAAGAAGTCCGCGTCGTTCTCGGTCAGTACGGCAGCTGCATCGCCCCAACGAACCAAGTCGTAGTAACGCTTGCCTTCGCCCAAGAACTCGTAGTTACGTTCGGCCTTGACGGCTTCAAGAGACAGGCTCACGCGAGGAGCAGAACCGCCAAACGCACGGTTTCGTACTTGGTCCAGACACTCTTGGGCACTGACGCCCTGCTGTTCGCCAACGCCGCTTGCCACCAGTTCGGCATAGTTCAACAGTGTTTCGGCATAGCGATAGATGCGCAGATTGTTACAGTAGTTCAAATCCACGTCGCCGGAAGACTTCCGATAGCCATCGCGGGCCGCATACTTGCGCAGGAACAAGCCGGTGTCTTGAAAACGAGGAGAATACTTGGCGCCGCTCACCGCCGCCCAATTGCTGATGGAGGCATCGCGACGAAGGTCGCCGTTGGCATACATGTCCCATGCCTTCTGACGGACGGGGCAGAATCCCCAGCCGCCGACGAACACGCCGGAGGGGTCTGTCAATTCGCTCGGAGAGATGTAAGCGGGCAGGTTGGTACCGTAACCGCTCCACGAATTGCCCCAAGTCTTGCCTTCGCCCATGTGGTTGGCTTCGAAGATGGACTCCGCGCAGAACTCGCCGTCGTTCACCCAAATGGCGGCATAGTCGTCCATCAGACTGTAAGCGCCGCTCTTGATGATGGCAGCCATGTCGTTTGCCACCTCTGTGTACTTGGCATTATCCTTTTGATACATCACCGCGGCGGCCTTCAGCATCAAGACGGCGGCACGGCTCACGCGACCGGAGTTCTCGCCGTTGGTATTCATCGCCAAGGCACCTTCTTCTTCCGCCACGGCGATGTCGGCCATAATCTGCGCATACACCTCGTCGGCCTTCATCTGCGGAGCGATGTAGGGAGGAGTCAGCGGTTCGGTGAAGAACACGATGTTGCCGAAGTTCTGCCACAATTTATAGGTGTAGAACGCGCGCAGGAAGTGAGCCTCGGCATTGTACTGCTTCAACATCGACTCTTCCAGCGAGTTGGTCGGCGTAAAGTTGGCGCAACCGGTAATCACGGCGTTGGCGCGTGCGTTGCCCGAAGTATAGATGTTCCAAGTGCCGCTCAGGGTGTGATTACCGTCGGCGGTAAACTGTGACACGGCGTAGTTCATGCCGCTCATACCGTCATTGGCGTCGGCACCGCCTTTATAGACATTGTCGCCTTGGATTTCGGCGATATATACGGACGATTCGTAAGAGCCGTTGGCGTAAGAGTCGAACAGAAGAATCTGATAAGTGGCGGCCAGACCGGAGTTGATGGAGCTCAACGTGGCAGTACCGCCGGCAGCCAACTGGTTGGTCGGTTCTGCTTCCAAAAAGCTGTCGCCGCAAGAAGTCAGGGTCATGCCTCCCGCCAAGAGTGCGGCCAATGCGTAGAATTTATATTTTTTCATAAGATTCGGATTTTAAAGTTAGAATGTAACATTTGCGCCTACATAAATGGTGCGTGACTGCGGATAGATGCCTTTGTCCACGCCCAATGTCGTATAACCGCCGGAAGCCAATTCGGGGTCGAAGCCTTCGTAACCGGTCAGGGTAATCAGGTTTTCGGCAGCTACGTAAACGCGGAGACGCTGAACGCTGAACTTCTTGGTGATGTTTGCAGGCAGCGTATAGCCCAACTGCGCGTTCTTCAGACGGAGGTAAGATCCGTCGTGGATGTAAAGGTCGGACGACTGCCAGTTACCGTTCGGGTTGGCAGATGTCATGCGGGGGATTCGGTTGGAAGTGCCCTCGCCCATCCAGCGATCCAGAATCCATGCGGGACGGTTCATGGCGGGGATGTCGCCTCGCTGTGCAAAGTCGAACACATCGTTGCCCAGTGTTCCTTGGAACGACAAGCTGAGGTCGAATCCTCTCCATTCGGCACCCAGATTGAATCCGAATGTCCAGTCGGGCATACCCTTACCGATTTTTGTCCGGTCGCCGGAACCGATGCTTCCGTCGCGGTCGAGGTCAACGAAACGGACGTCACCCGGTTGGGCGTTCGGCTGAATCAGTTCACCCTTGTCGTTTACATAGCTGTTCACTTCGTCTTCGTTCTGGAAGATGCCGTCGGTTTTCAAACCGTAGAAGTAAGGCCATACTTCGCCGTTCTTGGCGTGTACATAGTCGCCCACACCGGATGCGCCGGCACTTTCGTAGTTGGTTTCACCGGAAGCGTTGCCCAAGCTGATTAACTTGTTCTTCGCGTACGAGAAGTTGGCGCCGATGTTGTAAGAGAAGTCCTTGTAAGAATCCTGCCATCCGGCTTCAAACTCAAGACCCCAGTTTTCCATCTTGCCCAAGTTGCCGGTCGGAGCGCTTTGGCCGATGTAGGTAGGCACGGGCAGAGTGGCCAACATATCCTTGGTGTCTTTCTTGTAATAATCGAAAGTGAAGTTCAGGCGATTGGCGAGGAAGCGGAAGTCCACACCCAAGTCAATCTGTGTGGAAGTTTCCCACTTGATGTCGGGATTGGCCACGGCACCCGGAGAAGTACCGTAAATCATCGTACCGTTATTGACGGCGTTAATCACGTCGTAGCTGCCGCCGAAGTAATAGTTCTGTCCGCCGTCCATCAGCGAGGCGTAACGGAAGTTACCGATGGATTCGTTACCGTTCTGTCCCCAAGAGAAGCGAATCTTGAACACGTCGAACCACGTCGGTTTGAGGCTCTGCATGTAGGGTTCGTTCCACACGTTCCAACCCAAAGAGAATGACGGGAAAGTGGCCCACTTGTTGTTGGCGCCGAACTTGGAAGAACCATCGCGGCGTATCGTGGCCTGAAGCATGTAGCGTTCGGCGTAGTTGTAGTCGATACGTCCGAAGTAAGAAGCCAAAGATTCGTGGCTGACATTGCCTGTACCTCCGGACACGCGTTCGTCGGCCGAATCGGCGATGCCGTAATCAATGTTGGCCTTGTTCGGGTCGGTGTCCAGCAAGTCGTAGTCGGTGCCCGAAATGTAACGGGAAGTGTAGCGTGAAGCCGACTGTCCCAGCACGATGCCCAGCGTATGTTTTTCGCCGAATGTCTTGTTATAGGTAAAGTAGTTTTCGGTTTGCCAGCGGAGTCCGCGGTTCATGTTGCTGCTCACCCAGCTGCGGTCGTTGTGCTTCATGGAGCTGAGGTAGTCTTCGTAACCATAGCCGTCGTATCCCCAGAAAGCGAGGTCGATGCCATAAGAGGAACGGAACTTCAAGCCGGGCAGGATGTCCAGTTCGGCGTAGAACGAGCCGACCAGCTTGTCCGAATTGTTCTTTCCCAGTTCGGGACGGTTGAGCTGCGCCACGGGGTTGGCCAGTTCCTGATAGCCTGCGGGAGGCAGTGAGAACACTTTGCCGTTCTTGGTGATGGCGTTGGGGTGTTCGGCAAGGATTTGGGCGCCTTCTTCATCGGAAGCATACACGGGCACCAGCGGCGAGAAGGCGATGGCGCTGCCAAGGATGGAACCGTACTCGGAGTTGGTTTCGATGCTTGTGCTTGTATCGCGCGTATAACCGATGTTTACGCCCACTTTCAGTTTGTTCAGGAAGTTTCGGTTGGTTTCTTCAAACACCGTATAGGTATTGTTCGAGCGTACGCTCAGACGTTCGTAATTGGAACGGCCGTAGTCGCCGCCGATGATACCTTCTTGATTGAAATAGCCCACGGAAAGGAAATAAGTCATCCTGTCGCTGCCACCGTTGATGCTCAGCTGATGCTGCTGTACGGGAGCGTCGTAATTGAACACTTCGTCCTGCCAGTCCGTTCCGTTGCCCGCGTAGTTGGCGATGGTTTCGGCCGAATAGCGGGGAGCCACGCCATCGTTCACGTCCATTTCGTTCATGATGGTCATGTATTCCTTGGCGTTCAACACTTCTTTCTTCTTCCACGGGTTTTGCCATCCGTAGCTGAAGTCGTAGCTGACGGTTGTTTTACCCACCTTTCCGGCCTTGGTAGTGACCAGAATGACACCGTTGGCCGCACGCGCGCCATAGATGGCTGCGGAAGCGGCGTCTTTCAGCACTTCCACCGACGCGATGTCGTTGGGGTTCAAATAGTTGATGCCACCGCCCACGGGCATTCCGTCGACGATGTACAAGGGTTCGGAGCTGGTCACGGTACCGATACCGCGGATGCGCACCTTAGAGTCTGAGTTGGGCTGACCGGACGACTGGGTTATCTGTACGCCCGATATTTTACCTTTCAAGGCATCTTCCACGCGGGATTGCTTGGTGAGGTTCAAGTCTTCGGAAGAGACTTTGCTGATGGCGGCCGTCACCACCGACTTTTTCTGTACGCCGTAGCCCACCACCACCACTTCTTCCAGTGCTTGGGTGTCTTCTTTCAGGGTGACGCTGAGGGAAGGAGCGGCTTTCAGAGTTTGCGGCACATACCCCACAAAGGATACTTCGATGCTGCTGCCGGGCTGCACATTGTCCAGCGCGAACAAACCGTCGAAGTCGGTAATGGTACCGTTGGAAGTACCTTTTACTACCACACTCGCACCGATGACCGGTTCACCGGCCACGTCTTTCACAACTCCTTTCACGGTCATCGACTGGGCGAACATACCGACTGAAAAGAAGAACAGCAAGGCAACAGATAGTAGACATCTGAATGTCTGCGTTTGTTTCGAATAGCTTTTCATAGATTAAATATTAAAGTTAGTAATTCATTTTCCGACTTTCGTCTGATGCAAAGATAAAGGGATAAAAAACAGGATGTATGTGAGAGTAAGAACAAAAAGTAAATCACCCAAACATACACCACACTATTTTTCAACGAATTACAAACTTTAAAATTACTTAATCGGTAAACTTTTCCAAGAAAGATAGGAAACGTTTTCGCCCCGTCGCGAGCCGATGAAGAGAGGGGTTACTCCGTTGTTCTTCCCAACGCGCGCACCGCAGCGGCGAACTCGCCTTTCGGTATGTCCGATTTGTTGCGCGTTTTCAATCGGTTGTTATACACCGTTTGGGGCGAGCAGTGCAAGAACTCGGCTATTTTCACGCTGTCGTTGATGCCGAGCCTCACCAATGCGTAAATGCGCAGTTCGGTGTTGAGCTGTTCGCCCTCTTTCAGCACGATGCGCTCTTCGGGGCGGAGCAGGGCATTGAAGTCTTTCACAAAGCCGGGATAGACATGCAGAAAGATGGCGTCGAAGTTCTGATAAAACTCCTTCAGCTCGTTCTGCGCCATTGCGGGCGTGTCGGTCAGCGCCTTGGCTTCGTCTATCCGGTTCGCCTTGATTTTCCGGTTGATGTTCTTGCGATAATCGTCCAGCTTGCTGATGTAATTGGAGCAAATGGAAAACACGTAGCCGATGTACTCCTCCTTTACGTCATTGGACTCGCGCAGTTGCAGGTTCACGTCCTTCAGTTGGGCGTTCAGCGAGTTGAGCCGGTCGTTGGCCTGTTTCAGGCGGTCGTGCGTTTCGGACAAGTCGTCCACGTGACGGTTCAGACGGCGGTTCATCTCGTCCAGTTGGACGTGCGACTGCTTCTGCACCTTGAGCTGACGGACGATGCAGACGATGGCGCACAGCAACACCGCGGACAGGATGCTGACCACGCACAGAAACAACTGCAAGCGGTTTTCTTGCTGTCGCGCCCGTTCCTGATAGACGGCATAAATGCGTTCGATGACCTTCGACAGGCTCATGATGCGCACCCGGTTCTTGTAAAACAAGGCGTTCTGAAGGCAATAGTTGATGTAGGCATAGGCCCGGTCGATGTCGCCCAAGTCGAACATGTAGCGTCCCAGTTCCTCCAGCGAGGCGATGTCCTTGTTGCACGAAGCGATGTCGGCCATCGCCGAGCAAACCAGATACTTCTGATAGCCCTCGCGGTCGTTCAAATCGCGGCAGATGGAAGCGAGTACGTAAGCGTTCATGGCGTCGTAACGGGTGTCGAGAGCCGAGTTATTCACCGCCTCGCAGAGTTCGGGCAACACCTTGCGCATGGCTTCTTCGCCCCGATACTGATGGTGGCACGCCTTGTACCACAGGTAGAGCGGATGGGTGGGTTGGAGCACGGTGTAAACGGAGTCGCGGTACATGCGTTCGCGGTCGAGGTAGCTTTTCTGCACCTCCTCGTTCTCGCTGCCGGTATATTGCCCGAAGTGCGACAACAGATACATCATCTGTCCGTAATAGTCGGTCAGCTGGCGAGGCTCCAAGCGATCGAGCGGCAAGTCGGCCAACTGTTCTTCGGCTTCCTTCAGCAGCCCCGTGGCAGAAAGCAGAAACGACTTCTTGATGCGCCAGTCGTACACCCACTCCGCGCGTCCCAACCGGCGGGCTATCTCCAGATTGGCGTCGGTGTACTTCATGGCGGAGTCGGCGTTATACACGTAGTATTCTTCGTAAAAGAGTTTGTTGATGTGATAGCGTTCCTCCGGCGAGGTGTTTTCTTTCAGGCGGTCGTACAGCATCCTGATTCGCTCCTCCTTCACCTGCCGGAACTCGTCGCGCCGCCCCAGCATCCGGTCTAACCGCGAAAAGACTTCTTCCAACGCCTCCGAATGTGCGTACTTGCCATGCGCGTCGAAGCCCATGAACAGAAGCCATATAATAAGGTAAATGTGTTTCATAGTGATTAACTTTTTGCAAATATACGAAAAAGGAAGATAAACGCGCCATCGTTTGAAAGAAAACCCTTATTTTTGCAACGGATTACGTTCCGTTTATTTTGAAACCAACATTAAAACCGATTGATACCATGAAAGCAACCATCGACTTTCTCCGCCGCTTGCAGCGCAACAATGACCGCGAGTGGTTTCAGGCCCACAAGGAAGAGTTTTTGAAGCATCAGGCACGTTTCAACACGCTGGTGGACGAAGTGATTCGGGAAATGGCGGAGTTCGACCCCGACCTGGCGCGGCTCACCGCCAAGGACTGTACTTACCGCATTTACAGAGACATACGCTTTTCGGCCGACAAGAGTCCGTACAAGTGCCACTTCGGGGCATTCATCGCCAAGGGCGGAAAGAAAGCGGGCAACGCCGGATACTATTTCCAAATCGGCACGGGCGGAGACAACGAATATCCTTATTGTCACATGCTGGCGGCGGGCGACTATTGCTACAAGCCCGAAGTGATGAAAATTCTGCGCGAAGACATCGTGAGCGGCGAAGGCGACTTTGACGCGGCGGTGAAACAGGCGGACGCGTCCTTCCGCCTCGACCGCGAGGATGCCTTGAAACGAAATCCCAAGGGTTTTTCCGCCGACGCACCCTTTTCGGAGTACATCCGCTTGAAGTACTTTTGCCTGACGGCACGACCCGACGATGATTTTTGGGACGAAAAAGACCTCGCACGGCGCATCGCATCCCGCTTCTCCACCACCCGTCCGTTCGTGAATTACATCAACCGGGCCATCGAGTATCAGCGAGAGGAGGAGGAATGAGAGGAGGAATACAGCAGGCTTCCGGCCATCAAAAAGTAAATTTCGGTTTTTATAAATAACTTATTTTCAGTCACATAAAACACTCAACAAGTAAACTTTAAAAGTCTTTCCCCGGCATCGTTTTCCTCACGCCGGGGGATTTCAGATTTCAGATTTCAGTTAGAATTTTGCATTCATACAGCCATTGAATTTGAGTTATTATATATAATGAATTATCATTACATTGCGCGAGCACGAAAATCTAACTGAAATCTGAAATCTGAAATCCTCCGCTCCGTCCGGGAGGGGAAACGGGCGGCGGGAAAAAAAACTTTCGCCGCCCCGAAAAAAATCCGCCGAAAAGTTTGACAAGCGGGGTGCAGATGTCGTATCTTTGCGAAAAACAATCAACCCCGACACCAAACACACCCCGACACCATGACACAACTGCTCATCACCCTCGTATGGGGATGCACGGCATCCACCGAACGGCTATTTCAGCGCTTCCGCCGCACAGGCATAGCCCTCTTTGTACAAATCCATCAGCTTGCGGACGTTTGTCTCCATGCGGCCCACCGCGATGGGCTTTCGCGGACGGATGACCACGATGCGACCCTCGTCCTCCAACCGCTCCACCAGCTCCAGCTGGGCGTTGTAGAGCTTGTTGCGATTGCTCAGAGCCACCCTCAGACGCGGATAGTCGCCGTAGATGAAGCGGGGCACCTTGTGGTCGCGCACCGTCTTCCGATAGCCCCGGTTGCGGGTGAGCACCACCACGCACCTCTCGCACCCCTGCTCCAAGGCACGCTGCAAGGGGATGGAATCCACGATGCCCCCGTCCAGCATCGGACGGCCATCGACATACACGATGGGACAGGCGAAGGGCAGACTGCTCGAAGCCTTCACGATGGCGATGATGCGCTTTTCGTCGTGCTTCTCCTCCCAGTAGCACGCACGCCCCGTCAGGCAGTCGGTGGTCACCATCTCGAAGCGGGCGGGATTCTCGGCATACGCCTTGTAGTTGTACGGCAGGATGCGGTCGGGGAAGCGGTGGAACAGGAGGTGCTGGTCTATCAGCCCGCGCCGCTTCAGCAACGGGCGGATGCCGATGTACTTGTACCGGGCCAGCAGGTCGATGTTGCTGTACTTGGCCCTCCCCCGCTGGTGCGACATGTACGAAAGTCCGTTGCAGGCGCCGGCGGACACGCCGACGGCGTAAGGGAAGCGGATGCCCGCATCCATCAAGTAATCCAACACGCCGCAGGTAAACACTCCGCGCATACCGCCGCCTTCGAGCACCAGCCCGGTTTTTGAGTCCGTTTCAAACATAATCGCGAGTTCTTTTTGGAAAACAACCACAAAGTTATCATTTTCGTTGAGAAATAAAGCATTTTTAAAGATAAAAGTATTACATTTGCAAAATAAAGCATTAAAATATATCCTATCATGTTTGAATCTACTACCTATGCAAGACGCCGTCAGGCACTGAGACAGAAAGTGGGGAGCGGCATCATCCTGATGCCGGGAAACAACGAAGCTCCCGCCAACTATCCCGACAACTGCTACCCCTATCGGCAAGACAGCTCGTTTCTATACTTCTTCGGACACTCGCACCCCGGATATGCCGGCGTGATGGACATCGAAGCCGGCGAAGACCACTTCTTCGGCGACGACGCGGACATGGACGACATCATCTGGATGGGTCCGCAGCCGTCCGTCAAAGAACTCGCCGCCCGGGTGGGCATCGACCGGAGCCACCCGATGGCGGAACTGAAACAATTCGTGGCCAAAGCCATCGCCCAAGGACGGAAGGTACACTTCCTGCCCCCCTACCGGCACGACAACCTGCTGCTGCTGGAAGAGCTGACCGGCATCCGCGCCACCGCCGTCAAGCAATACGCCTCGACGGAACTCATCAAGGCCGTGGTAGACCTGCGAGCCGTGAAGGAAGCCTGCGAAATAGCCGAAATAGACCTCGCCTGCAACATCGGTTACGAAATGCACACCGCCGCCATGCGCCTGTGCAAACCGGGAGTGAGCGAACAATACATCGCCGGCGTGCTGGAAGGCATCGCCGCCTCTTACGGCAGCAAGACCTCTTTCGCCACCATCCTGACCCAGCACGGCGAGACCCTGCACAACCACGACCACAGCCACCTGCTGGAACGCGGACGCATGATGCTGACCGACGCCGGCGCCGAACGCCTCAGCAACTACTGCTCGGACCACACCCGCACCGTGCCCGTGGGAGGACGCTTTGAAACCCGTCAGAAGGAGGTGTACAACATCGTACTGGCCTGTCACGGAAAGGCGCTGGAACTGGCACGCCCCGGTATCACCTACAAGGAAGTGCATCTGGAAGTGTGCAAAACGCTGGTACAGGGCTTGAAAGGCCTGGGACTGATGCGAGGCGACGCGGACGAGGCCGTGGCAGCCGGCGCGCACGCCCTGTTCCTCCCCCACGGACTGGGACACATGATGGGTCTGGACGTGCACGACATGGAAGATCTGGGACAAATCTACGTGGGCTACGACGACGAGACCCGTCCCTCCACACAGTTCGGACTGGCATCGCTCCGCATGGGACGCCGCCTGCAAGAAGGCTTCGTCATGACCGACGAACCGGGATGCTACTTCATCCCCGCCCTCATCGACAAGTGGAGAGCCGAAAAACTGCATACCGACTTCATCGACTACGAGGCGGTGGAAAGCTTCAAGGACTTCGGAGGCATCCGTCTGGAAGACGACATCCTCATCACGCCGGAAGGCTCGCGCTTCCTCGGCGAGAAGCACATCCCCATCACCCCCGAAGAGGTGGAAGCCATCATGAACGAATAAAATCATTAACTAAATAAACATCACAATGAAAAAACTTTTAACCGCAGCCGCTCTCGGCATGTTCTGTGCAAGCGGCATGGCTCAGGAAGCCACCGAAAAGCAAGAAGAAGGTTTCATCTTCACCACCGTGAAGGAAAACCCCATCACCCCCGTCAAGAACCAAAACCGCGCCGGAACCTGCTGGTGCTACTCCTCGCTGGGATTCATCGAATCGGAACTGCTCCGCATGGGCAAGGGAGAATACGACCTGTCCGAAATGTTCATCGTACACAACACGTATCTGGATCGCGCCGACGCGGCCGTACGCACACACGGCGACGTATCGTTCTCGCAAGGCGGCTCGTTCTATGACGTCATCTACGGCATGGAAGCGTTCGGCCTCGTGCCCGAAGAAGAAATGCGTCCGGGCGTAATGTACGGCGACACCCTGAGCAACCACGGCGAACTGACCGCCGTCAGCGACGCCGTAGTGGCAGCCATCGCCAAGGGCAACCACCGCAGCCTGCAAAGAGACGCCGACAACCAAATGCTGTGGAAGAAGGCCATCGCCGCCATCCACGACATCTACCTCGGCGAACGCCCCGAAAAGTTCACTTACAAGGGCAAGGAATACACTCCGAAGTCGTTCTACCAATCATTGGGGCTGAAGGCTTCCGACTACGTTTCACTCACCTCGTACACCCACAAGCCGTTCTACTCCTCGTTCGTCATCGAAGTGCAGGACAACTGGCGCTGGAGCCAGTCTTACAACCTCCCCATCGACGAACTGATGCAGGTGTTCGACAACGCCATCATGAACGGATACACCATCGCATGGGGCTCTGACGTGAGCGAAAGCGGATTCACACGCAACGGCGTGGCCGTGATGCCCGACCAGGAAAAGGTACAGGAACTGAGCGGCTCGGACATGGCGCACTGGCTGAAACTGAAACCCGAAGAAAAACAACTGAACACCAAACCGCAACCGCAAAAGTGGTGCACACAGGAAGAACGTCAGGTGGCATACGACGCCTACGAAACAACCGACGACCACGGCATGCAAATCTACGGCATCGCCAAGGATCAGCAAGGCAACGAATACTACATGGTAAAGAACTCGTGGGGCAAGAGCGGAAAGTATGACGGCATCTGGTATGCTTCGAAGGCATTCGCACGCTACAAAACCATGAACATCGTCGTTCACAAAGACGCCCTTCCGAAAGACATCGCCAAGAAATTGGGCATCAAATAAGACGCATTCAGGCTCGTTTTAAATGAAATCCGTTAAATCCGCAGAAATATCCGCGGATTTAGCGGATTTTTCATTTGTTTTTTCCTAACTTTACGGGTTGAATGGGCAGGCATCAATTATCCATACAATTTCCGCTTGCCCCGGAGAGCAGAAAAAAAAGAAAAAACAATATATAAAATGAATCACAAATGGAATTATCAACCTCCAAGCCAAGAACAGACCGAAGCAGCTAAAGCACTGGCAAGCGAGACGGGCATTCACCCCGCACTCTGCAAGTTGCTGTTAGAAAGAGGAATCTCTTCTGCCACAGAGGCCAAGCGATTCTTCCGCCCCCTGCTGAGCGAACTGCACGACCCGTTCCTGATGAAGGACATGGACATCGCCGTAGACCGCCTGAACCAAGCCATGGGACGGAAAGAACGAATCATGGTTTATGGAGACTACGACGTAGACGGAACGACCGCCGTTGCGCTGGTCTACAAGTTTCTCCAGCAGTTCTACTCGAACATCGACTACTACATCCCCGACCGCTACGAAGAAGGGTACGGAGTATCGGTGAAAGGGGTGGACTATGCTTACGAAACAGGTGTCAAACTGGTTATCGTCCTCGACTGCGGCATCAAGGCGGTGGACGAAATAGCGTATGCCAAAGAAAAAGGCATCGACTTCATCATCTGCGACCATCACGTGCCCGATGAAGTGCTGCCCCCCGCCGTCGCCATCCTGAACGCCAAGCGACCGGACAGCACGTACCCCTACGAACACCTGTCGGGATGCGGCGTGGGCTTCAAGTTCATGCAGGCGTTCGCCATGAACAACGGCATCGAGTTCCACCAGCTCACCCCCCTGCTGGACCTCGTGGCGGTAAGCGTGGCTTCGGACATCGTGCCCATCATGGGCGAAAACCGCGTGCTGGCTTTCCACGGACTGAGACAGCTCAACTCCAACCCCAGTCTGGGACTGAAAGCCATCATCGACATCTGCGGACTGAACGACCGCGAAATCACCGTCAGCGACATCGTGTTCAAGATAGGCCCCCGAATCAACGCCTCCGGACGCATCCAAAACGGCAAGGAATCCGTCGAACTGCTGGTGGAAAAGGACTTCTCGGCCGCGCTGGAGAAGGCCAACCAAATCAACGGGTACAACGAAACCCGGAAGGACTTGGACAAAGCCATGACGGAAGAAGCGAACCAAATCGTCGAGAAGCTGGAAGAACTGCCCGACCGACGCTCCATCGTCCTCTTCAACGAAGACTGGCACAAAGGCGTCATCGGCATCGTGGCCTCCCGACTGACCGAAATCTTTTACCGACCCGCCGTGGTACTGACACGCACCAACGACCTGGCCACCGGCTCGGCACGCTCGGTGTCGGGATTCGATGTGTACAAGGCCATCGAACACTGCCGCGACCTGCTGGAAAACTTCGGCGGACACACCTATGCCGCCGGACTGTCCATGAAAGTGGAAAACGTGGAAGAGTTCGGCCGACGATTCGAAGAATACGTAGCCAACCACATCCTGCCCGAACAGACCAGCGCCGTCATCGACATCGACGCGGAAATAGACTTCCGAGACATCACGCCGAAGTTCCACGCCGACCTGAGACGCTTCAACCCCTTCGGACCGGACAACCACAAGCCGATATTCTGCACCCACAAAGTGTACGACTACGGCACCAGCAAGGTGGTGGGACGAGACCAAGAACACATCAAACTGGAACTGGTGGACAACAAGTCGAACAACGTGATGAACGGCATCGCCTTCGGACAAAGCTCGCAGGCGAGGTACATCAAGACCAAACGCTCGTTTGACATCTGCTACACCATCGAAGAGAATACCCACAAACGCGGCGAGGTGCAGCTCCAGATAGAAGACATCAAGCCGAGCGAAGAAGGATAACCCCCTACCGGCATCCGCCCCTCTTGCGCGCCTCGCAAGGGGGGCGAAGGTCCGGCTTTTTTCACAAAGCCATGAAAGAGTCAAGAAATCCGTTACAAAATACAGACGCCTCCCCCCGACCCGATGGCGAGAAATACCGCGAAATACTGAAACAATACTGGGGATACGACCACTTCCGGGGAGTGCAGGAAGCGATTATCGACAGCATCGGAAGCGGACACGACACCTTGGGACTGATGCCCACCGGCGGCGGAAAGTCCATCACCTTCCAAGTGCCCGCGCTGGCGCAAGACGGAATCTGCATCGTCATCACCCCTCTGATTGCCCTCATGAAAGATCAGGTGCGCAACCTCCGCGACCGAGGCATCAAAGCCCAAGCCGTCTACTCCGGCATGTCGCGCGAAGAAATCGTCGTCGCCCTCGAAAACTGCATCTTCGGCAATTACAAATTCCTGTACATCTCGCCCGAACGACTCGGCACCGAGATATTCCAAGCCAAACTCCGCAGGATGAAGGTCTGCATGATTACCGTAGACGAGTCGCACTGCATCTCCCAATGGGGATACGACTTCCGACCCGCCTACCTGAAAATAGCCGACGTACGGAAACTGCTGCCCGGCATCCCCGTACTGGCCCTGACCGCCACCGCCACCCCCGAAGTGGTGGAAGACATCCGACAACGGCTGGAGTTCCGCGAAGGAAGCCGGGTGTTCCGCATGAGCTTCGAACGGAAAAACCTCGCCTACATCGTCCGACCGACCGAAAACAAGGCGGAAGAACTGCTGCACATCCTGAACCGCATCCAAGGGTCGGGCATCGTCTATACACGAAACCGGAAACGCACCCGCGAGGTGGCGGAACTCTTGGAAAAGAACGGCATCACCGCCACCTTTTACCACGCCGGACTGAACGACGCCGACAAAGACCGCCGACAAAAAGGCTGGGTGAACGGCCAATACCGCATCATGGTGTCTACCAACGCCTTCGGAATGGGCATCGACAAACCCGATGTACGCATCGTCGTACACATGGACCTGCCGGACTCCCCCGAAGCCTACTTCCAAGAAGCGGGACGAGCCGGACGCGACGGACAGAAAGCCTACGCCGTCATGCTCTACGCCAAAAGCGACAAAACCACCCTGAACAAACGCATCCCCGACACATTCCCCGACAAGGAGTACATCCGGAAAGTGTACGAAGACCTCCAGTTCTTCTTCCAAATGGCGATGGGAGACGGGCTGGGCTGTACCTACGCTTTCAACCTGGACGAGTTCTGCCGAAACTTCAAGCACTTCCCCGTACAGGCGGACAGCGCACTGAAAATCCTGACGCGGGCAGGCTATCTGGAGTACACCGACGAACAGGACAACGCCTCCCGACTGATGTTCATCCTCCGACGGGACGAACTATACCGGCTGCAAGAACCGAACGCCGACACCGAAAGGCTCATCCGCGAAATACTCCGCTCGTACACCGGACTGTTTACCGACTACGCCTACATCAACGAATCGCTGCTGGCCACCCGAAGCGGACTGACCGCCCAACAGGTGTACGACACGCTGACCGCACTGACCAAACGCCGGATTCTGCACTACATCCCGCAAAAAAAGACACCTTATATAATATACACGCGCGAACGGCAGGAAAAAGACCGACTCCACTTCACCCCCGAAGTGTACGAAGACCGCAAGCAGAGCTACACCCGCCGCATCAAGGCCATGATAGAATATGCCACGGCGCAAGAAGACTGCCGAAGCCGGATGCTGCTCCGCTATTTCGGCGAGAAAAACGAGCACAACTGCGGCCAGTGCGACGTCTGTCTGAAAACACACGCCACCGGCATCCGGCAAGGCGAGTTCCGGGAACTGAAAGAACAGATTCTGCAACTGCTGAAACAGGAAAACGTCTCCATCAACGACTTGGCGGAACGGCTGAACTCCGACCCGGAAAAGACCAACAATGTGGTGTCTTTTCTCATTTCCGAAGAAATTATACAGCCAAAGAATGGGTTACTTTCCTTAGAAATCGTATCTTTGCCGTAAATTTCATCAAACTAATAACCTTATCCGACACATGAGAAAAATATTTTTCACCATCGCCTGCCTCATGACAGGCCTGAATATCTCAGCGCAGCAAGCTGACGTACAACCCGTTCCCCAACAGATAACCACTTCCGGCGAAAGCATCACACTGGAAGGCTGTTACCGGCTCATGGGCGAAACCACCGCCAATCCGTATGCCGTGGAAGGGCTGAAACAACTTTTAAACGGCAAGCTGGCCGGCAAGGAAGGCCTGCGTATCTATATCGGAGAGAAAGGCGACAAAGCCGTCGGCAAGTACAAGAAATTCATCCCCGAAAAAGAAGAAGGCTACTTTCTGCGCATCAGCCCGAAAGAAATCGTGTTGGCAGGAAACGATGAGCGAGGAACTTTCTACGCCTTGCAGACCCTGCGCCGACTTTTGAACGACAACCAACTTCCGGTGGCCGACATCACCGATTTTCCCGACATCCCCTTCCGCGGAGTGGTGGAAGGTTTCTACGGAACGCCTTGGAGCCATGAAGCCCGTCTGCGCCAACTCAAATTCTATGGCGAGAACAAGATGAACACCTACATCTACGGTCCGAAGGACGACCCCTACCACAGTTCGCCCAACTGGCGTCTCCCCTATCCCGAACAGGAAGCCAAGCAAATACAGGAACTGGTTCAGACAGCCACCGCCAACGAAGTAGATTTCGTATGGGCCATCCACCCGGGTAAAGACATCCGCTGGAACCGGGAAGACCGCGACAATCTGCTTGAAAAGTTCGGCAAGATGTACGACTTGGGCGTGCGCTCGTTCGCCGTGTTCTTCGACGACATCTCCGGCGAAGGAACCAACCCCGACAAGCAGGCGGAGCTGCTGAACTACATCGACGATCACTTTGTAAAAGTGAAGAAAGACGTAAAACCGCTCATCATGTGTCCTACCGAATACAACAAGAGCTGGTCGAACCCGCAAGGAGGCTACCTCACCACCTTGGGAACCAAACTGCATCCCGACATCCACATCATGTGGACGGGCGACCGGGTGATTTCAAACATGTACGAAGGAGACACCGAGAAGGGTGGCATGAAGTGGATAAACAACCTGATTCAGCGTCCCGCCTACGTATGGTGGAACTTCCCCGTATCCGACTACGTGCGCGACCACCTCTTGATGGGTCCCGTATACGGAAACGACACCCACATCGCACCCCTCATGTCGGGCTTCGTGACCAACCCCATGGAACATGCCGAATCCTCCCTCATCGCCATCTACGGCGTGGCTGCCTACGCTTGGAACCCCGAAAAGTATGACAGCGAAAAGGCGTGGCGCGACGCCATGAAGAACCTCCTTCCGAACGCCGCCGCCGAACTGGAAGCATTCGCCACCCATAACTCCGATTTGGGAGCCAACGGACACGGCTATCGCCGCGACGAATCGGTTGCCCTGCAACCTGTGGCCCAACGCTTCATCGAGAGCTTTACCAAGCAGAACCGGTACGAAAGCAAGGATTTCGACACGCTGTCCGAAACATTCGGTCGGATGGTGGAAGCGGCAGACATCCTGATGACCGATACCGAGAATCCGGCACTGATAGCCGAAATGAAACCGTGGCTCATCCAGCACAAACTGACGGGAGAAACCGGACGGGAGGTTCTGGCCATGATAAAGGCGGCGGAAACAGCCGACCGGGAATTGTTTGTACGCAAGCACAAGCACGTCAAAGCCTTGCAACAACAGATGTTTGACGTAGACCAGACCTACAACCAAAACCCGTATCAACCGGGAGTCAAGACCGCCGAAAAAGTAATCAAGCCGCTGATTGACAAGATATTCACCGAATCCGTGGAACGATATAACCAAACATACGGAACACGCCTCGACGCCAAGACCAACTACATGCCGCACACCCTGACCAGCGATGTAAACCAAATCAAGCACATCCCGTTGCGACAGAAAACCAACCGCATCTTGGTGTCACCCGCCAACGAAGTCATCAAATGGCAAGGCAAGGGTTACATGACCATCGAACTGGACAAGACTTATCCCGCCTTGGGCATCGACATCAACTTGGGCAAGCCCGAAGTGGCGGCATGGGGCGTACTGGAAGTATCGACCGATGGAAAGGAATGGAAGAAGGTGGACTTCAAGCAAGACAAGAACCGGGTGTATGCCGACCTGCAAAAAGCTCCCGTCAAGATGGTACGGTTTACCAACACCGACAGCCAAGAACAGGAAGTCTACCTCAGACAATTCATGATTATCGTAGAGAAATAACAACAAAGCCTATGGGATTCTTTCAATCACTATTCGGAGGCAACAGCACTCCACAAGCCGAACAGGAAAAGAAGTTTGACATATTAAAGTACGATGGCATCCGAGCCATGCGCATCGGCAAACTGACGTATGCGATAAAATGTTTCGAAGAGGCCACCGCCCTGCGGGAAGACCCGGAAACCATGCGACATCAGGCCAACACCTACATCCGAGTGAACCGCTTGGACGACGCCCGGAAACTGTTGGAACGCATGACGGAACTGACGCCCAACGAAGACGAAGCATTCCGTTCACTGGCCGCCCTGTGCTATATGCAGGAGGACTATACCGCCATGGAAGCCGCCTGCCGGAAAGCCATCGAACTGGACGAACGGAACGCCGCCTCTTACTTCCTTTCCGCCAAAGCCGCCCTCGGTATGCGCAATGACTTGCAGGCCATCGCCATGCTGACCAAAGCGATTCTTCAGGACGACACCTTTGCCGAAGCCTACCAGCTGCGCGCCGAAGTCCTGTGGAACCTCCGCCAACCCAAGGAAGCATACGCCGACATCGAAAGGCTGTTGGAACTGAACCCCGAAGACGAAAGTGCTTTGGTGCTGAAAGCGGAAATCACCGCCGCCGACCGACACAAAGAAGAGGCTCTCCAAACGCTCGACAGCGTGCTGGCACTCAACCCTTTCAACGAAAAAGCCTACTTGTTGAAAGCCGCCATCCTGTCTGATAACGGTCAAACGGACGAAGCCATCGCCGTCCTCGATGAAGCGCTTGAAACTCATCCGGACTTCGCCAAAGGATACCACGAACGCGGACGCCTCAAACTGCAAAAAGGCGACAAGGAGGGTTCGATAGAAGACATGAAAAAAGCCATGGAGCTGGCTCCGGAAAACGGAGCCGGCATCAATGGCGAATATCATAATTACGAACAGCCGGGAAAGAACATCCCATTCTGAAAACGGCAGTTCACACCGCAAGGAAGCGTGTCGAAACAGATTATTCCCATCCTTTCGACACGCTTTCTTTTCGATACGCTTCCGCCAGCCGGCGAAGAGCTTCTTCGATGACGCTTTGCGGACTTGCCACATTGAGCCGCATAAAGCCCACTCCTTCCTGTCCGAACATCGCTCCATCGTTTAAAGCCAATCGTGCCGATGTCACAAAGAAATCATTCAACGCCGCTTGCGAAAGTCCCATTTCACGACAGTCCAGCCACACCAAGTAGGAAGCCTGCGGACGAACGACCTTAATCTTCGGCGCATGTGCCTTCAAGAACCCGTCCACAAAGTCAATGTTCCGCTGAATGTAGGCCAGACATTGGTCGAGCCATTCGGTTCCGTGACTGTAAGCCGCCTCCACGGAAAGAAAAGCGAAAGCGTGTCCCAAGTCCAATTCGCAGGCATCCATATACAACCGGAAACGGCGACGAAGCTCCGGATTGAATATAAGGGCATGAGAAGCCGTCATCCCCGGCATGTTGAACGCCTTGCTGGGCGACATGAACGTGACGCTATTCATCCGCGCCTTTTCGCTGACGGCGGCAAACGGCCGATGGCGGTGAGGCGGCAGCGTCAAATCCGCATGAATTTCATCGGAAAAGACCAACACCCCTTCTTTGTGGCAAAGTTCCGCCACTTCGTACAGTTCCTCTTCCTTCCACACCACTCCTCCGGGATTGTGAGGATTGCAAAGGATGAACAGTTTGCATCCCTTGATTTGCCGACGGAAGGCTTCCATATCCATGCGGTACATGCCGTCTTCCCACTTCAGCGGATTGTTCACCAGCGTCCGCCCGTTGCGCTCGGTCAGCCATCTGAACGGATGATAGACGGGAGGCTGAATCATCACCTTGTCACCCGCTTCCGTCAAGGCATTCATCGCCATCCCGATGCCCGGCACAATGCCCGGCACAAAGTTTATCATTTCTTTCTCCACCTCCAACCGATAGCGTTCCTTCACCCAACGGATGATGGATTGGTAATACCCCTTAGGCTTACAGGTGTATCCCATCACGGGGTTTTCACAACGTTTTCGGATGGCCTCCGTAATGAACGGCGCGGTGGCAAAGTCCATGTCCGCCACCCAAAGGGGAATCAAGTCGGTCCGTCCCCATATCTCTTTCATTCCGTCCAGCTTTACGGCATCCGTACCCGAACGGTCTATCACTTTATCAAAATCGTATTTCATCATTCATCGTTTTATTCAAGCACAAATTTAATGAATTGCTTTCAGCGCACCAAGCGAACAACCCGTTTTTTAATGGGTCTTGAACCTGCGTCCTAAAGAAAAAACGGCAGAATATGCAAAAAAAAATGTATCAAACACTTGTTTTTACAAGAAATGTATTACTTTTGCAGTGTGTTTAACAACAAAAAGAAACAAACAATAAAGATGAAAGCATTGTACGCAACATATTTCTTTTATTACTTTTACTTTAGCAACAAAGTGAAGCGGGAATTTGTATGTGTACGTTAATTGAACGAACAGTCAATGTGAAATAAACAACGAAATCCCGCTTCAAAGAGGCGGGATTTTTTATATAAAAACCGTAGACATAAAGATGAAAAGAATAGCTATACAAGGCGTACCGGGCTCGTTTCACGACATCGCAGCCCACCGATTCTTCCCGGAGGAAGAACCGGAACTGCTCTGTTGCGACACGTTCGAGGAAATCTTCGAGCACATGAAGCAAGACAGCAACGTCATCGGTATGCTCGCCATCGAAAATACCATCGCCGGAAGCCTGCTTCACAACTATGAGCTGCTGCGCGAAAGCGGAGCTACCATTGTGGGCGAACACAAACTGCGCATCAAACACAGCTGTGTATGCCTGCCCGAGGACGACTGGGACACCCTGAGCGAAGTAAACTCACACCCCGTGGCACTGGCGCAATGCAGGGAGTTTCTGAACCGTCACCCCAAACTGAAAGTGGTGGAAGCCGACGACACCGCCGGAAGCGCGGAAATCATCAAGCGGGAAAACCTGAAAGGACACGCCGCCATCTGCTCCAAATACGCCGCCGAACTGTACGGCATGAAAATTCTGGAAGAAGGCATCGAAACAAACAAGCATAACTTTACCCGTTTCTTGGTGGTGAGCGACACTTGGAAGGCCGACGACCTGCGCGACCGCGGACGAAGCAACAAAGCGACCATCGTCTTTGCCCTCCCGCACAACGAAGGAAGTCTTTCGCAAGTACTGTCCATCTTTTCATTTTATAAAATCAACCTGACCAAGATCCAGTCACTGCCCATCATCGGACGCGAATGGGAGTACTTGTTCTACGTGGATGTCATCTTTCACGATTACCTGCGCTTCCGACAGTCCATCGATGCCGTGTCGCCCTTAACCCGAGAACTTAAAATTTTAGGAGAATATGAAGAAGGAAAATCAACCCTATAATATCAAGCCCGCCGAACGGCTGTCCGGCGTAAGCGAATACTACTTCAGCCGCAAACTGAAGGAAGTGGCACAAATGAACGCCGAAGGAAAGAACGTCATCAGTCTGGGCATCGGAAGCCCCGACATGCCCCCCTCGGAAGAAACGGTAAACGTGCTCTGCGAACAGGCACGACGAACCGACACGCACGGCTATCAACCCACCGTGGGCATTCCTGAACTGCGCCAAGCAATGGCAGGATGGTACAAGCGATGGTATGACGTAGACCTTGACCCCGCCACGGAAATTCAACCGCTCATCGGCTCGAAAGAAGGTATCCTGCACGTCACACTGGCTTTCGTCAATCCGGGCGACCAAGTGTTAGTGCCCAACCCGGGATACCCCACCTACACTTCGCTGAACAAGATTCTGGAAAGCGACATCGTGAACTACAACCTCCGCGAGGAATATGGATGGCAACCCGACTTCGACGAGCTGGAAAGCATGGATCTCAGCCGGGTAAAGCTGATGTGGACCAACTATCCCAACATGCCGACCGGAGCCAACGCCACCAAGGAACTGTATGAAAAGCTGGTAGACTTTGCCCGCCGTCACAACCTCGTCATCGTGAACGACAACCCGTACAGCCTTATCCTGAACCGCCAACCGCTGAGCATCCTCAACGTGCCGGGAGCCAAGGAATGTTGCATCGAGTTCAACTCCATGAGCAAGAGCCACAACATGCCGGGCTGGCGCGTAGGAATGCTTGCGACCAATGCGCAGTTCGTGCAATGGATTCTGAAAATCAAAAGCAACATCGATTCGGGCACGTTCCGCCCCATGCAGTTGGCTGCCGCACAGGCATACAACAACAGCAGCGAGTGGCACGAAGAAGCCAACATCGGCGTGTACAGCCGACGCCGCCGGTTGGCCGAAGAAATCATGCACAGTCTGGGATGTACTTTCGACCCCGCTCAGGTGGGTATGTTCCTCTGGGGACGCATCCCCGATGCCTACACCAATGTGGAAGAACTGACCGAAAAGGTGCTCCACGAAGCCCGTGTGTTCATCACTCCGGGATTCATCTTCGGAAGCAACGGCAAGCGGTACATCCGCATCTCGCTTTGCGCCAAAGAGGAACAATTGGCAGAAGCATTGGAGAGAATCAATCATTTAAAAATCAAGAAATAAAAAACATAAAACAATGGAATTAGATTTGCAACCCTTAGCATTACCGGGCATACCCAACGAACGTCCGATAGTTATCGCCGGCCCTTGCAGCGCCGAAACAGAAGAACAAGTAATGTGTACAGCCACTGCCTTGGCGGGCAAAGGCATGAAGATTTTCCGCGCGGGCATCTGGAAACCGCGCACCAAACCGGGCGGTTTTGAAGGTGTGGGTGCCGAAGGATTGCCTTGGCTGCAACGCGTAAAGGCCGAAACGGGCATGTTGGTTTCTACCGAAGTGGCTACCGCCAAGCACGTAGAAGAAGCGTTGAAGGCAGGCATAGACCTCCTTTGGATTGGCGCGCGTACCACCGCCAACCCCTTCGCCGTACAAGAACTGGCC
This sequence comes from uncultured Phocaeicola sp., assembly GCA_964469845.1. Classification (GTDB taxonomy): domain Bacteria; phylum Bacteroidota; class Bacteroidia; order Bacteroidales; family Bacteroidaceae; genus Phocaeicola. The sequence goes on from CAYXZF010000010.1 coordinate 36,654, forward strand.
GACTCGCTGAAAGGAGTAGACATCCCCGTACTGGTCAAGAACCCCGTCAACCCCGACCTCGAACTTTGGATTGGTGCCCTGCAGCGCATCAACGGCGCGGGACTGAAGCGTTTGGGAGCGATTCACCGCGGATTCTCGTCTTACGACAAAAAGATTTACCGCAACTTGCCGCAGTGGCACATCCCTATCGAACTCCGCCGCCGCATCCCCGACCTGCCCATCTTCTGCGACCCAAGCCATATCGGTGGCAAACGCGAACTGGTGGCTCCCCTCTGCCAACAGGCAATGGACTTAGGATTCGATGGCTTGATAGTAGAATCACACTGCAACCCCGACTGCGCATGGAGCGATGCTTCACAGCAAGTGACTCCGGATGTATTGAGCTACATCCTGAATCTGCTCGTCATCCGACACGAAAAGCATAGCACCGAAAACTTGAGCGAACTGCGTACACAGATTGACGAATGTGACAACCAAATCATCGAAGTACTTGCCAAGCGTATGCGGGTATGCCGCGAAATCGGTACTTTCAAAAAGGAACATGCCATGACCATACTCCAGACCGGACGTTACAACGAAATTTTGGACAAGCGCGGCGCACAGGGAGCACTCTGCGGCATGGATGCCGAATTCATCAAAAAGGTGTTCGAAGCCATCCACGAGGAAAGTGTACGCCAACAAATGGAAATCATCAACAAGTAATCAGGCCCAATCCATGAGAATACTAATACTCGGAGCCGGCAAGATGGGTTCCTTCTTTACCGATGTGTTGAGCTTCAAGCACGAAACGGCGGTATTCGACGTGAATCCGCAAAAGTTACGGTTCATGTACAATTGTTACCGTTTCACCACCCCGGACGAAATTGCCGCATTCAAGCCCGAACTGGTCATCAATGCAGCCACGGTAAAGTACACGTTGGATGCGTTCAATCAAGTATTGCCCGTACTTCCGAAAGACTGCATCATCAGCGACATCGCATCGGTAAAGACCGGCTTGAAAGATTTCTACGAACAGAGTGGTTTCCGCTATGTAAGTACGCACCCGATGTTCGGTCCCACCTTTGCCAACCTCGACAAATTGAGTACCGAAAATGCCATCATCATCAGCGAAGGCGACCACTTGGGAAAAATCTTTTTCAAGGATCTCTATCAGGAACTGGGGCTGAACATCTTTGAATATACGTTCGATGAGCACGATGAAACCGTGGCCTACTCGCTGTCCATTCCGTTCGTCTCTACCTTTGTCTTTGCAGCGGTCATGAAGCATCAAGACGCACCGGGCACCACCTTCAAACGCCACATGGCCATCGCCAAGGGAGTGCTGAATGAAGACGATTATCTGTTGCAGGAAATTCTGTTCAATCCGCGCACCCCCGCCCAAGTGGAGAGCATCCGCACCGAACTGAACGAACTGCTCGATATTATCAGCCGGAAAGATACCGAAGGTATGCGCACCTATCTGACCAAAATCAGACAGAAAATCAAATAAACGAAAAAGAGGCTTTGAAAGCCTCTTTTTTAGTTTTTAATACCAACCCATCAATCCGCGAAGATAAGCGGTCAGCTCACCGGCCATCTTCTCGTGTTGCCACATGCTGGGATGACCGCTGGCTCCCATCCCCAAGTCCCCCGTCTGACAACTCATATCAAAACGAAAAACCTGTTTGTCACCGTTCATCCGCGCCTGACGCACCACGGCATCCATCGCGAACTGTACATGTTCCAAACGACTTCCCGCCAACATACATCCGCTGAGGAAAACGATTTTTGATTTCGGATAACGGGAACGGAGCGTATAATAGAAATCCCGATAGGCATTCTCCATCATTCCTTTGTCATAGGGGTCGGTGCTAACATCGTTGGTGCCAAGATTGATACACACCACATCGGGAGTATATTTCGAGAAATTCCATTTCGATGCGCCTACTCCAAAGAGCGTCTGATCGTAACATCTCGGCATACAATCAGCACTTCCGGTCTTCGGTCCGTCATAATTGCGATAAATTCCGATGCCGCTGCGTGCCACAGCCACATGTTGCGCATTCAGGTTTCGAGCCGTGCGGGCGGCATAGGTATAATAATGATTTTCCGCTTCATCACTGTAAGGTTCAGAAGCATCGGTACTCTCGATGCCGAAACCACAGGTCATGGAGTCGCCGATAAACTCTATTTTCCGTTCGGGAAGGTGAGGAGGAGGCAGTAACTTGCAACCTTCGTCCAGCCAAAATCCTCGAAATTCGGGCATCCGTTGATGACCTTCAATGGCATACATCACCCTCACTTCATGCCACTCGTTGCTCAAAGCGGTAGCCAATGTCACGACAGAATCCTTCGGAGCATTGAAGCTGACTTTAAAAGGGCGGTTTCCATCAATCTGCACCATGAAATAACCACTCATCGGCTTGACCATCATGCGAAGCGAAGTTCCTTCAAAACGGGCATTAATCTGTGCGCCCGGATAAGTGAACACAGGCGCATCGGGATTCTGAAAACTGAACCGGCCGATATACTGAATATGGGAGTCACCGGGAAGTATCTGCGTACCCTCGGGAACCAAACGCTGCGCCATTACCTGCGCAAACATACAAACAAACGGCAGAAACAACAGCCGCTTCATTACATGGATACATAGTTTCATATCTGAAAGATTAGTTGATTTCTAACAACAAATATAGTGAATTAACAAAAAAGACACAATATATTTTTATTTTTTCTACAAATCACTTATATTCGCAAAAAATATAAAGAAGATACGTATGAACATCAGAAAAACTTTTTTCCTTGCGGTAACTACACTCCTGCTCTCTGCTTGCGAGGGCAACCGACAAGAAACAGCCATGCAAGAATCTATCAGCACATTCCTGAAAAAATATCCGCAATCCACCCTTCAAGACATTTACAAGGGGAATTTTCAAGATAAGTTCGGACCCGCTCATCTGCTGACAGACCGAAAATCCGTTGAAAATTACATCCGCTACGAACTAAACAGTACCGATGCTATGGAAGGCGACTATTATGAACCTTGCGGTTGGAAAGGGGGTTTTTATCGGGTAAACCTTTCCGTCCTTCGGGAAGGAAAAGTATCGATGGACGATTTTATTGATGCGTTCATGGGCAGCGCGACCGGCATAGACACCACAATGACTCAAGCATGGCTTGATGAATGGCAACTTCTCCAAAAAGCCGTCCGCCAAGTTTCTCCCGAATTGAAAGGCTTCGCAGAAGATTCTACCCGCCTTGCCACACTGCTTTCGGAAGGCAAATATGTGGTACACCACAGCCGCATATTCAACCAAGTCTATCAACCTCATTACCGCATCATCCGTAAAGACTTGTTCGAGACAAAGATTCTACCGAAACTGAAAGAATAAATACCGCAAAGCAATATCAACGGCTCATCTGAATGATATCAATCAATATCGGTTTTATGCCGCCCACAAAACATTCAACGGCAATGACCATAAGAATCAGCCCCATCAGACGCATCATCACGTTGTTGCCCGTTTCACCGATGATGCGTACCAACCAGGTGGAAAAACGCAAAACAACATAGGTAAGCAAATAGACAACGGCAATTACACTGACTAATGTCACCTTCAGTTCCCATGTTGGAGCATCCGACATCAAAATGATACCGTTGGCAATGGCACCCGGTCCGCAAAGCATCGGGATGGAAAGCGGAGTAATGGAAATGTCATTGGCATAAGCCTTGATTTCATCTTCTTTCAGTTTGGAATTACTATAACGCGCCTGAAGCATGTCATACCCAATCTTCAGAATGATAATGCCGGCTGCAATACGAAAGCCATTGGTCGAAATACCAAAAAAACGAAACAAGAACTGCCCGCAAAAGGTAAATCCCATCAAAATTAAGAACGAAGTGATAGTCGCTCGTTTGACAATCCGTTTACGTTCCTCTTCACTCAAACCATTGGTCATGGTCAAGAATACAGGCATTGTACCCAAAGGATTGGTCAACGTAAAGAAAGAAGTGAAGCACAACAGTGCAAAAGGGATAATCGTTTCCATTGTTATAAGATTTAGAATCGATGCAAATATACAGCTTTTCATCCAAACAAAAAAAGTCCTCCGACACAAATTAGTATCGGAGGACTTTCAAAAAACGGC
>CAYXZF010000011.1:0-39089 GCA_964469845.1 uncultured Phocaeicola sp.
ATATATTATATATATAGTACTGTCTTTTCCAAAAAGTGCGGGTATGCAAAAAACTAACTGAAATCTGAAATCTGAAATCCCCGGCGGGTAGGGAGAACCTCCGGACGAAGTTTTTCGGGAAAACCGGTTAAACAGTCGTCGAAACATTTGGCGGAACGGAAAAAAAACAGTATCTTCGCATCATGGATTCCTAATGCAAAAAAACACGATTATCATGGAGATTACCGAACTGCAACATATCTGCGCCGCCCACCCCAACACGCGGGCGTTGGCGGCCATTCTGGAGGACGATTCCATCAAAACCATCTTTCTGGCGGGGCTTTGCGGCTCGGCGGCGCCGCTGTTCTTCTCGGCTCGCCGGGAGTCGGCCGACGGGCTTACCGTCGTGTTCGTGCTGAACGACGCGGAGGAGGCGGGCTATTTCTATCACGACCTCACGCAGGTGGAGGGAGAGGGGCGCACCCTGTTCTTCCCCTCGTCCTATCGGCGGGCCATCAAGTACGGGCAGAAGGACGCCGCCAACGAGATTCTCCGCACCGAGGTGCTTACCCGCTTGCAGAAAGGCGAGCGCGGACTGAACATCGTGACCTATCCCGAAGCGTTGGCGGAAGAGGTGATGTCCGCCGGAGAACTGGACAGCCGCACGCTGCGCCTCCGGTTGGGGCAGCGCGTTGCCACGTCCGCCGTCACGGACACGCTGACGGACTTCGGCTTTGAACAGGTGGACTACGTGTACGAGCCGGGACAGTTCGCCCTGCGCGGAAGCATCATCGACGTGTTTTCCTTTTCGGGCGAATATCCCTTCCGCATCGACTTCTTCGGCGACGAGGTGGACAGCATCCGCACTTTCGAGGTGGAGAGCCAGCTCAGCCGCGAGCGCAAGGATGAAGTGTGCATCGTGCCCGAACTGAACGTGTCGGGCAACGGGGAGTTCGTCCCCTTCTTCGAGTTCGTGCCCCAAGACACCCTGCTGGCGGTGAAAGACTTCCTCTGGGTGAGAGACCGCATGGACGCGGTGCATGCCGAAGCGGTGTCGCCACAGGCGGCCGCCGCGGCCGAAGACGGAGCGGACGACTTGCGGAACATCGTCCGCCACCTTATGGACGGTGCCGGCTTTGCCCGATACGCCCTCGGATTCCGCCGCGTCGAGTTCGGACGCAAGCCCGCCGCCGAGCCGCAGGCCACCCTCACCTTCGACACCCACGCGCAGCCCATCTTTCATAAAAACTTTGAACTGGTAAGCTCCTGCCTCACCGACTTCGCGGAGAGCGGATACACCCTCTACATCTGCACCGACAGCGAGAAGCAGGCCAAACGCCTGAAAGACATCTTCGCAGAGCGGGGCGACCGCATCCCCTTCGTCTATGTCAGCAAGACCCTGCACGAGGGATTCACCGACAACACCCTGAAGCGATGCTTCTTCACCGACCACCAGATTTTCGACCGCTTCCACAAGTACAGCCTGCGGAGCGACCGTGCCCGCGGCGGAAAGGTGGCCCTCACGCTGAAAGAACTGAGCCGTTTTGAGCCGGGCGACTACGTGGTGCACATCGACCACGGCATCGGAAAGTTCGCCGGACTGGTGCGCCTGCCCAACGGCGACTCCACGCAAGAGGTCATCAAACTCGTCTATCAGAACGATGACGTGGTGTTCGTGTCCATCCATTCGCTCCACAAAATCTCCAAATACAAGGGCAAGGAAGGCGAACCGCCGCGCGTCAATAAACTGGGCACCGGTGCTTGGGAGCGCATCAAGGAACGCACCAAAACCAAAATCAAAGACATCGCCCGCGACCTCATCAGGCTCTACTCGCAGCGCAAGCAGGAGCAGGGATTCGCCTACTCGCCCGACAGCTTCCTGCAACACGAGCTGGAGGCGAGCTTCCTGTACGAGGACACCCCCGACCAAAGCAAGGCGACCGCCGACGTGAAGGCCGACATGGAAAGCCACCGGCCGATGGACCGCTTGGTGTGCGGCGACGTGGGTTTCGGAAAGACCGAAGTGGCGGTGCGAGCCGCCTTCAAGGCCGTGACGGACAACAAGCAGGTGGCGGTGCTCGTGCCCACCACCGTACTGGCCTATCAGCATTTCCAAACCTTTAGCGAACGTCTGAAAGACTTCCCCTGCAAGGTGGAATACCTGAGCCGCGCACGCACCGCCAAAGACACCTCGCGCATCTTGAAAGAACTGGCGGCGGGCGAAGTGCAAATCGTGATAGGTACGCACAAACTCATCGGCAAAAGCGTGAAGTTCAAAGACTTGGGACTGCTCATCATCGACGAGGAACAGAAGTTCGGCGTGAGCGTGAAGGAAAAGCTCCGCCAACTGAAAGTGAACGTAGACACGCTCACCATGACCGCCACCCCCATCCCCCGAACCCTCCAGTTCTCGCTCATGGGAGCGCGCGACCTGTCCGTCATCCAGACACCGCCCCCCAACCGCTATCCCATCCAGACCGAAGTGCATACCTTCAACGAGGAAATCATTGCCGAAGCCGTCAATTTCGAGATGAGCCGAAACGGACAGGTGTTCTTCGTGAACAACCGCATCCAGAACCTTCAGGAACTGAAAGCGCTCATCCTGCGACACATCCCCGACTGTCGCGTGTGCATCGGTCACGGACAGATGAAGCCCGAAGAACTGGAAAAAATCGTGTACGACTTCGTGAACTACGACTACGACGTGCTGCTGGCCACCACCATCATCGAAAGCGGCATCGACATCCCCAACGCCAACACCATCATCATCAACCAAGCGCAGAACTTCGGCTTGTCCGACCTGCACCAGATGAGAGGCCGCGTGGGACGAAGCAACCGCAAGGCGTTCTGCTACCTGCTCGCGCCGCCCCTCACTTCACTGACCCCCGAAGCCAAACGCCGATTGCAGGCCATCGAGAACTTCAGCGACCTCGGAAGCGGCATACACATCGCCATGCAGGACCTCGACATCCGCGGAGCGGGAAACATGCTGGGCGCCGAACAGAGCGGATTCATCGCCGATTTGGGCTACGAAACCTATCAGAAGATTCTGGCCGAAGCCGTGAAGGAACTGAAAGAAAACGAGTTTGCCGACGTCTATGCCGAGGAGGCGCGAAACGCGGGCGAAGACTTCGTGAGCGAATGTCAGGTGGAGAGCGATCTCGAACTGCTCTTCCCCGCCGAATACATCCCCAGTTCGAGCGAACGTATGTTGCTCTACCGCGAACTGGACGGGCTGGAACAGGACAAGGACGTGCTGGACTTCAAGTCCCGTCTGGAGGACCGTTTCGGACGCATCCCGCCCGAAGGGCAGGAGTTGCTCCGCATCGTGCCGCTCCGTCGCCTCGCCAAGCGTCTGGGAGTCGAGAAAATCTTCCTGAAAGCCGGCAGGATGACGCTGTTCTTCGTCAGCAATCCCGACAGCCTCTACTACCAAAGCGCGGCTTTCGGCAAGGTCATCGCCTACATGGGGCTTCATCCCCGCTCCTGCAACCTCCGCGAGCAGAACGGCAGGCGCAGCATGACGGTCAAGGACGTGGCGAACGCGGAGACCGCCGTGGCAGTGTTGCAGGACATCGAGCGGCTGGACGGATGAGGAGGCGGAGAAACCGCTTTTTTTGAGGTCTCGGACGCTTGCTTTTACCGGAAATATCGTATCTTTGTTTCGACTTAAAATCATCAATATATGGCAACTCAACAACTTCGTTGGCAACAGCGATTCTCCAATTACAACAAGGCATTGCTCAAACTGACTCAGGCGGCAAGTTTCCTGAGTCGGCGGATGGAACACGAACAGGTGGTCGATGAACTTTTGCAAGAGGGACTTATCCAACGATTTGAATATACGCACGAATTGGCTTGGAAGGTGATGAAGGACTATGCGGAATACCAAGGCTATACAGACGTCCGGGGGTCTCGCGATGCCATCCGCAAGGCTTTTGAAATGAATCTGATAGACGACCGCCGCTGGATGGAAACCATTGAAGATCGCAATCTGACGGTGCATAACTACGACAACGAAGTCGCGACGGAGATTTATGAAAACATCCTGCACGTCTATTGTCCTTTGTTTGTCGCTTTCGGCAAGAAAATGCAATCGTTGGTGGAACCTTCTTTGTTCGATTAGCCTATGTACGGAATGACCGAGGAAGAATTGAGCGTGTTGCGCGGGCTGTTTGCCCGTCAAAAGGAAATAGAGCGGGCGGTTCTTTACGGTTCGCGTGCCCGGGGAGTCCACAAACCATTCTCCGATGTCGATATCACTTTGTTGGGGACAGGCATCTCCCGTTCCCACTTGAATCACCTGCTGGCTGATATCGACGAGTCTTCCCTGCCTTACTTCTTCGATATTTCCATCTTTTCCCGACTGACCAATCCCGCCCTGATCGAACAGATTGAGAAAACGGGCGTGACGCTGTATCGGCGCGAGGACGCTTTGCGTGACATCGAGGAAAAGAACATCCCCGGATGAACGGCAGGCGCGTTCGTCCGGGGACGTTCGATGAAGTTTCACTCCGTTAAGCCCCTATCATCCATTTGCTGCCCGGCAGACAGGAAATCAGTTTGCAGCTGAGGTAGCAACTGATGTAGGTGGCGACGGCGATGGCGGGAATGGCGGCGACGGTAGCCAGCTGCATCTCGTCTTTGAAAATGCCGACCCACAACCCTAACCAGAAGATATGGATAAGATACATGCCGTAGGTCAGTCGGGAAATGTCGGCGATGAACCGCGGAGGTTCCGGTGTGCGGATGCAACCGAACAGGAGGAAAGTGCCCGCCGTAAGCATCACGCAGTTGATGGTGCAGAACGCCCATCCCAGCTCGATGACGGGTGTGGAAAGATTAACCCCCGGAACCGCCTGAACGTAGAAGGAGTAGATGGTCCAGACGGCACCTGTAACCATAAGCGCCAGTCCCGTATAGAACCGCTTGGCGCGGCTCCAAGTGAGGTGCGTGCGGATGTAGTGCGCCAGTACCAGATAGCCCAAGTAGCCTGAGAAGTACCACAACATGTGATATTCGTTCCAGAAGCACTGTCCCCACACCTCACCGCAAAAACGGTTCAGGTAAGGGATGCAGGTGGAGAGCAGAAACAGTCCGATGAAGAACCGCTCTTCGCGGGCGGTGGCCTTTTCCAACCACGGCGAGATGACGGGAATGAACAGGTAGAGGCTGATGAGCGGATACATGAACCACAAGTGCCCCGCCAGTGTGGGGAAGTTGAGGAACAGGCGCGACAAGTCCTTCATCGAGGTGGCGCCGTCCGTTTGTCCCCAAAGCAAGGGGAGGGTGCTGTATAGAATCATGAACAGCACGAACGGCGGAAGGATGCGGGCAAACCGGTGGCTGTAGAACTGCCACGAAGTGAGGCCCTTTTTCATGGGTGCCAGCAGAAAAGCCGACACAATCATGAAGAGCGGGACGGACATGCGCGAAAAACCGTCGTAAACGGACACCCACAGGCGGTCGGCTTCGTTGGCCAAGTAGGCTTGCGGGCCTGCCATGTCGGTGGCTCCTTCGCCCGGATAGTAGTTCTCGCTCGCGTGTACCAATATCACCAGAAAACAGGCGAATACCCGGATGTAGTCTATGAATGCGATGCGTTTCATTTCTTTTGTCATTGTTTGCTTTTTCGGATAATTACTTAATCAGTTCATAATCTCTGTTGCCCAGTCCGATTTTTGCCGCGTGCTCCAGACACGAACGCCATTCCGATTCGGGAGTGGAGTTGGTGAAATGGTCGTGATGGTCGCAGAAGTCGGGGCGGTGCATCCGGTCGTAAAGTTGGCTGCCGGGCATCGGTGCGGCTGCCAGACAAGCGTCCACGCAAGCTTGGTCGAGGGCGAGCGGGTCTTTGGAGCAGAACATGCCGATGTTGGGCAGGATGGGCGCGTCGTTTTCGGGGTGGCAGTCGCAGTTGGGCGAAATGTCCAGCACGAGCGAGATGTGGAAGTGAGGGCGTCCGTCGATGACCGCCTTGGCATATTCCGCCATCTTGTAGTTCAGAAGTTGCGGGGCGTGGTAGTCCGACGACGAGATGGCGTCGAAGTTGCAGGCGGCGATGCACCGTCCGCATCCCACGCAGTTCTCCTTGATGACCGACATTTTCATCGTTTCGCGGTCGAACACCAACGCGCCGTTGGCGCATTGCGATTGGCAGCGTTTGCATCCCCGGCATCGTTCGGGGTCAATCTCCGTCTTGCCGCTGATGTGCTGTTCGCACTTGCCGGCTCGCGAGCCGCAGCCCATGCCGATGTTCTTGATGGCACCGCCGAAGCCGGTCATTTCGTGTCCCTTGAAGTGGCTGAGGCTGATGAACACGTCCGCGTCCATCACCGCGCGGCCTATCTTCGCCTTCTCCACGTATTCGCCGCCCTGTACGGGCACTTCGATGTCGTCCGTACCTTTCAGACCGTCGCCGATAAGGATGGGACAGCCCACCGTCAGCGGGGTGAAGCCGTTCTCCCAAGCGCAGTAAAGGTGTTCCAGCGCATTCTTCCGGCTACCCGGATAAAGAGTGTTGCAGTCCGTAAGAAACGGTTTGCCGCCCAGCTCCTTCACCGTATCGACCACGGCGCGCGCGTAATTGGGGCGCAGGTAACTGATGTTGCCCAACTCACCGAAGTGAATCTTGATGGCTACGAACTTGCCGTCGAGGTCGAGGTCGGCGATACCTGCTTTCTTGATAAGTTTCTTCAACTTGGTGGGAAGGCCGTCTCCGTTGGCCTTCGTGCGGAAGTCTGTAAAATATACTTTCGATTTTTCCATGATAAATTTGTTTTAGCAGAGCAAAGTAAGCGATAAAATCGGAAATATCCAAGATTATTGCTATCTTTGCCTTGGATAATCAATTATTCCGTATCTGATTGATACACAAATGGCGAATGCTATGGTAGAAAGTTGTTGGTAACGATTTGGCGACTTTGAGATTGCACCAATTTTCAGCGTTATGCTTTGTCAAACAACTCTGATGCAAATATACACAGATTTTTATAATAATATAGAAACTACTCAAAAAAAACATCATCAAACAAAGTAGCTTGCTTGGGCATATCTTGTTCTTTCTTTATTCTTTTGTATTTTTTTGTTTCGTATTGAAAATGTTCATCGTCTGCCCATTGCGACACAGACTTGACTGTGTAATATTGCTTTACATCTTCTCCATCATCTTTAATTGTAAGTTTGGTCTCTATTTGCAAACAGCAGGTAATTGATGTTCCATTTCCAAATTTTATTTCATGATTGTAAACCTGTTCCAGGAAATCTTTATCTTCTATTTTGAATTCTATAGGAGAGTCTGAATAGATTCCTCTCCATGGTAATTTTCTTCCTTTTACTAAAACAGGGGCAACAATGTAGATAGTAGTACCTTCTTTTGTTTCTGTCGTAGTAGTTGTTCCTTCTTGAATAACATGACCATAAAAATCTTTCTTTTCAATGGATGCACTGACATTGTTTTGAGCATCATCAATAGGCATATTAGCTTCTACTTTCGTTATTGTATCTTCTTTCGAAAGAGTTTCATAGTATTTGCTTATCCATTTCTTAAGTTGTTTGTCTCCCTTTAATAATACTTCAGCTTCTTCTTGAGAGAAATTCCCATTTTTTATTTTCTCTGCTATTTCTACACGATTTTTAATTTCATCTGTTTTGTGAATTGCAGGACGAAAAAATGAAGCAGCAAATCCTGCTAACAAAGCAGTTAAAGTTCCCGAAATGTCAATTTTCTCACAAATGAGCAGCAAGTTATCTATTATGCCGCCCTCGTTTTTTGCTTCAACCCTTACCGAGATTTCACATTCTACATACTTTTGCAACTCACTTATAGCTTTCAGCAAATATCTTTCTGCTTCATTGTGAATTTTTGCATCCATTGCATGCGGTACATCGCCTGCAATAAAATAATGCAATTGAAAATCTAAGTAAATGTTTTGAGCAGTCATACGTATCACTATTACTTCAATCTAACTTGGAAATTCAGCTTGAATGACAATGTTCCATCTGCCTCTTTTACAATAGTAGCATACTTATGTTTAGTTGTACTTGAACGCTCCAAGTATGCATTTGAGAATAAATAATCCTCAAATCTATTGCGGTCATAGAAGTGGTAACAAAGTATCTCACCATCCTTTTTCACTACCAAGTAGCCACCATTGGCGTCAAACTTGCCACTCCATGCTGTTGCCGGCATCATACCCAATGCTGCCGAAGTTAATAGATGTTTGATTTTGTATGCATAGAACGGAGAAGCCTGCTCCACATCGTATTTCAAAGGATTGGTTTCTGTAATCTTTTCCGCCAATTCTTTCAATGTCGAAACACCGGTATTCAGCTGTTCCAACAATAAGTTTGCAATAATAGCAGGCAAATCGCCATCAAGCATAACAAGGTTGTTTCGGAATGTGGAATTATCCACTTTGTCGAAAACCAATGATGCACCTTTCTTCTTTATGGCATTCACTTTCTCGATAACCTTATTGCGTTTTGGATTGATGGAATTGATTGCTGTTATTTCATCATCTGACAAATTAACTCCAGTTACCTTAAAGTTAAAATTGGTGGCTTTACTTGCATTCAACAATGTCGAATCACCTCCTAATTGAGACTTAATACTGAATCCCATTTCGGAGTTGATTCTTGTTCTGCGGTCGTGCAATATGATTCGAATATCTGTCTTATCAGAAGATTTAGCCTTCAAGGAATGGCAATAAATACGGTTCATGAATACTTCTATTTGAGGCACTCCGAAGGCTCCGTCATTTTCATTTATGGCTTTCAACAGATTCTCTGCTTCGACAAGGAATACCGATGCAGGAATACGCAACAATTCCTCACCTGTCGGTGTCTGAATTACTACGTCTTTATCTTGCATTCTGTAATTATAATCTCCGTCTTTCTCTTGACGAAGAATCATAATAATTGGGTAGAACAGGGCTTGAATCTTATTATGTTCATGCAATAAGTATAATATGTTTAATAAATAGTTTCTCATTAGGTTATCGGTTTATAAATTTGTTGTAATGAAGTGCTAGTAACTCTCTCTGAGGAAGAAATTTATCTGGTAGCAACATTTTTCTCCCGTTAATATCTTTCAAATAATTAAAGAAAGATTTTTCAGTTACACCTTGAAACAATTCCTCTGATACCATAATTAACATATCAGGTGAAATTGCAAGTAAATACTTATCGTATGCTTTATGAAAGAACGGATTCATACAAAGCCCGTTCTTTGGATTAGTTCTATTATTAGGGTCTTCAGACCAATTTACAATATGACAAGCTTCAACTAATTGAGGCATGTTTACTCCCGATATGCAACACTTGAAATTGTATGCACTCATCACTGCCGACCTAAAAAAAGATTGGTTTACACGTTGTCTTATTATTGCAGTCCGTTCAATTCCTTGTGGTAAATCATTTATTTGGATTGCTGTAGAGTCTTCTATGCTTTGATTTGACATTTGAGCGATAATTTTTTCACTCTCAAAAGCCAAAAGTTCAGGATTACCATAGAACTCATTCCAAACTTCTTCTTCCATCTTAGCTCCATGAATCAATCCTGATATACCTTGCTCTTTCAAATCAGGATCTAATCGACCAATATTGCCAACTTTCATATTTAACGCACTCGATGAACGACCAAGTAATTTTGCATACTTGATTATCATAGGATGCGTTTTACTACTGCTTTTAAATGGTATTTTGCAATATACATTAAACGCAACGATAGTTTCCTCACGAGTCCATTTATCCATTGACATTTATTTTAAGAGATTTCGATTACGAGAGTCCTCAAGAACTTTCATCTGCTGAATAGCTATTTGATTTAGTTTTATCAATCTTTCACTTTGAGGTATCTTTTCATTAATGAAAACAGCATTCAGATTTTCCATATTAGATAAACAGATAAGTTCATTTATTGTGGCATAATCCCGAATGTTTCCTTTTAGTCCAGGGTTAGCATCACGCCATTGTTTGGCTGTCATTCCAAATAGTGCCACATTTAAAACATCCGCTTCATTGGCATACACATACGAAATTTGTTGTGGGGTTAATTCTTGTGGTATTAAATTTTGTTTAATGGCATCAGTATGTATATGATAATTGATTTTTGACAATTCACGTTTAGCTGTCCACCCTAATAATTTTTGCTTTTCTTCTTGAAGACGTTGGTATTCTTTAACTAACAACAATTGGAAACGAGGACTAATCCACATTCCAAAATGATAAGCTATGTCTTTATGAGCATAGGTGCCACCATATCTGCCTGCTTTAGCTACAATACCGATAGCATTCGTCTTTTCAATCCAAGTTTTAACAGATAAGACAAAATTATTGCTACCTGCAGCATTTCTAATTGTACCGAATTCGGTATAATTAAAATTCGGATTATAAAGTGTTTCCCATTCTCCTATGTATTCAATAGTACTTTTCAAACTCATCCAACGGAAAATGATATGTTCTTGCATTTGACTATGAGCCATATCCGTTAATGAAATATAGTCCTCTGTGCCTTGCGAAAGAATTGATATTTCAGAATTGTCAATATGGATAATTTGCTTCTTCATATTGTTGATCTTTTATTTGAATTAAACATTCTTGCGATATCTGACACCGGCATTCCACAACAATTTACCAAACAAAAGTTCAAGTTTGGTCTCCTTCTCTTTGTTTGCCGACATATTCTTATATCGTTGTTCTTTTGTCAGGCGGTCCATTATCTTTCTTGTTTTGAAAGCGGTATATACCACATCCAAGGTACAAAAGTACTTATTTAATTTGAAATTGAGGGTCAGCTGTGCCAATAAACATAAAAAGCATTGTTATTTTATCGTGAAACATTCAATTATCCCGACTTTGGAGGGATAAATTCGCGGAATGCGGCAAGGTTTTCGGGAGTAACCCGAAAAGTTTTGAGTTACTCAAAACATACCTTGCCATGTTCCGGCGAACATCGAGTTTGAAGCGGCTCAATTCATTTCGAGCGGCTGAAAACATACCTTGCTGTGTTCTGAAGAACACAAGCCTTTTGAGCAACAGGAAATGTATAAAGTCACTCAAAAAACATCTTGCTATGCGCAAAAGCTCATTATATCTCGGTTGGTTAGTTTTTTTGTTCAACCGATTAGCTAACATCAATGTATCTTTATTTGTTGATTAACTAATCAGTATATTGATTTGTCGGTTTATTGATTAACAACTTTTGTTTCTTTGAGGGAGGGATTCTTCCTTCTAAAAAGAGAAACGGATAGCAAGGCAATACATGCTCTGTCATCCGTCTGATTTTTCTGTTTCCCATCGGTCGGTCATCTTCTCTATGGGTACTTTTTCTGTGCGGACTTGAAAAATGCAAGTTTTTTCGGATCAATACTCTCGAAGTATGAGAGGAAGATTGTTCCGAAAACGGTTTGCCGCTTGAACTTGCAGGTTTCAAAAACGGTTCGCACATTCCTTTGTACCCATTGAGGAATGAACGTATGATGGGAATTGACAAAAAGGTACGTATGAATGAAATTTTCAATTTAAGCCATACTTACTTTCGTTCATACACTCGTGCGTACGCACATTCAAAAACAGAATGCCGTTTCTTGGCTTGGCAGTGAGTTTCTTCATTACACACTCTCTTACCTTGTATGCCCCCAATGTATTCAGGCGAAAGGATAGAGCAATAATCATCGGGAGTGCATAAACATCTATGCTTATTCCATTGGATAAATTGATACACTTTTGCCCCTCGCATTCATCAAAGATGCCGCTTTGGTATATAGCTTTAATGTTGGTTTTCAAAGTCGGATATGTGATACCGAATAGGTCTATCAGTTCGTTTGTACTCATCCAAATGTCATTGCTCGTTGTGTTCGGGAAATGGATTCGTCCGTATTCATCCATTATTATGATATTTCTTTCTTGTTTCATTGTTTCTCGGTTTTAGAGGTTATTAAATGGCTTGACAAATGGAACTCTCCATTGATTCTATCTGCTTGGATAGATTCTCAATATCGTTGCTCACTTTCTCGGCTGTAATCTTTGCATAGATTTGAGTGCTGCGTATGCTTGTATGCCCCATCAACTTAGATAGAGTTTCAATGGGCACACCATTAGATAAGCAAATAGTGGTTGCATAGCTGTGCCTGCTTTGATGCCAGCAGACGTTCTTGTTGATTCCGCACAATTTGGCTACTACTTTAATTCCATGTCGGCAATTGGCATAACAGGGTACAGGCAACAGTTTATTACCCTCTGCCATTCCGCTGTACTTTTCGATGATATGTTTGGCAGTATCAAGCAATCGGATATTTGTTTCAGTTCCCGTCTTTTGTCGGTTGGTCTTAATCCATAAGTGCCCATCGAATGATGTTTGAAGGTTATCGGTAGTCAAATTATACATATCTCTCCAACTCAATCCGCTGAAACAACAGAAGATGAAAAGGTCTCGAATCAGTTCGTAACTTTTCTTCTTGAATGTTCCGTTGATAAGCATTGTGATTTCTTCTTTGGTCAGGAATCCTCTTTTCGTCTCCTCTTTAGTGATGCGATAGGCATAAAACGGGTCGCGCTGCAACCAACCGTTATTGATGGCTGTATATATGATACTGCGGAACGGCATCATATAAGGCCATACGGTATTGGTACAATGGTTCTTCTCGGTACGAAGGAACAACTCGAAATCGGTGATGAATGCAGGGGACAGTTCACGCAAGGCAATATCGCTTACTTTGTAGCGATGCTTTATGAACTCTTCCAAATGGTTGTAAACGGTGCAATACTTCCAATAACTACGTTGGCTTTTCATCTTGCCCACTTGTTTGGCATAATCCTCATTATGCTGGCGGAATACGGCAAGCAGAGTTTTATGGTTTTGCCCAATACCCAAGAATGCGTTTCTTACTTTTTCTGCCGACACATAACCATCCCTATCAATAATTTCCTGATAAGCCTTATTGATGCCGACACGAATTTTATCCAACATTCGGTTGGCTTCCTGTGCTACAACGCTTCTTCCCGACATTCTGCCGAGATTGACATTCCATAACTTTTCCTCCACATCCAGCTTGCAACTGAATTGGGAAATCTTGCCGTTTACGGTGATACGGCACATCACAGGCACAAGCCCGTTCTTCTTCGGGGCATTGCGTTTGAGATAGAATAATACTCTGAAAGTGCTTCTGCTCATAACTCTACTTTTTTGATTACAAAATTATTTCTTGTAGAGTTGAGTGACGGTAAGCAAAACACAGCGTATCGATGCAAAAGAATCAGTCGAAGCGAAAGTGAAACGAAGATATGAGAAACTTCGCTATATTTGCAACTACAATCGTTTAATATGTATTGCTATTCAGCTTGTTACAACAACCAAAACAACCTTTCAAAGCTGAAAACCATAGTAACGGGATAGTAACGAAACTCCGGCATTTCTTGGCTTTTCATTGGCATTTGATGGCATTGCAACATCTTGGCAAACACTGTTAAATCGCTAACAGACAACATTCTTTCCCCGTTTCGCACTCTCTTTCGTTTCTTTGTTGTATCTTTGCAACGGATAAAAAAGCAGTGCAACATGAAAATCACCCTTCTCCAACAAAATGTCGTGTGGACGGATTGGCGGCGGAACCTGCGGAATGCCGACGAAGCCATCGGGCGTCATCCCGGCACCGACCTCTACGTGCTGCCCGAAATGTTCTCCACCGGATGCTGTACCCGTCCCGAAGAAGTGCTCCGCTCCGAAGGCGGCGAAACCCTGCGATGGATGAAGCGCAAGGCCGCGGAAACGGATGCCGCCGTGGCAGGAAGCGTGGCGGTGGAAGAGGACGGAAAGTATTACAACCGCTTCTGTTTCGTGAAGCCCGACGGACAGGTGGTGACAGCCGACAAACGTCACCTCTTTTCGTACGGAGGCGAGAACCGTTGCTATACCGCCGGACGCGAACGGACGGTGACGGAGTTTCGGGGAGTGCGCATCCTGCTCTTGGTGTGCTATGACCTCCGCTTCCCGGTGTGGTCGCGCAACCGGGACGATTACGACCTTGCGATCTATGTCGCCGCTTGGCCCGCCGTGCGCATCGAGGTCTGGAACACGCTGCTCCGTGCCCGTGCCATCGAGAACCAGTGCTACGTGGCGGGTGTGAACCGTGTCGGTTCCGACCCCGTCTGCGAGTATTCGGGCGGCACGCAGCTGGTGGACGCCTTCGGCAAGGTGGTGGCGGCCTGCCCCGATGGAACGGAAGGAGCCGTGGAAGCCCGGTTGGACTTGAAACGCTTGAAGACCTTTCGGCGGAAGTTCCCCGTGCTGGACGATGCGGATTGTTTTGAAGCGCTGAACGCGGACATAAATGAATAAACCTAAAACATATCTTATGAAAATGAAAAGAACCTTATGGATGAGCTTTCTGCTCCTTTCATCGTTGGCGATGAGTGCGCAGAAGGTGAGTGAAGACTATCGGGAACTGCCCAATCCCGTGGCGACAGACGCTTCTAAATGGGCGAGAGTGACCGCACCTGTCGTCGCATGGGGAAGCACCGATGTGCGTTACCCCAAGGAGTTGCCGGCCGTCGCGGCATCGAAGGGACTTCTGAATCTGGTCGGCTGGATGGGCGAGAAGCTCTCGGCGCAGCTGGTGATTTCGACCGGTCGCGACCTGAAGAACGTGAGCGTGGAAGTGACCGACATCGTGGCGAAGAATCATAAAATATCGAAGCGGGACATCGAGTACGGCTTTGTGCGCTACGTGATGACCGATGAACTGAACAAGGACGGAAAGGGCGCGTGCGGCTATCGGAACAAGGCGGATTACGACTCCACCCTTGTGGCGGACGTCATCGACCACCTCACCCCGACGCTCGACGTCGCCGCGAATACCACCCAACCGGTGTGGGTGAGCGTAAAGGTGCCGCGCGAGAACATCATCCGAGGCATGTATCACGGCAAGGTGACGGTCAAGGAAGACGGCAAAGTGCTGGCGGAACTTCCGCTGAATGTCACCGTCAAGGATCGTGTCTTGCCCGAACCGTCGCAGTGGGCGTTCCACCTCGACCTGTGGCAGAACCCGTATGCCGTGGCCCGTTACTACAACGTCGATCCGTTCAGCCGGGAACATTTCGTCCTGATGCGTCCCATCATGCGGCGTTACGCCGACGCCGGTGGCAAGGTCATCACCGCCAGCATCATGCACAAGCCTTGGAACGGGCAGACTTACGATGCGTTTGAAAGCATGGTGACGTGGATGAAGGCCGCCGATGGCACGTGGCGTTTTGACTATGCCGTGTTCGACAGGTGGGTGGAGTTCATGATGTCGTGCGGTGTGAAGAAAGAAATCAACTGCTACTCCATGGTGCCTTGGCGACTGTCTTTCCAGTACTTCGACCAGGCCTCCAACACTTTCAAGTTCTTCAACGGAAAGCCGGGCGAACCGGAATACGAAATCTTCTGGATGCGGATGCTCCAATCGTTTGCCCGACACCTGAAGGAAAAGGGATGGTTTGAAATCACCCACATCGCGATGGACGAACGCAGCTTGCAGGAGATGCAGGCCACCATCGCCGTGGTGAAGAAGGCCGACCCCGACTTCAAACTCTCTTTGGCGGGAACTTACCACAAGGAGCTGATAGACTACATGGACGACTATTGCATCACGCTGGCCGAGAAGTTCACTCCCGAAGAAATAGCGAACCGCCGTCAGGCCGGAAAAGTGACCACTTACTACACCTGCTGCTCCGAACCTCGTCCCAACACCTTTACGTTCAGTCCGTTGGCCGAAGCCGAATGGTTGGGCTGGTGGGCTGCCAAGCAGAACTTGGACGGCTATCTTCGTTGGGCGCTCAACAGTTGGGTGAAGGAGCCTTTGCTTGACAGCCGCTTCACCGCTTGGGCGGCGGGCGACACGTACCTGCTCTATCCGGGCGGTCGGACCAGCACCCGTTTCGAGCGTCTGCTGGAAGGCGTTCAGGCGTACGAGAAAATACGTATCCTGCGCGACGAAACCGACAAACGCGGCCGCAAGCGTAACTACGACAAGCAGATTGACCGGATACTGGAGCCGTTCAACGAATTTAACCTCCTCGAAGTTCCCGCCGAAAAGGTGGTGAACAAGGCGAAGGAAGCGTTGAACCGACTTTAATCCGCCACTCGTAAAAAGGGACGACTCCTGCAACCGGAATCGTCCCTTTTTTGTTGGAAACGAGCCTTCCCGACGGATGGTCGTTTGGGGTAATGTGATTTTTTGTTTAACTTTGCGCCGTTTTAATTGACCGGCTTCGCGAAGTCGGCTAAATGCAAAAAGAAAATGAAAAAGACGATTGTTGATTTGTTTGAAGAGTCGGCAAGACTTTACCCCGACAATGTATTCCTGTTGGAGAAGACAACGAATATCTTTGAACCTACTACTTACGCGCAAGTAAAAGAAAAAGTATATCGGTTGGGTGCCGGACTGCAAGCCTTAGGCGTGAAGAAGGGCGATAACATGGCGCTTCTGAGCGAAGGACGGAACTGGTGGATAATGGGCGAACTGGCCATGTTTTATGCGGGCGCCGTCAATGTCCCTCTTTCCATCAAACTGGAAGAATCGAACGACCTGCTGTTCCGTCTCGTCCACGGTGACGTGAAGTTCGTCATGGTATCGGGCACGCAACTCAAGAAGATTCGCCGCATCAAAGACCAATTGCCTGATGTGAAGAAAGTCATCGTGTTCGACGAGCAGTCCCGCTACGAGGAAAACGAAATCTACATCGGCGACGTGGTGAAGATGGGAGAGGACTTCCTGAAAGAGCATACGCCGGACGATTTTCTGAAAGTCGCCCGATCCATCCGCAACGATGACATTGCCACCATTACTTATACCAGCGGCACTACCGCCGACCCGAAGGGGGTTGTGCTGACCCATCGTAACTATACATCGAATGTGGAACAATCCTTGACTTTGGTGGATATCGACGAACATTGGCGTACGTTGATTATCTTGCCGCTCGACCACTGCTTCGCGCACGTGGTGGGATTCTACATCATGATGTCGCGCGGAGCTTCCGTAGCTACCGTACAGGTGGGACGTATCCCCATGGAAACGCTGAAGAACATTCCGCGGAACATCAAGGAAGTGAAGCCGCATTTCATCCTCAGTGTGCCGGCCTTGGCAAAGACGTTCAAGAAGAATGTGGAAAACGGCATTCGTGCGAAAGGCGATACCGCCGTGAAACTTTTTCACTTCGGCATGAAGGTGCGTCAGGTGTACTACGGGGATAGCAATCTCGACTTCAAGGGATGGCGTTACCTGCTCAAACCGTTGGTGGCCTTGTTCGACAAGGTTATCTTCTCAAAGGTGCGCGAAAACTTCGGCGGTGAACTGAAGTTCTTTATCGGTGGCGGCGCCCTGCTCGACAAGAACTTGCAGAAGTTCTATGTAGGCATCGGGATTCCGATGTATCAAGGATACGGACTTTCCGAGGCTACCCCCGTGCTTTCTTCCAACGGCCCTGAAAAATATCGCTTCGGTTCGAGCGGTAAGCCGGTGAAACCCATCGAACTGAAAATCTGTGACAGCGAAGGCAAGGAACTCCCCGCGGGCGAACAAGGCGAAATCGTCGTAAAAGGCGAAAACGTGATGGCGGGATATTGGAAGAATCCCGAAGCCACCGCCGAAACGGTAAAAGACGGATGGCTTTACACCGGCGACTTGGGATATGTGTCCAAGGAAGGTCTGCTCTATGTAAAGGGACGTTTCAAAAGTCTCCTTATCAGCAGCGACGGAGAAAAATACAGTCCGGAAGGAATCGAAGAGGCGATGGTAGGACAGTCTAAGTACATTGATCAGGTGATGTTGTACAACAATCAGTCTCCTTATACGATTGCCCTGATAGTGCCCAACAAGGACAACCTGAAACGCAAGGGCTATCAATTGGCGACAGAAGAGGGACGCAAAGAGGCGTTGAAAAAATTGGAAAAGGAACTGAACAAGTACAAGAAGGGCGGCGACTTTGAAGGCATGTTCCCCGAACGATGGCTGCCCAGTACCTTCGCCGTACTGAACGAACCGTTCACCGAGCAAAACCTGATGATAAACAGTACCATGAAGATGGTGCGCGGCAGAATAGAAAAGGCATACGCCGCACGTATCGCAAGTTTGTACACTCCGGAGGGAAAGCAGCCGATGAATCAGCAAAATTTGGATGCGTTGATATTCGCTTAGATGATTGATATTTAAATAATAGTTGTTATATTTGCGCATTCTAATCTTTAAAACGACGAAAGAATGATGAAGAATTTTCGGAAATTAGCATTTCTTGTTCTCGTGTTTCCCGTCATGCTTGGTGTGTCATGTTCGGACGACGATGAATATAGCCGGGATAAAACGCCCGTTGTAGAAGAACCGGAACAAAAGCCGACTGTGGGGTATTACACGAATGCCAATGATTATGCGGGCTTTTTCGCTTTCAACGTACTCAGTGACGCGTATCTGTGGAAAGCCGAAATCGCTTCTTCACTGTCTGGTTGGAAAATGAATGAAGACGCCATCGACAAAGTGAAAGCCATCCGATACAAGGAGAATGGCGTCGATGTGGACAAGTGGACGCAACTGACCGATGATTACGAAAGTTTTGTGGGGGGAGTAGACGGAGTGCCTACCACCACCTATGGCTATGATTTCAATCTTTATTATAAAGATGAAACGCAAACTGCGCTGGTGGCGGTCGTAACCCTTGTGTATCCGGATGGACCCGCCGACAAGGCCGGCCTGCATCGCGGCGATGCCATCTTTGCTGTAAACGGAAAGGATATCACCCTAAGTAATTATGCTGATTTGCTTTTCTATTCCTCGTCCGGCGAATTTACCGTCTTGAACGAGGCGTGCGACGGATTTGAAACCGTCACCCTGACGGCCGTAAATATGTACGAGAATCCGGTCTTGACCGCCAAGGTGTTTGATTGCGGCGGAAAGAAGGTGGGATATTTGGCCTATTTGAGTTTCACGCTCGAATCGTGCGAAGATTTGATAAAGGCCGCCCGATACTTTAAAGAGCAAGGCGTTACGGAACTGATTCTCGACCTTCGTTACAACGGCGGGGGATATGTGATAACCGAAAATCTCTTGGCTTCGATGCTGGCTCCGCAAGAAGCGGTAACGGGCAAGGAGGTGTTTGAAACCGAAATCTGGAATAAGGACTACATGGACTATTACAAGGAAAAGGGTACCGATTTGAATACTTATTTTGAAACGGAGTATAAATTTACCGATCATAACAACAAGTCGCATGCCTATTCCACGAAAGACGCCAATATCGGGTTGAGCAAGATTTACGCATTGGTGACATCGGGAAGTGCTTCCGCTTCTGAGTCGATATTGGTCGGGCTGAAGCCTTATCTGGATATTGAAATCATCGGAGAAAAGACGCATGGCAAGTATTGTACCGGCTGGATACTGTCCGCGACCGATTGGTACGAAAGCAACAAAGACCTCTTTAAAGCGGGTGCCGACTATGAACAATACGAAAAATGGGAGACCTATGCCAAGAATTGGGGCATTTATCTGATGATAAGCCGTTATGCCGACAAGAACGGTGATTGTCTCTGTATGCCGGATGGTTTCGAACCGGACCTGAAAGTAGAGGACAATCCGGAGGAACCTTATGATTTGGGAGACGACCGGGAGGCACTTCTGCGCAAAGCGTTGGAGAAAGCCGGATATACCGATTTTACAGCGAAAGAGGGAAGCGATGCCGCGTCGCGTTCGGTGCGTTCGTCTTTGGGTAAACCCGTACCGACCGTTTCCCGCAATCCGCTGGACGGAAAGCGCATTGTTTGGGAACATCCCCGAAAACCGCATCTGTTGCAACGTCCTCGATAACCAAAAAGGGGCTGTGTTCATCGCACAGTCCCTTTTTGGTTTACTTTCCGTAGAGTTTATCTATCAAGTCGCTTCGCCCGATTCGTTTCAGTTCCCGGATAATCGCCCGCCGCTCTTCGGGTTTGTACCAGAAGAAGAACATACGTTGCGCCAGTTTCTCCTTCGGACTCTTGGCGGAGAAAACCGGCTCTAAGGTGTAGGGATGATAGCCCGTGTACCATGCTTCGGTGGCAACGGTCATCGGTGTAGGAGTGAAGTCCTGCACTTGCTCCAAGTGGAAGTCAAGCCGCTTGGTGATGACTGCCAGCTCGGCCATATCCTCCTCCGTACATCCCGGGTGGCTGCTGATGAAGTAGGGGATGATTTGCTGACGCAGGTTCTGCTCCTTGTTAATCCGGTCGAAAATCTTCTTGAATTCGTAGAATTGGGCGAACGGCGGTTTGCGCATGATGTGCAGCACTTTGTCGCCGGTGTGTTCGGGCGCAACTTTCAGTCGTCCGCTCACATGCTTGGTTATCAGTTCGCGGGTATATTCGCGCGTGCTTTGGTTGATGGCGGGGTTCTTGCTTTCGTGGAGCAACAGGTCGTAGCGCACTCCGCTGCCGATAAAACTTTTCTTGATGCCGGGTAGGGCGTCTACGGCGTGATAGATGTCGAGCAGCGGTCGGTGGTCGGTGTTCAGATTGGGACACACGCGGGGATGGATGCACGACGGCCGCTTGCATTTGCGGCATTTGTTCTCGTCCAGTCCGTGCATGGCATACATGTTGGCGCTCGGTCCGCCGAGGTCGCTCAGATAACCTTTAAAGTCGGGCATCTCCGTAATGGCTTTCACTTCTTTCAGGATGCTCTCCTTGCTTCGGCTCACGATGAATTTTCCTTGATGCGCACTGATGGTGCAGAAAGCGCAGCCTCCGAAACATCCCCGGTGCAGGTTCACCGAGAATTTAATCATGTCAAAGGCGGGGATGCGTTTACCCTTGTACTTGGGGTGCGGAAGTCGTGTGTAGGGCAGGTCGAACGATCGGTCTAACTCGCCTTGTGTCAGGGGCGGATAGGGCGGATTCACCACCACAGTGCTGTTGCCCGATGCTTGGCGGATGCGTCCCGCTTCATATTTGTTCGACTCCTCTTCGATGTATCGGAAATTCTCCGCCTGTTTCTTTTTGTCATCGAGACAATGTTCGTGCGAGTGGAGGATGAGGTCTTCCTTTCCGGTGTTGTAAGGAGGGATGGCCTGTTTGCCTTTCACCACATACGCTGTCTGCGGGATGTCGGACGGGACGACGGGGTCTTCCTTCATCCGTTGGCAAAGTTCGGTGATGGGCTTTTCGCCCATGCCGTAAATCAGTAAGTCGGCTCCGGAGTCGATGAGGATGCTCCGTTGCAATTTGTCCTGCCAATAGTCGTAGTGTGTGAGTCGCCGCAGCGAGGCTTCGATGCCGCCCAGAATGACCGGCACGTCGGGCCAAAGTTTTTTTAGAATCTGCGTATAGACGATGCTGGGATATTCGGGACGCATGTCGTGACGACCGTCGGGGGTGTAGGCATCTTCGCTGCGCAGCCGTTTGTTGGCCGTGTATTTGTTCACCATCGAGTCCATGCAACCCGCCGATACGCCGAAGAACAGTCGCGGTCGTCCCATCTTCTTGAAGTCGCGCAGGTCGTCTCGCCAGTTGGGTTGCGGCACGATGGCCACTTTCAGTCCTTGCGCTTCGAGCAACCGTCCGATGACAGCCGCTCCGAACGAGGGGTGATCCACATACGCGTCGCCACTGAACAGGACGACATCCGCTTCGTCCCATCCTCTCAGCTCCATTTCCTTCTTGGTGGTGGGCAGCCAGTCGGTCAGTCGGTATTCTTTCAAGTCTTTTTTCTTTAGCTTGATTTAAAACGAGGGTTCTTGTTCTTCCGGTTCTTCCTGCTGCTCTTTGTTCCAACGGATGTAGGTCAGGATGAGTTGGTGCAATCCGAACGCTTTCATGTTGTTGTGATAAATCACGTCGATGCAGAGGTCGAGCAGGTCTTTGCAGTTGCCTTCGGCAGAAGCGATGAGCGAACGTATGTTCAGTTTCAGTTTGTCGAGCACGGCTTCGTCCACGATGCCGTTGCTGTCGATAAGGTGTTGGAAGAGCGCATACTTTCGGATGGTTTGCAGGTTCTCTTCCGAAATTTCCATGCTTCGTGTACCCGAAGCGTTTGTCTGTATGGTGTACATCATTTTGCTTATGTTTTAAAGTTTTTTTGTCTTTATTATTGCCCCAAAGATAGGTAATAATTCCCGAACGGGGAAGTGTTCCCGAAGAAAAAGTTTCCGAACCGAATTTTATTTAACATTGCCGGAACGATGAGGCCGGGCGTGTATGTTTCATTCCAACACCTCCAGCGCTCCTTTCATGATGATTCCTCGTTCGCGGCTTCCCGTTACACTTTCTAAGGGGAAACCAAAGATGAAGGTGCGGTAGTCCGTGCCTCGGTAGGCGATGCCGGCACCGTAGTTGCCCGGTGTGTAGACAAAGGTGGAGTAGGCACCTCCGACGGGCAGCAGGCAGTCGGGAGCGGGGACGGCATAGGTCTGTTCGTTCGGTCGCGTGGGGAAGTTGAAAGTGCGGCCGAGTCCTGTCACGTTACCCGAAGCGATGCCCGACAGGGAGCCGCCGTAGGAGTATTTCAAGACTTGTTCGGCAAAGGTTCCGCCCATGCTGCTTCCCAAGTAGGAGCCGCTCATCAGCAGACGGCCTCCGCGGGCGGTGTATTCGCCGAGCCGGCGTTGCATGACGGGACTGAACGGACGCTTCTCGGCACCTGTAATCACATCCGTGATGGGGTAGCGGTTCAGGTCTACCCGACCTTGTTCCACCGCTTCATCGCTGCACGACACGAACGAGTGCCCGCCGGCGGCTTGAAGTGCCTTGCCGTGTACAAACGGGTAGTCGAACGTGTTTCCGGCTATTTGCATTCCTTCCAGTTCGCTGCCGCTGTATCCCAGTCCGTCAGAGGTTTCGCGACCGATACCCTTGCGGTCGAAGGTGAGCTGCGCGCCGCAGTAGGCGGTGCTGTACAGGTAAGGGATGCCCGGGTCGCGATGCAGGTCGAAACCTTGTAGGGTCGGACTTTCGACCTCGGCGGGACCGCTCGTGCGGTGGAAGCCGTTGACGATGAGTACGGTTCCCCGGTTCTCTTTGGCGTGATAGGCCGAGAGTGTTTCGGAGGGGAAGCTCTCGCCGCCCTTGTTCACGGCTGTTATCCGGAAGCTGTACACCACTCCCGTCTCTGCCTCGAAAGTATAGTTGTTGTCTTTCACGTAAGTGCCGTTGTCCCAGCCTCCGTGGTCTGTGCGGGTGTAGACGATGTATCCTCGCGGACGGGCGGTCGGTTCCAGCGGGTCGTCCGTAGGCTGCCACGTCAGGCGGAAAGAACGTTTGCCGCTTTCCTCGATGGCGAAATGGCTTACGGGCAGCGGCTGCACCACATAGTCCGAACGGTGCATGGTGGCGGTAAATTTCAAGAGGGATTTGTACACGGAGCGTGCCACGTTGAACTTGAATTTCGGGTCGTGTCCCATGCGCATATCGGCGAAGTTCTGATGGGAGAGAAGTTCGAGAATCATGCTCGGTACGGCGGGCAGTCGGGTTTCGCTGTAGTTCCGGTTCCACATGCTCCGGCGTGCCCATTGCACACCGTAGTGCGCCGAGAGGTCTTGTTGGAGTCCCGTCAGCACCATGTCGGTGAGGTCGCGCGAAGCGTATCGGGACACTCCGGCCGAGAGGCGTCCTTCGTTAAAGTCGGTCGTATAGATGCCCAGTGAGCCGATCCATGCGTCTTCGCGTGAGAAACCGGCATCGCTGTGGAAGCCTAATGACAGTTCGAACGGCACCCCCCGGCCTTTCTCCGCGGGGTTATAGACAGAACCGCCGCTCAAATGGTTGAGCATCCGGCTGCGGGTGTTGATGTCGTCGGCGTAATCGTTTCGCCCTTTGTTGCCGTTGTACACATCTTCGGGCATGCCGCTCCATTGGGCGTTGTATCGGGCGCCCTCCAGATAGCGGGGCAGTCCGCTGGTCTTTCCCCCGCGGGAAATGTTTCCTACGCCGCCGCCAAATCGCACGGCATCGGCGCAAACCACTCCCTTCTGCTTGCTTTGGTTGCTCAGCACCACCATGCCGCAGTCGTTCGTCCCCTTGTCAAACTCAAAGCTGCCGAGGTACACCCACGTTCCTCCGCCCATCTGTTGATTGACCCGAAACTCGGTCACACCTCCTTTGTGGAAGACCAAATACTTGGCATCGCTCACGCTTTCGGGCAGCGAGCGGTAGGACACGTACACGGCGTAGCGTCCCACTTCGGGGATGTCCGGAATCCACTGGGCAAACGCCTTTTCGGCTTTCTTCTCGGTGGGGGCGAAACGGGCGGTTCCTTCCTCGAACGGATTCTGTCCGTCGGTGTAGATGCGTCGCTTCAGGGCAAAACCCTTTACATCGGCGTCCGTCCATTTTCCTTTGCGGCTCTTCACCTCTTGATAGATGCCTGTGCCGTCGTTGTCCACGATGACCTCGTTGCGTTGCGGGTCTCGTTCGCGAGGGGTGAAGACCACCGCCCCCGCATTTTCCAGCATCGGAATGAGGTATGGCACGACAAACGACTGCGTGAACAGGTCTTCCGTGGTGCAGAACAGGTGCGGGCGTTGCCATTCCCACGTTCCCTTGTCGTTTTTGTAATATTTCCCGTGGCTTTGCCACAGGGCGATGTGCCGTCCTTCCATTCCCTCATCGGCGGTGTAGGGGCGCGACGCGTTGGTCACCCACGCGTCTCCTTTGTATTCCCGTTTCCACACGCGGCTCTTGTCCGTTTTCTTCCGATACGCGTTCGGTATCAGATTTTCGATGGGTTCCCCGTCGGCGTGGATGGTGAGGTCGTAATAGTTCACGGGGCCGGGCAACACTTCTCTCAGGGCTTGGTAAATCTGTTTCACGCTCTCCGTGGTGAAAGGTTGATAGCCGAACGACTTGGACGGGCGGATGTCCAGTTTGCGCCGCCGGTGGTCGAGTTCGTAGGTCTCCAATGAGCAAGTGCCGATGTTGGCCTGCGGATGCCGATAGGTAGCGAAGAACCGGGTGAGCCGTTCTTCTACGTTGCCGTCCAGTCCTTGGGCGGAGGCCGCAAGAAAGCCGGAGGCGAGTAAGAGGGTCAATAGATACTTCTTCATGATAGCTTGGTACAAATACGTTGCGAAGTTAGTAAAAATGTTTGTTTGACGGTGTGTTTTGAACGACTAAATCCATGACTTCGTTTGCAGAACCCTCTTCGCAGGCAGGAAAGCCCGCGGAGTTCACCTTATATAATATAATCTTCTATTCCTTCCTTGCCATTCCCTTTCTATCCTTTACATTTAAGCGAATTTTAAAAGTATGAAATATGGATTCAAAAACAAAGAAACAGACCTTATCCGCTAAAGGATTCGTTTCCTTTTCTCTAAATCAGATTGCCCGGCTGAAAAAACTCGGCAAACCGCGTACGGCCGACAAGTACACCTGTGCGCTCAACAGTTTCATGCGTTTTCGGCAGAAGCGTGAGATTCCGTTGAAGGAGATGAACACTCACTTGATGATGGAGTATGAAGTGTATCTCAAAAGTGCAGGACTTTGTCCCAACACTACCTCGTTTTATCTGCGCAACTTTCGCGCTCTTTACAATCGGGCGGTGGCGCAGGGACTGACGGTGCAACGTCATCCGTTCAAGTATGTCTATACCGGCATTGACAAAACACCGAAGCGTGCCGTTTCCTTGAAGGATATCCGGCGGATACACGCCCTTCCTCTGGCTCCGCAATCCGTGTTGGATTGGGCGAGAGACCTCTTTTTGTTTTCGTTCTACACCCGCGGCATGTCTTTTGTGGACATGGCTTTTCTGAAGAAGAAAGACCTTTGCGGCGATGTGTTGTCCTATCGGCGACGGAAAACCAATCAGCAGTTGTTCATCCGTTGGGAAATGCGCATGCAAGCCGTTATCGACAAGTACGACACCGGCGACAGTCCTTACCTGCTCCCCATCATCCTAGGACTGACGGCTACTCCTTGCCGGATGAACCGACACGGATTCACGGACTTGTTTGACACGTTGATAACCTCGCAAAGTATTGCGGAGTTCATCAAAAAAGGGGTCTTGTCGGCTTTCGACTATGTGTCTATCCGACCGGACGGTGTGGAGCGGAGACTGATAGATTCGCTGAAGAAATGCGGAACTGATGGCGACTATCAGGTAAGGGAGATGGAAGAGGTGCTGAACAAACGAACGAGCATCGAACGGCTGTATCGGAGCATGATTCGGTTTGCAGGAGGGAAAAAAGGAATAGTTTATGCCATCAGCATTGACCATGCACGCCGGATTGCGGAATACTATACGGAGCAAGGCGTCAAGGCGGTGGCCATTGACGGAAGGACTCCGAGAGAGGAACGGAAACGCCTGGTGGCTGCTTTCAAAAGCGGAGAACCGGATGTGCTGGTAAACGTAGAGGTGTTCAGCGAGGGGTTTGACTGTCCGGATGTGGAGTTTGTGCAGTTGGATCGTCCCACTTTGTCGCTGGCCAAATATCTGCAACAGGTAGGACGGGGATTGCGCCGGGCGGAAGGGAAAGAGAATTGTGTAGTGATAGACAATGTGGGGCTTTATCGCTTGTTTGGGCTTCCGGTAGTTCCTTGGAACTGGGAGGAGATGTTTCGGGGAAGGATTGCCGGAAAGGCTCTGCTTGAGACATCGCAGGCAGGATGTTCGTTTACTTCAACCGTTCAGCGTCCGGAAATGACGGAAACAGATTGTGGAGTGGAAACGGTCATTTCGCATGATGTATTGCTGGCGAGACTTGAAGAGTGGAGTTTGCCGTGTGCTGTGCCGGAGCGGAAAGAGGCGGTGCTGAAACCTTGGAAAGAAGAGAAAAGCGGACTGTGGGGATTGAGGTGCGGACGTGAGAAAGTGACGGAACCGCAGTTTGCCGCAGTCTTTGATATTCGGAAGAATCGGGCGGCCGTAAAGTTTGAAGACAACCGTTGCGGGTTGTTGGATGCTTCCGGTAAGGTTGTCTGGCAAATGGAAGGCTGTCGGTCTGTGAAGTTTGTTCGTCATGATTTTCTGATGGTCGAGACGGCCGGCAATCGAACCTGCTATTTGGATTTGTGTAACTTGCGGCTGTATGACAGGAAGCCGGAAGTGAAGCGCTACGGAGCGTTTGAAATGTTGAAGGTGGGGAAGAACATGTATTGCAGCCGTACTCAAAAGGTGTATGAAAGCGGGTGCTATGCGGGCGGACTTTTTATTGCGAACCGAAATTTCTATCTCTCCATCTTTGAATATGGAAATCGGTGTGCTTGTCTGTTGGCCGGAGATTCGGATAACTTTTATTGGATTCATCGCCGGTTGGAAGACGGAAGTTTGGTGATAACGGATTCGGAAGGCAGGTATTACCATGCCTCGGAGGGGAAAACGAAAGTGTATTTGGGCAGCGAGAATTCAAAACGGGCATGGAGGGATTGCTGTGAGTCCATTGAACGATTGGCGGAGCGTATTCGCAATGTACAGGAGGAACAAGAGAAGGCCCGAAAGCGGCAGGTGCTGACTGCGTTTAAGCAGGCGGTGCCTTTTCAGGCAGGAATGAAGTGGGGACTGAAAGTGGGGAATCGCGTCACGGTTCCTCCGATTTATCGGAAGATAAAGCCTCCGGTCGGCCGGTTCTGTGCCGTGGAGATGAATTACAGCCAATGGGGAATTGTCCGTATTGACGGTACGGTGTTGGTGGAACCCAAGTATCCGGAGGTGACCATCGAAAAGGATGGAACGGCTTTGCTGACGAGCGTGACCGGCAAGAAGTGGTTGGTTCATTTGTCCGCCCCATAAGAAAGCGGAACATCACAAAGATGTTCCGCTTTCTTATTCTCTGTCATTCCACTTTTCCTATCGAAAAATTTTCGGGATGTTTGCCTTTGAAGTTTTTGAAGTAGAGCTTTATCTCGCGCATGTCCTTGTCAATGTCGCCGGTCGGGTGGAATTCTTTGCCGATGGTGCAACACTTCTTGGAGTAGTCGATGCCCACGAGTATGATGGGGATTCCCGCACCTTTGGCGATGTGGTAGAATCCTTTCTTCCAATTTGGATTGGCCTTGCGAGTACCCTCGGGCGTGATGGCCAAGTGAAACTTGTCGCTTTCTTTGGCAATCTTGATGATTTGGTCTACGAGTGAGGTTCGCTTGTCGCGGTTCACGGCGATGCCTCCCATCCAACGGAAGATGGGACCGAGCGGCCAAAAGAACCAATCTTTCTTCATCATGAATCCGGTTTCGCGTCCGATAGCTCCATAAAACAGTTTGCCGATGAACAAATCCCAATTCGTGGTGTGGGGAGCCGCGCAAATGATGTACTTGTCATAGTCGGGTACATGCACTTCGGCTTTCCAACCCAAAAGTTTGTGGTAGATAAAACCACAGATGGCTTTTTTCATATTCTTGGGAAGGTTAGACCGATTTGTTCAACTCGTCTGCTACGATCTGAATTTCCTTGTTCAAGTCTTCGTGAAGTTTCTTATAGAAGCCTTTTACATTGCCGGGCTCGGTGTGGCTGATGCGAGGCACCAGTGCCAATACGTTGTGGATGGCGTTTACCACCAGTTCGCGGTTTACGCCTTCTACCAGACTTGCCAGAAACAAGTCGCTTGCGATATAGGAAATTTTCTTTTTTAATTCTTTTCTGCTTGCCATAAATGTAAAGTTTTAAGTTATGTAAATTGAATTTCGGTGTAAAGTTAGCATTTTTATTTGTATACGTTTTCATATTTGCAAAAAAAGAACGAAATTTGCACGTGAGAACGTATGATTCTATACATTATTAATATAATATCGATATGACAAAAAGTGCATTGCAAATTGCTCGTGCTGCTTATCAGCCGAAACTTCCCCAGGCATTGAAGGGTGCCGTAGTCGCAAAGGAAGGTGAACCGACCCGGTCTGTCGCCGATCAGGAAGCCATCAAGAAGTTGTTCCCCAACACATACGGTATGCCGTTGATTCAGTTCGTTGAAGGCGAAGCTGTAGACTTCCCGGCTATCAATGTGGGTGTTATCCTGTCGGGTGGTCAGGCTCCCGGTGGTCACAACGTAATCTCCGGTTTGTTTGACGGCATCAAGAAGTTGAACAAAGACAGCAAGCTCTATGGCTTTATCCTTGGCCCCGGCGGTTTGGTAGACCATAACTACAAGGAACTGACTGCTGAAATCATCGACGAATATCGTAACACCGGCGGTTTCGACATCATCGGTTCGGGACGTACCAAACTGGAAAAGGAAGAACAGTTTGAAAAGGGTTATGAAATCATCAAGGAATTGGGCATCAAGGCGCTCGTAATCATCGGTGGTGACGACTCTAACACCAACGCTTGCGTATTGGCCGAATACTATGCTGCCAAGAACTACGGCGTACAGGTTATCGGCTGTCCGAAGACTATCGACGGTGACTTGAAGAACGAAATGATTGAAACTTCTTTCGGCTTCGACACTGCTTGTAAGACTTATGCCGAAGTAATCGGTAACATTCAGCGCGACTGTAACTCTGCCCGCAAGTACTGGCACTTCATCAAGTTGATGGGCCGTTCGGCTTCACATATTGCTTTGGAATGTGCTTTGCAGGTTCAGCCCAACATCTGTATCGTTTCCGAAGAAGTGGAAGCCAAGGAAATGTCGTTGGACGATGTTGTGACTTATATCGCTCAGGTAGTGGCCGACCGTGCCACAGCCGGCAACAACTTCGGTACCGTGTTGATTCCGGAAGGTTTGATTGAATTTATTCCGGCCATGAAGCGACTGATTGCCGAACTGAACGACTTCCTCGCTCACAATGGCGAAGAATTTGCGATGGTCAAGAAGTCACAGCAGCGTGAATACATCATCAAGCACCTCTCCGAAGAAAATTCAGCCATCTATGCTTCTCTGCCCGAAGGCGTTGCCCGTCAGTTGTCACTCGACCGCGACCCGCACGGAAACGTACAGGTTTCATTGATTGAAACAGAAAAGCTGTTGTCTGAAATGGTAGGTACCAAGTTGGCACAGTGGAAAGAAGAAGGAAAGTATACAGGCAAGTTTGCCGCTCAGCACCACTTCTTCGGTTACGAAGGTCGTTGCGCCGCTCCGTCTAACTTCGACGCTGACTACTGCTACTCATTGGGTTACACGGCATCTATGTTGATTGCCAACGGAAAGACAGGTTACATGTCTTCTGTTCGTAATACCACTGCTCCGGCCGCCGAATGGATTGCCGGTGGTGTGCCCATTACCATGATGATGAACATGGAACGTCGTCACGGCGAAATGAAGCCGGTTATCCAGAAGGCACTTGTGAAGCTGGATGGTGCTCCGTTCAAGAAGTTTGCCGCTTGCCGCGATGCGTGGGCCAAGGAAACCGCTTATGTATATCCCGGTCCTATCCAGTACTTCGGCCCGACTGAAGTGTGTGATGAACCGACCAAGACTTTGCAGTTGGAACAGGCTAAGTAATGAGATGTGCACCTCCTTCCTTCCTCCTTCAGAGAGGGGAGGAGGTGTAATTTTCTATACGTGCCTATCTAATCAAAAACTAAATGCGTAAACAATCCCTTGTCAAGAAGTCGGTCGCCAAGCCTCGGAAAAAGGCGTCCGCCCGTAAGAAGAAAAAGAAAACAGTCCGTAAGTGGGAAGTGCCCGCATGGCTGTATCGTGTATTGATGGGGGTGATTGTAATTCTCTTTTCCGCCGCATTCTATTCTTTTTTTGTCCGTCCCTACGCTTATCGCTGGAAGCCTTGCTATGGCTTCAAAGGTTATGGTGTCTGTATGCCTGCGGATTATAAAGTGCATGGCATTGACATTTCCCATCATCAAGGGATGGTGGATTGGAAGTTGTTGGAACAGACCCGCCGGGGACAATTTCCTATTCGTTTCGTCTTTATGAAGTCTACCGAGGGAGGTGACTATGCCGACCGTACTTTCACGGCTAATTTCGATTCCGCCCGCGCTCACGGATTTATTCGCGGGGCTTATCATTTTTATAATCCCAAGACCGACGCTCGGAAGCAGGCGGCTTTCTTCATCCAATCCGTAGATTTGCAACCGGGCGATTTGCCTCCTGTGCTCGACATCGAAAAGAAAGGAAAGAGTATTCCTCGGATGCAGGACGATTTGAAACTATGGCTTCGTTTGGTGGAGGCGCACTACGGTGTGAAGCCTATCATCTATGCATCCTACAAGTTCAAAACCCGCTATCTGAACGATTCCGTCTTCAATTCCTATCCTTACTGGATTGCGCATTACTATGTGGACTCGGTGAAGTATCAGGGCGACTGGAAATTCTGGCAGCACACCGATGTCGGTACGCTGCCAGGCATTGATAAGCAGGTGGATTTGAATGTATTCAACGGCTCGGTGCAGGAATTGCAACGGATGCTTCTGCCTCGGAGGAATTAGTGCATTCCGGTGGCTTGTATGGCTTTCTGTGGGATAATCCGTTCAAACTCTTTGCCGTTGGTAATCGGTTCTTTAATAAGTTCCGGTCGGTTGTATGTGTATGTATAGTTATCGTAAAACAATGGATCTTTCTGTGGCAAAAGGAATGCTTTCCCGGTTTCGCCGGTTTCCGGATTGAATGAGGCGAAATAAGGGCGTGCCCAAAGACCGTCCATTCGTTTGCTGCTGAATGTAAGCCATCGCCCGCATGAACTCCATGTATGATAGCTGTCTACATCCAAGCTGTTCACGTTTTTCAGGTCGCTGATTTTGCCATTGTTTAAATCCATTAGGTATAAATCACTTTCCGGGTGCCAGATGGAGAAATTCCCGTAATCCGAAAGAGTAAACATCAGATATTTCCCATTGGGTGATATGCTGGGAAAAGAAACGGATTTCTGTAAATCCGTGGCTTTATAAATACATTCGGGAGTACCCAGTTTTTCTTGTGTCATATCGAAGCTGATGCGGAACAAATCATAACGGATGTTGTCCAACGGCATTCCTTTCTTGTATCCTTGTGCCCGGCAGAAGTAGAGTGTTTTTCCGTCAGGAGCCCATGTTGGGAATGTTTCCATAGATGTGTCGCCATATACCAATGAGTCTGTAAATGAGCGATGGTTCTCTACATCGTATATCATTAAGTCGGAACCCAAGTCGGATACTTCGATGGCTTTTTGTCCGGAAGAATGAAAAAACTGTTGTATTTCATTGGTCGAGAAAGCAATGTATTTACCTGAGGGATGCCATGAACTATAGGTGGGACTATATTTGAATCCGTCAGCTTTTGGATTTACCTTTTCTATTTTTCCGTTGTGCTGAATCAAGGTGCCGCCTTGTGAACCGCGTATGTGCATCATCATGTTTTTCGGTGACTGCTGACCGAAAGTATGGCAGTTTACGCATTGTTTGCCGAAATTCCTGTTTTCTACAATGGATGTTTCTTGATAAGAACTCAAGTCACGTTGATAGATGCCCATTTCACTCCATAGCTCATAACCCGGATACAGCAAACGATAGACCAGATACCCGTCGATGGGGTACGGTGAAATCGTATTCTTGATGTCGGCATAGCGAATCCATTCTTCGTTTTGCAGGATACTGATGCGGAAGTAAATGTCTTTTCCTGCAGCATTCTTTAATAGTTCTTTCCATTTCTTTTCAGGAATTTGTACTGTGGCATCATCGTTGTGAATGATGAAGGACGAAGTTTTTCCATCGATGCCTATTTCAATCTGATAACTTTCTCCTTTTGCTCGGATTATAAAGTTGGGAGGTGCGATGTTCGATGGGAAGGTTACGGACGAGTAGTCGGGGAAAATGACAGGACATTCTTCGTTTTCCTTATCGGCTGCATGGTATCTGCTGCAACTACAGGTCATAATAAGGGTTAAAGCGTAAATCAAGTATTTGGATTTCATGTCGATATGATATTAATTAGCTATTACTTTGTTTCCATATGGGCTTACGTAGTTCAAATAAAACCAATAAGTTTTTCCAAATTCCCGTTGGATGGTTTTCAGTTGCTTGTTTTCCATCAATTGGTAATAGCGTGCAAACCGTGCTTCTGTTTCTTGGCTTATGGTGAATCCGGTTTCTGTAAACTTCTTTTCGCCCACTTTTAGTTTGTATATCAATAAGGCTTCTTCGTAAGCAGGAGGCAATGAGGGATAGTCAAATTGATGGATGCGGTGCAGGTTATCTACAAACCGCACTACATTATTGCTTAATAGAAGATTGCTCATCAGATATTCGAATGCCATTTTGTTTTTCGGATCGTGGTTGCACAGATATTCCAATTCCGGACCGATGTTTTGGGTGTTGATGAATCTTGCGGGACTGTTGGGAGTTTTAATCAGAGCATTTCTGATACCTTCCACTTGTCCGCTTTCTAAGTTTTTTTCCAAAGCAAGTGCTTCGTTTCGATAGAACAGGGATTGTTTCAACTTATTGATGAATTTCTGAGCTACTTTCGGGCGATGGTTCACGATGTTGTATCGTGCCAAATTCAGTAGGTGGAATGCCGTTTCTCCCCATACGGTCATAGCTTCAAATTCCCAATGATGAGCTGCATTGATGTGTCCCAGGTCTTCGTAAAGGAAATGTCCGTATTCACTTTCCCGGCTGTCGCTGTTCCAAGGGAAGTAAAGTGCTTTAACTCCCAATACCGGCGGATAGTCGAACAACTGATAGGGCAATTGACCTGTATGATACAATGCCATGTTGTGGAAATAGGCTATTAAGTGATTGTTCTTTCCGTTTTCTAAATATAAACGGGTGTATTTCAATACGTTGTTCCAATCTTTAGCCTTGACGTGCATTTCAGCTTTCAGCATGATGCCTTCATTTCGGTTGTAGCTTTTTACAAAGTGATAAAAACCATATCCGACATAAATAAGCAGTGCTAAAACTTGTAGCCCGATTCGTAAATTCTTTTTCTCGATGTGTGTATTTTGTAGTATCGGAATCAGTGGCATTCGCTGACGGAATATCCACAGGACAAGATGAAGCAGACATAGACTTAATACCGTAACGGTGATAGGTACAAGGGTATGACCGGCTTCCATCGTGTGGTAAAATAAGAGCAAAGACGGGATAATGCTTAATTGCAACCAATCTTCTTTTCCGAACAAAAAATGGAAAATACTCCTTACCATACTATATACGGAAGCCGGTAGAAATGCCAATAAAGCACTTCCCAACCACGGATAATAGAAAAATTGGATGATGAAAGCTGTCAGGTAGCTAAAGAAACCTTCCGACCGAACTTGTTGCTCAAAATAGGCTTGTGTATATAGAAATAAATGATGCTGTTCGTGATAGACGATGATGTGCGACAGATTTCCCATATATGCCGTAAAAAAGCAAAGAAACAGTATTGCAAAAATCCCGTATGTTTTCATACAATAAATAAACATTAGTAACGAATAAAAATGGGAGCATCTGGCAATCACTGCAGATGCTCCCACCAGAGTTTAATTAGCTATTTTATGCGCTATGTTGATTAATATCCTTCGTTTTGTTCCAAGTTAGGATTCAAGTCGATTTCTTTTTGAGGAATCGGATATACATAGTTGTGGTCGGAATACCTGCTACCGATCAGTTCTATGTTTTTACCTTCGTACAAGATGCAAGTACTGTCGTTTACCAATGTATATTTCAAACCGCGGAACGGAGCGTTAAGCACTTCTTTGGCGATGCCCCAACGGCGGATATCCCATTGGCGCTTGCCACCTTCAAGAGCAAATTCCACACGCCATTCGTTGCGGATGCGTTGACGCAAGTCATCCTGTGTAGCGCAGTATGTCGGTTTGCTTGGGTCGCTGTTCTGCAAATCGGGCATACCAACACGACGGCGAACTTGATTGACGGCATCGAATGAGCTTGCATCCAAACCGGACAATTCGTTCATTGCTTCGGCGTATGTCAGCAATACTTCGGCATAACGGATAACAACAGCGTCTTTACCCATATCCCAACCATCTGTACTGGGATAAACAGAGGGATCCAACCACTTTTGCTGATAATAACCGGTAGCAGTGGCGTCACCATGCTGACCGATACCGGTGTTACCGCTTGATTTCAACGGAGCTACTTTAATGGTCGTACCATACATCGTTTCACCATCGTGCAGTACGTTTACTTCCAGACGCGGGTCGCGGTTTTCAAAGGGATTCTTTTCATCGTAGAGGGCAGACTTGGCTATGGGAGCACCTTCGATGTCTTCAAAAGCATCTACCAAACTCTGAGTCGGGTTGATACCGCCCCAACCCAATGTCGGGAACGCTTCCCAACCAATCAAGTACCAACCTTCTACACCGGCTTCGAATTGTCTTACACAGATAAATTCATCGCAACCATCAGCTTTTTCCCAGAATAATTCTGCATACTTGCCGGTATTATCTTTGTCGTACAATTCGTAAACACCCAAGTCCATACACTTCTTGGCATTGTCTGCGGCTACCTGCCAGTCGCCATAATACAATGCGGCACGAGCTTTCATAGCCAACGCGGCACCCTTAGTGATGCGTCCATAGTTTGAACCGTCCCAAGCAGTCGGTAAGTATTCGATGGCCTTGTCAAAGTCGGCCATAATCTTGCTGTATACTTCTGCACGCGGAGTACGAGTGACACCTTCTTGCTCGGCCAACGTCAATGGTTTGTCAATGTAAGGAACATCACCGAAAGTGCGAATCAAGTCGAAGTAATGGAAAGCACGGAAGAAATAAGTCTGTCCCAATACCTTGTTCTTTTCTGCTTGGTCGTAGTTAGGGATGTCGTCAATTTTACTCAAAATCAAGTTAGCCTGACGGATGACGGAGTATGTGCCGCTCCAACTCTGATCTTGTGGGTCATAAATACCTTTGGAAACGTTACCGGCTGCCCATTTGATGCCATGTACGGCATCATCAGAGTTAATAGCTTCATCCACATCCCAATAAGGCAATGAAGGATAAAGGTCTGATACAGCCATTTCTGCGTCTTTGGCTGATTTCCAGAAACTGCTGTCCGAGAGTTCTTCCAAAGGGAAGCGGTCAAGCTCCACACAAGAAGAAAATCCCAACGCAACAGCTGCTGCAATATATAAGAAATTCTTTTTCATATTAGTAATCTTGTTTATGTATTAGAATGAAACTTTAAGACCCAATGAAACCTTTTTCACGTTAGAGTAGAAAGCACCACGGGTGTCTGATGGAGACTCAGGATCCAAACCGTCCAAGCTTGAGAATGTCAGCAGATTTTCGCCGGCAACAAATACTTTGGCTTTTTCGATACCGACCTTATTTAACCATGCTTTCGGCAAGTTGTAGCCCAAAGTGATGTTTTTCAGACGAACATAAGAAGCATCTTCCAACCAGTAGGATGAAGTCTGATAGTTTATTTGGTCTGAAAGGGACAAACGTGGGAAGTTACCATTGGGATTTGCTGTTTCGTGGAAACGATCCATGTGCTTGGTCAAAACCTTACCGCTGTTGAAGAAAGCGTATGCAGCTTCGCCTGTATAGTAAGCATCTACATCGAATGCACCTTGCCACAGCATGGAGAAGTCGAAGTCCTTGTAATAAACGGCTACGTTCAAACCACCGGTCCATGTCGGGAAGTTCTTGCCGATAACGTCACGGTCGTCTGCGGTAATTTTACCGTCACCGTTCAAATCTTTGTATTTGATGTCACCCAACTTTTCTGTGCCTGTACGTTTCGGATGGTTTTTCAGTTCTTCTTGAGTTTTGAATAAGCCATCGGCTACGTAGCCATAGAAAGTACCGATAGGATGACCTTCCAAACGCCAGTACTTGCTATTGTCCGGGTCTTCACCTTCTGTTCCGCACATGTCGGTAATTTCATTTTTTACGTAAGCCACGTTGAAGTTTACGGCGTAGCTCCAATCCTTGTTGATGCGGTTGTTGTGGAAAATGCTCAAGTCGAAGCCGGTGTTTTCTACACTACCTGCGTTTTGAGCGGGTTCACCCATACCGATTACGCCTTGGATAGGCAAATACAGCAACATGTCGTCTGTTTTCTTCTTATAAAGAGAAAGTTCGAATCCAACTTTGTTGTTCAAGAATCCGGCTTCGATACCGAGTTCATAGTTGGTTACTGTTGCCCATTTCAATTGGTCGTTTACGTAGCGTGATTCATAGGCAGTGGAATAAAGGCTGCCGCCCAACATCGTGTTGCCGTATGCGTATGTAGCTATAGCCGGATAGATGTCACTGTCTTTCAATTCTTCGTTACCGGTCTTACCCCAACCCAAACGGAGCTTCAAGTTGCTAATCCAGTCTGCATTGTCCTTCAAAAATGCTTCTTCGGAAATTCTCCAACCGGCAGAGAATGCGGGGAAGTAACCCCAACGGTTGTTTTTCGGGAAGCGTGAAGAGGCATCGGCACGGAAGTTGGCTTCGAACAAATACTTGCTCATATAGTCGTATTGCAAACGGCCGAAGTATGACTGACGAGCTGTTTCGTAAC
Organism: uncultured Phocaeicola sp.; assembly: GCA_964469845.1. Classification (GTDB taxonomy): domain Bacteria; phylum Bacteroidota; class Bacteroidia; order Bacteroidales; family Bacteroidaceae; genus Phocaeicola. The sequence goes on from CAYXZF010000011.1 coordinate 37,296, forward strand.
CGCCATCGTATGTTTTCTGTGAAGAAGCATCGAGGGTGTTGATTGATTCACCCAATTCGTTGCTACCGCCACCTGAACGGTAAACACCTGTGTAGCGATAGGTGTATTCCACCTGTTCGGCACCGGCCAAGATATTGAAGCTATGGTCGCCGAAGTTTTTCATGTAGTTGGCAATCAACTGAGAAGTGTACCAGTTCCAATTATAATGATAGTGCTGACCTTCGCGCTTGCCGCTGTCGCTGCTTCCTGTTTCGTTACCATATACATAGTTCTTCTTGAATGTGGAATAGTCGCGGTAGTCGTGACGCAAAGAGTAGAGACCCTTGATGCTCAGCCCTTCAATCGGAGTCAGATTTACGTAAGCGGTTGCGTTCAATTGTTGATCCATGGTACGGCTTGTACCGCTGTTTCCTTGCACGGCTACCGGGTTGTCCAAACCGCTGTAGTGGAATGAACCGTCTTCGTTGTAAACCGGTGTTGTCGGAGATATACGGTTAGCCCATTGCAACAATGAACCGAAACCGGTATATTCATCACTGTTGATGCCGCGGTATGCGGAAGCGTTGATACCTGCATTAATCCACTTGGCAATCTTTGAATCCAAGTTTACACGACCGTTGTAACGTTCATAGTCTTTTTCTTGTGACAGACCGTCTTGGTACAAATAGGCGAGAGAAGCCATATATGTAGTCTTTTCAGAACCGCCATTAATAGAAAGGCTGTGTTGAGTTTCCATAGCGGCACTTTTGAATACTTCATCGTACCAGTCTGTACTTTTCTTGGTGCCGTTGCGGTAGGCTTCGATGTCGTCTTCGCTGTAAAGCAACGGGGCTTTCGGGTTGTCATTCAAAGTAGCTTCATTGTACAAGGTAGCATAGTCTGCTGCGCCCAAGAAGTTCAAGGTTGCAGTTGGGCTGGCCCAAGATACAGTACCGGAGTAGTTGATGTGTGGTTTTGCGCCAGACTTACCTTTCTTTGTGGTAATCAAGATTACACCGTTTGCAGCCTGTACACCGTAGATGGCAGCTGATGCGGCGTCTTTCAATACAGAAATGCTTTCAATATCCTGTGGGTCGATGTTGTTCATGCTTCCCGGTACACCATCAACGATAACCAACGGGCTGGCAGCATTGATGGAGTTCTTACCGCGAATGGTGATGGAACCTGTTTGGGCACCCGGAGCACCGGAAGTCTGGATGGATGTCACGCCCGGCATTGTACCTGCCATAGCTGCCGATACGCTGGCTACGGCACGGCTTTCCAGTGCTTCTGCGTTGATTGAAGCGACAGAACCGGTCAAGTTGGCTTTTTTCTGCACACCATAACCTACTACCACTACTTCTTCCAACATTTCAGTGTCTTCTTTCAAGATGATGTTGAGTTCTTGTCCGTTAAATTTAACTTCTTGTGTAACGTAACCTACATAAGAGATTTGTAAAGTACTTCCTACAGGTACGTTGCTCAACTCAAATTTACCATCAAAATCAGTGATGCTTCCGTTTGTAGTACCTTTTACTACTACCGATGCACCGATAACCGGTTCACCTGCACCATCTTTGATAATACCTTTGCAAACATTGTTCTGTAGAACAGTGGAAATGGAGGAAACATTCGGATTGGTTGCGTATGCAATGCCGAATGGGGTTCCCATCAGAAGCAGCATGAAGCTGACTGTTCTTAGTTTTTTTAGCATAAGTGTTAATTAAAGGGTTAAAAAATTTAGGTATTGGGGTGTTTAGAGTTCCGGTAGAACTTTGCCTATTATCAAAAATCGGAAACGATAATATCAACAAG
>CAYXZF010000012.1:0-37842 GCA_964469845.1 uncultured Phocaeicola sp.
ACACTTAAAAATCACAGCTATGTTAAAACGACTAAAAACAGTCAGTATGATGCTGCTTCTGATGGGAACTCCGTTCTATGCAGTACATGCAGAAAGTCCAATGAACTCTCACACAGACGAGGTTCAACAAACCGATGTCTGTAAAGGTGTCGTAAAAGATGCCACAGGTGAACCGATAATCGGTGCATCTGTTGTGGTGAAAGGTACCACCAATGGTACAATTACAGACATTGACGGTAAGTTTGAACTGCCAAACGTATCCAAAGGAAGTACTTTAGTTATATCGTATGTGGGCTATCGCCAGCAAAACATCCGCATAGACGGCAACAAACGTCAATTCTCTATCTTATTGGAAGAAGACACTGAAGTGCTCGAAGAAGTGGTTGTTGTGGGCTACGGCACTCAGAAGAAACAAGACATCACCGGTTCGGTAGTCTCGGTTGGCGAAGGCAAGTTTACCGAAGGAGTCAATACCAACGCATTCCAGATGATAAACGGCAAGGCGGCGGGCGTAACTGTCAGCCAAAGCAGTTCGGCACCGGGTGCTGCCACGAAGATTCAGATACGTGGAGCCGGCTCTATCAACAGTAGCAACTCGGCATTGGTGGTAGTCGATGGTTTGCCCGGCATAGATGCATCTTCCATCAATCCCGATGATATTAAGTCAATCGAAGTACTGAAAGACGCATCGGCAGCTGCTATCTACGGAACACGTGCTGCCAACGGAGTAGTGCTGATTACAACCAAAAGTGGTAAGAAAGGCGACATCAACGTGAAGTTCGGTACCGAGATAGGATTCCAGTCGGTAGCCAAGAAGATGGAGATGCTCAACGGCAGAGAATATATGGAAACCCTCAACGCATTGCGTGAAGAATCCGGCAGCGCAGACGGGAAAATTTATACCGATGCGCAGATAGCAGCGATGGGCGAGGGTACCAATTGGCAGAACGAGATATTCAGAAACGGAGTTCCAGTACAGACTTACCAATTGTCGGTAGCCGGAGGAAGTGATAAGAACGATTATTATTTGGGCTTGAACTACTTCGATCAAAAAGGTATCGTGAAATGCTCCGATTTAAAGAAATATAACGTACGCACCAACTTGAGCTTTACCCCGAAGTCGTTCCTTCGCTTCAAGGCCAACTTAAACTTTACTCGTAAAGACGGACATCAGATATACGAAAGCAATGCGGTAAACGAAAACGCAGGTCCTATCAACGCCGCCCTATTGTTCGACCCGACTCTGCCTATAGGCAAAGATCCGGAGACAGGACGTTATTATCAGAACAGTTTCATTTCACTGGACAATCCTTTGGCTTTGCTCTATGGCGTTTCGCCCGAACAACATAAGAACAATGCGTACGGCACTTTCACTACCGAGATAGAGCCTCTGAAAGACTTGGTCTTTACAGCCCGCTTAGGTGCCACACTCGATTCTTACATCACCTCTCAGTACAGAAGCCGCGACACCATGACGGGACTGTCAAGCAAAGGTATAGCTACCAAAGAGAGTGGAGAAAACACTCAATGGCTAGCCGAGTTTTTTGTAAACTATAAAAAGAATTGGGGTGAAAAGCATAAATTAGGCGTCATGGTAGGCTCTACTTTCGAACAGTTCATATCGGAATACGTCAAAGGCAGTGCGAAAGGATTCCTGTCGGACGTAACGGGTTCTAACAATATGCATAGTGGCGATAACCTAAATGGCGACGATGTATACTCCTATAAGAGTCGCAACCGCCTGAACGGGTTCTTGGGACGAATCAATTACGATTTGAAGAATCGCTATTTGTTCACATTGTCTTTCCGCTATGACGGAACCTCACGCTTCTCAAAAGACAATAAATACGCCTTCTTCCCATCTGCCGCATTTGCCTGGCGTATGTCGGAAGAACCGTTTATCAAGCGCATCGAACAAATCAGCGACCTGAAGTTCAGAATCGGTTATGGACAGATGGGTAATCAAGGAATCGCTAACTATCAAACCATTAATACTCTTACTGCAGGAGGAACGGCCGTGTTTGGCAGTGCCTTGTCGCAAGGAGTGGTACAATCGCGTCTGCCCAACTCTAATCTGAAGTGGGAAACCACGGCCGAAACCAATATGGGTATTGACTTCGGATTCTTCAATAATCGCATTACCGGTAGCATAGACTTGTATATGCGCGATACCAAAGACCAATTATTCGACAAACCTCTGCCATCTGCCATCGGCTTCAGTAGCATGAAGGTAAATGCCGGCAAAGTACGTAACTCCGGTATTGATATCACCTTGAATACCGTAAACATCGACTCGAAAATCTGGGGATGGGATTCGGCATTTAACCTCTCGTTCTTGAAAAATGAAGTGAAAGAGTTGCCCGACTTTATGCCTGAGTTGATAACAGGTTCAGTGGCCAGTTTCGTTTCGGGATACGAAATAACCCGTGTGGGCGACCCTATTTACTCTTTCTACGGATATGAAGTAGAAGGTATTTTTCAGAAAAATGATGATATAGCCCATTCGGCACAACCCAATGCCAAACCGGGCGAACTGAAGTTTAAAGACCAGGACGGAAGTGGCACCATCGACTCGAACGATAGAGTAGTGCTGGGCAAACCATTTCCGAGCACAACTTTCGGATTTACCAATACGCTGCGATACAAACGCCTGTCGCTAAGCATATTCATGCAAGGTGTGTTCGGCATCAGCACTTTAGATGCCAACGTACTTGAAACCCTGTATCCTACTAACGAATACCGTAACCGCATAGCGAAATACTATCGTAACCGGTGGACTGAAAACAATCCTACCAACGAGTATCCGAGCGGCGTAAACCCATCAAACTACGGCGGACAATATGTAACCAACTCGCTGACCGTGTGTGACGCTTCGTTCTTCCGAATCAAGAACATCAACCTTAACTATGATGTACCTCTGAAGAAGAACAACATCATAAAGGAATTACAGATTTACGGCTCTATCGACAATGTGGCAACCATCACCAAATACGATGGCTTCGACCCCGATGCAAGTGCAGCCGGAGAGACCTCGGTTTCGAAAGTCAGTTTCAACAGCTATCCGCTGGCAAGAACCATAAGATTGGGCTTTAATGTTACATTTTAAAAACAAAAAAGAATTATGAAACTAAGCAAATACATATATATTCCTGTGATGGCTTGCCTGACGATGGGAGCTGTAGGATGTACCGACTTCTTAGAGGAGAAAGTTTATACCGAATACGACCCGGATGCAATGCTGCAGGAACAGTCGGGGTTGGACGCCCTGCTGGCAGGAGCCTACTCTCGTTCGCGCATCATTGAATATACGCACCGTAACTATACCTACCTGATGAATGAATTCTGTACCGATATTGCTTTCGAAACCGGAGGCGGACTGGAGCGCGACGCCACTCCGTTTATCAATTTCACATGGGCGGTAGATAACTCTCTGTTGAATAGCTTTTGGACTCAAATGTATCAGGCCATATCGAGTGCCAACTCGGTGCTCAGCGTTACCGAAGACCTGACTTCGCTGTCGGCTGAGAAGATTAAGGCCGTACAAGGCGAGGCACGCTTTATACGAGCCGTATCGTATTATTTCCTGTATAACCTATTCGGAACCACACCTATTATTGAAATACCCAAAAACGCATCGCCCGACCAGATAGAAGAAATCGGGAAATCCACTCCGCGTGCCTCACACGATGAGTTCGTGAAGTATCTAGTAGACGACTTTACGTTTGCAGTCGAAAATCTTCCTGTCACCGAAGCTCCCATAGGCAAGGCCACGAAAGGAGCCGCTTTGGGCATGCTGACTAAGCTCTATATGCACGAAAAAGACTGGGCTAATGCTGCCGCTACCGCACAAAAAGTTATTGATTTGGAGTACTACAGGCTGTATGACGACTACAAGAAGATGTTTAGTGTAGACGGTGAAGACAATAAAGAGTATATCTATCGCGCTCCGTGCATTAACCAATCGGGGTATCACAACAATTACATGCCTCATGTGTTCCCACCCAACTATCCGATTCAGAGCAACTGGATTAACTTTGGGGCACAGTTTCGTACTTATACCGCCTTTTACGACACCTTCGAGCCGGGCGATATCCGTACGGAGGTACTTATCACCAATTATGTAGACCAAAGCGGGAAGCAGGTGGAACTGCTGCGCGATGCCGAAAGACAGCCCCTTAACAATGTACGAAGCTTTAAGTATTGGCCCGATCCGGACGCATCAAGCGAATGCAACGGAAATGACATTGTTTATCTGCGTTATGCCGACATCCTGATGTGTCGTGCCGAGGCATTGAACGAACAGCAAGGCCCAACACAAGAAAGTATCGATTACATTAATGAAGTACGCAAACGGGCTAAAGTGACCGAAATCAGTTTGTCGGACTACAGTTCGAAAGAACAGCTGCGCGACTTTATTTTGGCCGAACGCGGACGCGAGTTCTTCTCCGAAGGCCTGCGTCGTGAAGACCTGATTCGCCATGGCAAATTTATCTCGAATGCAGTAGAACGCGGCAAGAATGCCAAAGACTATCAAGTACTTTATCCCATTCCGCTGCGTCAGCGTGAAGCAAATAAAAATCTAGCACAAAACCCAGGTTACGAGGGTGCAGAATAAGTTGCTTATTTTATAAGAAAACAAGCAATCCGGTTTGGTGTGTGCAGACACATCGGCCGGATTGCTTCTTAATCAGGTTTATAGAAAATAAAATATATGAATCATACATTACAGAATATAACCACAGCCATTGCGTTGGCAAGCGTCACGTTGCCTGCAATGGCGCAAGATGCGGCTCGCAAAGATCCACGTCCCAACATAATTCTCTTTTTGGTGGACGACATGGGATGGCAAGACACCTCCGTGCCGTTTTGGACGGAAAAGACCCATTACAACAAAACATTCGAAACCCCCAACATGGAACGGTTGGCACGTCAGGGAATGATGTTTACGCAGGCTTATGCCTGTCCGCTGAGTTCGGCCACCCGTTGCAGTCTGATTACCGGAACGAACAACGCCCGCCACAGAGTGACCAACTGGACTCTTGAGCGTGACAAGACCACCGACCGAAAAAGCCAGACTTTAGATTTGCCGGACTGGAACTATAACGGCGTAAGTCAGGTGAAAGGCATAAATAATACGTTCGTGGGAACCTCATTCGTGCAATTGCTGAAAAACAGCGGCTATCACACCATCCATTGCGGAAAGGCCCACTTCGGAGCCATCGATACTCCGGGAGAAAACCCTGCGCACTGGGGCTTTGAAGTGAACATAGGAGGCCATGCTGCAGGCGGATTAGCCACTTATCTGAGCGAACGAAATTTCGGTCATACCAAAGACGGAAAAGCCACTTCGCTGATGTCCATTCCCGGATTGGAAAACTATTGGGGTACGGGCGTATTTGCTACGGAAGCCATTACCCGCGAGGCGATAAAAGCCCTCGACAAGGCCAAACAATATAATCAGCCGTTCTATCTGTATATGGCGCATTATGCCATCCATATTCCGATAGACAAGGATATGCGCTTCTTCCCCAAATATGTACGTAAAGGACTAAGCGACAAAGAAGCCGCCTATGCCTCGCTGATAGAAGGCATGGACAAAAGCTTGGGCGACCTGTTGGACTGGCTTGACAAGAACGATGAGGCTGACAACACCGTTGTTATCTTTATGAGCGACAATGGCGGATTGGCATCGCAGCCCGAATGGCGTGATGGTCTCAGAGAAACACAGAACTATCCGTTGAACAGCGGAAAGGGTTCGATGTACGAAGGTGGCATCCGCGAGCCGATGATTGTGCGCTGGCCAGGGCAAGTGGAAGCCGGAAGCCGATGCGGCAAGTATCTGATGATAGAAGACTTTTATCCTACCATCCTCGAAATGGCCGGTGTGAGGAAATATACCACGGTCAATCCGATAGACGGAATCAGCTTCATGCCTATGTTGAAACAGACGGGCGATACCTCGAAAGGACGCTCGCTGGTATGGAACTTCCCGAACATCTGGGGAAACGACGGGGCAGGCATCAACTTAAACTGCGCCATCCGCAAAGACGACTGGAAATTAGTGTACTATTACGAAACCGGAAAGAAAGAGCTGTTCAACATCCCCCAAGACATCAGCGAGAAGAACGACCAATCGGCCCATCATCCGGAAATTGTGAAACGCCTGTCGAAAGAATTAGGAGAATATCTGCGTAAGGTAAACGCCCAGCGTCCGAGTTTTAAAAATACTCACAAACCCTGTCCGTGGCCCGATGAAATTTAAGTTGAGTTTCTGTTCGACTTAACAAATGAGGCTGTATTGTATTTTGAACCGACCCCTAAAAGTTTTTTGTCTAACTTTTAGGGGTCGGTTCACTTGACGCATCCTCGCAGATATTCGATTTCATCCTATCTGAAGACAATCAATACTCGTCCTCATTGAAGAAAAAGTCTTCCTTGCTGGGATAATCGGGCCAAATATCTTCAATGCTTTCATAGATTTCACCTTCGTCTTCCATTCCCTGCAAGTTTTCAATCACTTCCAACGGAGCACCCGAACGGATAGCATAATCGATTAACTCTTCTTTTGAAGCGGGCCACGGCGCATCTTCCAGTTTTGAGGCCAATTCTAATGTCCAATACATAGTAATTCCTATTTTTTAATAATCAACAATTCAGTGATACTCTCTTATCAGCCGCAAAAGTATAACAAAATAATTCAATTACAAGATTTATCCCAATAAATTTCATTGGTTTCCGTTAATAAGTTTAACTTTCTGGCCAAAACAAACAAGTAATCCGACAAACGATTCACAAATGCCGGCACATTTTCTTCTACTTCGCAAGTTTCGCTCATAGCCAGAATCCGTCGTTCGGCTCTGCGACACACCGTGCGACACACCTGACACACCGCGGAACCTCGCGAACCGCCGGGAAGTACAAACGCTTTCAGCGAGGGCAAGTCATTGTCCGTACGGTCAATCTCTTCCTCCAGCCTGCGGATGTCCGCTTCGCCTATCCGGCTTTCCATTCGAAGCGTGGTTTGCGTTTGGTCGGTAGCCAGATAGGCGCCCACCGCAAACAGTTTATGCTGCACCCAAAGCAGCAACTTCCGGTCGTCTTCATCTGTCAGGTAAGTGAGCAACAATCCCAGTTGCGCATTCAGTTCGTCCACCGTACCGTATGCCTCCAACCGGACGTGTGTCTTCGCCACTCTGGTTCCTCCCACCAGCGAAGTCTTTCCCCGGTCGCCCGTCCGTGTGTAAATCAAACTTTTCTTCATGATTTTCGGCTATTTAGGTTGTTTCACAATCATCCGTTTCTCTTTTAAAAGGATGGATTCACAAAAATAAGAAGATTTTCCGATTAAATACACTTCCCGACACAAAAAAGAAGGGAAGCACTTCAGATATGCTCCCCTTTTCTTATTTGGCATGACCTTGCTTAGGCTTTTTTCTCCTTTACATTGGTACGGGCTTCGACCACGTTCACCACATAGTCACCCAGTTTTTCGCACTCGCCGATGAGGTCCATGTAGTGAACACCCATCTGGTAGTCGTACTCCTTGTTGTTTACATCCACCACATTCTGATTCTTCAGTTGGCTGCGGTAGTTGTTGATTTCGTTTTCCAGATTGAACGACTTGTTCACGTCCACCAAATGGTCTTCATCCTCAACCAGCTTCACCATCTGCTCCAGCGCTTGGTCTACCAAGTCCATCATCTGGTGGAGGTGTTCGTATTGCTTTTCGGTAAAGTCCTTGCCGCCGTTACGCTTGCGGTTGATGGTACGAGCCAGATTGTAGCAACTGTCGCCGATGCTTTCTATCTCGGTCACTTCGCGGAGCATTTCCCGAATCTGCAACTTACTTTCCGAACTTAGCCGACCTTCCGAAACCTTGTTCAGGTAATTGGCGATTTCCAGTTCCATGCTGTCGCTGATGTTCTCGTACTTCTCAATGCGGCTGAAGAGTTTATTGAAGTCGTTTTCGTTCGTCGTGTGAAGCAAGTCCTTCACCATGCCATACATGCGATGAATACGTTCGGAGAAAAGATTGATTTCCTTGCGAGCCTGCAAAATGGAGAGTTCGGCAGTGGAAAGCAAACCGCCGGTGATGAAGCGCAAACGGTATTCTTCTTCCTGTTCTTTCTGCGGAATGAGCTTGCAGACGGTTTTTTCAATCAGTTTCACGAACCAAATGAGGATAAGTACGTTACAGATATTAAAGGTCGTATGGAAAGCGGAAAGTTTGAACGAAACGGCTACGCTGGGGTCTACGGTTTGCATCACATTTTCCACAAACCAAGAAATCCCCATCGTGAACGGTTTGAACAGGCAGAGCACCCAGATGACTCCAAAGACGTTGAACACAAGGTGAGCCAACGCGGCGCGCTTGGAAGGCACGTTACCCGTCAGGGCGGCCAGATTGGCGGTGATGGTAGTACCGATGTTTTCGCCCAACACCAACGCCGCACCAAGCTCGAAGCTAATCCATCCGTTGGCACACATAATCAGCGTGATGGCCATGGTGGCGGCAGAAGCTTGCACAATCATAGTGAGCACCGTACCGATGAGCACAAAGAGAATGACGGAAGCGAAGCCCATGTCTGTATAGTTCTGCACAAACGAAAGCATTTCGGGGTTCTGCCCCAAGTCGGGCGCATTGTCTTTCAGCATGGAGAGTCCCATGAAGAGGAACGAAAATCCGAAGATAAATTCTCCGATGGACTTGCGGCTGCTTTTATTGGAAAACAACAAAGGGATTCCGATGGCCAACAACGGCAACGACATGGTCGCCATATCCACCTTGAATCCCAGTGTAGAAATAATCCAAGCAGTCACCGTCGTACCGATGTTGGCACCCATAATGACGCCGATGGATTGTGACAGGCTCAGCAAGCCGGCATTAACGAAACTTACTACCATAACGGTGGTAGCGGACGAAGATTGAATCAACGCTGTGATAAGAACACCGGTCAGAACACCGGTAACACGGTTGGTGGTCATTGCCGTGAGGATGCGGCGAAGCCGATCACCTGCAAACTTTTGCAGCCCCTCACTCATGATTTTCATTCCGTAAAGGAACAATGCCAGAGAGCCTAGCAACTTTAAGAAATCATAAAAAGAATATTCCATTCCCTACAAATTATGTTATGAATTAGCGTTTTTCCTTTTTATTCAGTAACTTAACCGCCGAAAACAGTTGTTTACCGAATTTAAGTATTACAAACATGTTACAAATATATTGCAAAAATATCAATAAATCAAAAAGTTTTCCCATCGGAAGTTCACTTTTGGACATTTATTTGGGTTTTGACCTCCATTTGCCCTATGGAACGGTCAGTGCCAAAGTCAATAATAAGGTAGAGGGGCTGAAGTATCGCATGTACAACAACAAGGATGTGGAGTTTCTCGACATCCGCAGTTCTTCGGGGATGCGCACGTATGTGCGTTCGCTCTGCTTCGTTCTGTGCAAGGCGGTGGAAGACCTCCATCCCGCCGGCCGCATCCTGCTCGAACACCCCGTATCGAAAGGTTATTATTGCCGTTTGGAATTGGACCGCCCCGTCGAAGCGGACGACGTGCAGCGCATCAAGCAACGCATGAAGGAAATCATCGCCGAAGACCTCCCCTTCCGACGCTTCGAGGCCCATACCGCCGAAGTGGTGGAACGCTTCCGCCAAAAAGGGATGACGGACAAGGTGAAACTGCTGGAAACTTCGGACAGTCTCTATTCCTATTATTATACGTTGGGCGAAACCGTCGACTATTACTACGGCAGCCTGCTGCCCTCCACCGGTTACATCCGCTTGTTTGACCTCGTGCAGTACGATGACGGACTGCTGTTGCAGGTACCCAACCGCTCCAACCCGGAGGTGCTGGAAGAAGCGGTGAAGCAGGAAAAAATGCTGGAAGTATTCAAGGAACACCGCCGATGGAACCGGATTCTGGGTGTAGGCACGGTGGGCGACTTCAACATCGCATGCAATCAGGGACATGCCACCGAACTCATCAACGTGTCCGAAGCCTTGCAAGAGAAACGCATCGCACAGATGGCCGATGAGATATATCGTCGGGGACTGAACGGAGCACCCGTCAAAATGGTTCTCATCTCCGGTCCCTCTTCCTCCGGGAAAACGACTTTCAGCAAACGGCTGAGCGTGCAGTTGATGACCAACGGACTGCGCCCCTACCCGATTTCACTGGACGATTACTTCGTGAACCGCGTGGATACTCCGAAGGATGAAACCGGCGAATACGACTACGAATCGCTCTATGCGCTCGACCTCGACTTCTTCAACGCCCAACTGCAAGCCTTGCTGAACGGCGAAGAGGTGGAACTGCCCCGCTACAATTTCGTCACCGGCAAGCGAGAACAAAGCGGCAACCGCCTGAAACTGGACAAAAACATGATACTCATTCTGGAAGGGATTCATGCGCTGAACCCCGAACTGACGCGGCACATCCCGGCGGAAAAGAAATTCAAGATATACGTCTCGGCACTCACCACTATCCTGCTGGACAACCACAACTACATCCCCACCACCGACAACCGACTGTTGCGCCGCATCATCCGCGACTACAAGTACCGCAACTTTTCGGCGGAAGAGACCATCAAACGCTGGCCCAGCGTGCGTGCCGGAGAAGAGAAATGGATTTTTCCCTATCAGGAGCACGCCGACGTGATGTTCAACTCCGCTCTGTTGTTCGAACTGGCGGTCATCAAGGATTATGCAGAACCCATCCTCCGCAAAGTGCCCAACAACTGCCCCGAATACTCGGAAGCCTATCGCCTGCGTAAGTTTCTGGAATACTTCGTCGCGATACCCGACAAGGAATTGCCGCCGACATCGCTACTGAGGGAGTTCTTGGGAGGCAGCAGTTTCCGATACTGAAATCCGTCCGACCCGCCGCCGTTTTTTATTTGGCGGCGGCGTTTTAAAAAAACGTCTGCACGTTTACGGCAGAAGAAACCGATAAAATTTCGACCGGGAAATGGAGAATGCTGCAAATAATGTCTAATTTTGCACTTCAATAGCTAAAGAAGTAATTATGTCGCAAGGATCACACCAAATACAGACGCAGGCACAGCAATTGACGCAAACGCTGTCGCCTCAACAGATGCTGGTAGTCAAGCTGCTCGAACTCCCCACCGTGGAACTGGAGGAACGCATTCATGCCGAAATTCTGGACAACCCCGCCTTGGAGGAGGGAAAGGAAACATCCGAAAACGAAAGCACGGAAGACTTCGAAACGAACACTTCCGAAGAGGACACGTCCTTTAACGACGAGGACATGACGCTGGGCGACTATCGCACGGAGGACGACATCCCCGACTACAAATTGCAGGAGCATAACCTCAGCCGCGGCGAAAGAGCGGAAGAAATCCCCTTCTCGGACAGCATCTCCTTCTACGAGACGCTGAAGGAACAGTTGGGAATGCAACACCTGTCGGAAGAAGAGGAGGAAATCGCCGAATACCTGATAGGCTCGCTGGACGACGACGGCCTGCTGCGCAAAGACATGAACACGCTGACGGACGAGCTGGCTCTCTATCGAGGCATCTACACATCGGCAGACGAAACGGAGCGGATACTGAAAATCATCCAAGACTTCGACCCGGCAGGCATCGGTGCGCGCAACCTGCAGGAATGCCTGCTCTTGCAACTCAAACGCAAACCCGACTCTCCGCTGAAGCGGGTGGAAACGGACATCATCAGCAAATGTTGCGATGACTTTACACGAAAAAACAAGGAGAAAATCATGGAAAGGCTGGGCATCGACGAAGCGACTTACCACGAGGCGGTAAGCGAACTGACGCGACTGAACCCGCGTCCGGGCAGTTCGCTGGGCGAAATCATCGGCAAGAACTTTGAACAGATTGTGCCCGACTTCATCGTAGAGACCGAAGAAGACGGCGCCATCACCATGAGCCTCAACAACCGCCACGTGCCCGAACTCCGCCTGAGCCGCGAGTTTTCGGACATGCTGGAAGAACACACCAACAACAAAGAGAACCAAAGCAAGGAGTCGAAAGACGCTTTCTTGTTTCTGAAACAAAAAGTGGATGCCGCACAGGGCTTCATCAACGCCGTAAAACAACGCCAACAAACCCTGTCCGCCACCATGCGGGCAATCATCGACCTGCAACGCCCTTTCTTCAGAGAAGGCGATGAAGCCCTGCTGAAACCCATGATACAGAAGGAAGTGGCCGAACGGGCCAAACTGGACATATCCACCGTTTCGCGCGTCATCAACAGCAAGTACGTGCAGACCAACTATGGCATCTTCCCGCTGAAGTACTTCTTCAGCGAAGGATATACGAACGATAACGGCGAGGCTCTGTCGGTGCGCGAAATCAAACGGGCCTTGCAGGAGTGCATCAACAGCGAAGACAAGAACTCGCCTTACAACGACGACGAGCTGGCAGAACTCTTGAAAGAAAAAGGCTATCCGATAGCTCGCCGGACGATAGCCAAGTACAGACAACAACTGGGCATCCCCATATCCAAATTAAGACGATAAAGCAATGGAAAAAATAGCACGCATCCTCTCGGCGGTAACCACTCCCTTTTTGATTCCCGCCGGCACTTTCATCCTGTTGTTCGGCTTCACGTACCTCAACATCATGCCCCTTGCCTACAAGTTGGCGGTACTGGGCATCGTATGCAGTTTCACACTGCTCATCCCCGCACTGTTTATCTGCATTTATAAAAAGCTGAGCGGACGGGCTTCACAAGAATCGAGCGAACGGAAACAACGATTCGTTCCCTACCTTCTCACCATCATGAGCTATGCCACCTGCCTCCTCACGATGCAGCGGATGCACTTCCCCCATTACCTGTCGGCCATCATCGCCGCCTCGCTGATGTGTACGGTGCTTTGCTGTCTCATCAACATCAAGTGGAAAGTAAGCACCCATGCGGCGGGTTGCGGCATCCTGACGGGCGGACTGCTTTCTTACAGTTTCCTGTTTTACTTCAATCCCGTAGGATGGCTCTGCGGCTTCATCCTGCTGTCCGGAGCGGTGGGAAGCGCACGCATTATCGTCCGGCAACACACTTTATCGGAGGTCATCGCAGGATTTGTGACCGGAATGTTTTGTGGAATCACAGGAATTTTGTTTATTTGAAGACCAAATTAATATTAACCTTTAAAATTTGTACATCATGAATTATCCGACAAACATCTGTTACACCAGCGAACACGAATGGATTCGCTTGGAAGGCGATGAAGCCATCGTAGGCATCACCGATTACGCGCAAGACCAACTGGGCGACATCGTCTTTGTAGACATACCGACCGAAGGCGAAACGCTGGAAGCCGGCGAAGTGTTCGGCAGCATCGAAGTAGTGAAAACCGTATCCGACCTGTTCTTGCCCATCGCCGGCGAAGTGTTGTGCCAAAACGAAGCGTTGGCCGACCGTCCGGAACTGGTGAACGAAGACCCTTACGGCGAAGGCTGGCTCATCAGAATCAAGCCGAGCAACGCCGCCGACATCGAAAGCCTGTTGGACGCGGCCGCTTATCAGGCTACACTGGAATAATGTATTGAAAGAACCGAACACAGAGTCGCGACGACACCGACCCTTCGGATAGTCAACGGCTCTGTGTTTGAATGTAATAATTCAAAAAGGAATAAGAAGAATGAAACCAATCGTAAGTATTATCATGGGCAGCACCTCCGACCTCCCCGTCATGGAGAAGGCGGCCAAACTGCTCGACGAGATGCAGGTGCCTTTTGAGATGAACGCCCTCTCGGCACACCGCACCCCCGAAGCCGTGGAAAGCTTCGCCAAGAACGCGGCGGACCGAGGCATCAAGGTCATCATCGCAGCCGCCGGCATGGCAGCCGCCCTTCCGGGCGTCATCGCCGCCGGAACCACCCTTCCCGTCATCGGCGTCCCCATCAAAGGCTCGGTACTCGACGGCGTGGACGCGCTCTACTCCATCATCCAGATGCCTCCGGGAATCCCCGTGGCTACGGTAGCCATCAACGGTGCCATGAACGCAGCCATCCTGGCCGTACAGATGCTGGCACTGGCCGACGCGGAACTGGCCGCCAAGTTTGCCGACTACAAAAACGGTCTGAAGAACAAAATCGTGAAAGCCAACGAAGAGTTGAAAGAAGTGAAATACACCTATAAAACGAATTAATGGATTTATTCAACTATTCCCGCCGACAGGCGACAGAAGTAAACATCGGTGCCACTCCTATGGGTGGCACCAATCCTATCCGCATTCAGAGCATGACCAACACCGTCACTCTGGACACCGAGGCTTGCGTAGAACAAGCCAAAAGAATCATCGACGCAGGCGGCGAGTATGTACGCCTCACCACCCAAGGGGTGCGCGAAGCCGAAAACCTGAAACACATCAACATCGGCCTGCGCTCGCAAGGCTGCAACACGCCGTTGGTGGCAGACGTACACTTCAATCCCAACGTGGCGGACGTGGCCGCCCGATACGCCGAAAAGGTACGAATCAATCCGGGTAACTACGTGGACGCCGCTCGCACCTTCAAGAAACTGGAATACACCGACGAGGAATACGCACAGGAAATCGAAAAAATCCGTGCCCGACTGGTTCCTTTCCTGAACATCTGCAAAGAGAACCACACGGCCATCCGCATCGGCGTAAACCACGGTTCGCTGTCCGACCGCATCTTGTCGCGTTACGGCGACACCCCCGAAGGAATGGTGGAATCGTGCATGGAGTTTCTGCGCATCTGCGTAGACAATCAATTCACGGACGTGGTGATTTCCATCAAGGCCTCGAACACGGTGGTGATGGTCAAGACCGTCCGCTTGCTCGCCGCCGAAATGGAAAAAGAAGGCATGGCTTTCCCGCTTCACTTGGGAGTGACCGAAGCCGGCGACGGCGAAGACGGCCGCATCAAGTCGGCGCTGGGCATCGGCGCCTTGCTCGCCGACGGATTGGGTGACACCATCCGCGTATCGCTCAGCGAAGCGCCCGAAGCCGAAATCCCCGTGGCACGCAAACTGGTGGACTATATACTGGAACGCGAAGGGCATCCGTACATCCCCGGCAAGGAAGCCGAAGGATTCAATTACCTTTCGCCCGTACGCCGCTCCACCGCAGCGGTGAAAAATGTGGGGGGCGACAACCTGCCGATTGTCATCAGCGCCCGTCTGGAAGGAGAAGAAGACATCAACGAACAGTTCAAGCCCGACTACATCTATTGCGGACAAAGCCTCCCGGAGAACCGACGCGAAGACATGGCCTACATCATCGACGCCAACGAATGGAATCCCGAAGCCAAGAACGTCTATCCGGCCTTCAACTACCAACAGATGATACAACTGCATCTCAACAAGGCCGACTTGAAGTTCCTCTTCCTCCCTTACATGGCACTCGACCGCGAAGTCATCGCCGCCCTGCGGATGCACCCCGAAGTGGTGGTCATCGCGCAGAGCAACCACCTCAACCGCTTGGGCGAGTTGCGCGGCATGGTTCACGAAATGACAAGCGAAGGGCTGACCAACCCCGTGGTCTTCTTCCAGTTCTATCAGGAAGAAGAGACCGAAAACCTGCAAATCAAGTCGGCTGCCGACATGGGCGCACTGATATTCGACGGGCTGTGCGACGGCATCTTCCTATTCAACCAAGGCACCATTCCCTCGCAAGTGGTGGACACAACCGCCTTCGGCATCTTACAGGCGGGACGCATCCGCACCAGCAAGACGGAATACATCTCTTGCCCCGGTTGCGGACGTACACTCTACGACCTCGAATCGACCATCGCACGCATCAAGGCCGCCACATCGCACCTCAAGGGACTGAAAATCGGCATCATGGGCTGCATCGTAAACGGCCCCGGCGAAATGGCTGACGCCGACTATGGATACGTAGGTGCCGGACGAGGCAAAATCAGCCTTTACAAAAAGAAAGAGTGCATCGAAAAGAACATCCCCGAAGAACAAGCGGTGGAAAAACTCATCGAACTGATTCGGAAGAACGGAGACTATACGGAAAAGTAAAACACTTTACCCGACAATAGAAACGCATTAAACTTTCATCAGCGGCAAGATGCCGAAATCAATGAGAGGATACGTAATGTTTGAGTGCGCTATCCTCTCATTGATTTAAACTTACAGTGATTTGCAATCAGGTCGAATGAAAATGATTCATACGATTATGATTGTCAATCGTTGTATTATCGTATACAGGGCGCATCAATGACAATTTTAGAGCCGTCATTTTTGTCGGTCAGCATAATCAAATTGGAATTATTCACACATAATGCATAGAATGTTCCCAATGATTTTGTTCTAAAATATCCCCAATATAAAAAGACGGATGTTGCGAACAAACGTATCGAGAACAAACTGTTTGTTTTGATGTGAGTTATGGTATATGCACTTTTGAGAAATGCTTTCTCTCCTACGATTTGTTTGATTCGTATACTATCATCGTCTTCGTGTATGCTTATCGGCATCTTCAATATAGGCAATACAACCAATAATGCCGCAATGATTGCAGCAAGTTTTACTGAAGCATTTCCTTCCATGAAGGCATAATAAACGGCATAACCAACGATTGCTGATATGATAATCGAGTATGTAACCAGCGTTTTGGAAGGTCGTAGTTTTCTAATGGTATTCATAATATACTGATTTTGTAATAAATTGCTCTTCTTCATATATAGCCCCTTTAGCCATGAACAAAAATAGACATATTATCCGTAAACTCCAAGTCCTTTTCGCAAATAATGATGCCGGTAAGGCAATAAACGACATATCTACCATAATAAACAACATATCCATCATACGTTGCATTCACTCCTTTCACCACCCGTTAATGCATTGGTTATCACAACCTTCGTGTGAATGGAGGTTCAAAAAGTTCCTTTCACCGTTTCACACCGGGTGCTTGGAGCGTTTTCCCTCTCCGGCTGTAAATCCGGGGGGAAGTGAAGGGGTGAAAGGAGATTTTTCGTCCTCCTTTCACGCTAACACATTGTCTGACAGCGAATTGAATATATGTGACGGGAGTGAACCCTTGCAGAAGATATAATAACGATGTATCCGACATATCCAAAGCCATCACGGAACACATTGCAAAAACACGCAAGCTCCCGATTTGGCGGAAGCCGGCAAGAAACTTCAGTACCTAAAGATGTCAAACCGCCGCGATGTTTTCATCAAAACACCACGGCGTTTTTTTAATATGCGGGCAGGAATGAGCGCACGAGTGAGCGCATCATTACCAACCCAAGTCTTTGATGGTTCGCGGAGACGGAGTCTTCGGCAACGGTTTGCGGTCTTTCAACTGTTCCAATGCCACTTCGATGGCTTTGTTCAACTGTTGGTCTTCGCCGGCTTGTTCCTTTATCGGGTCGTTGTCTATCAAGATGTCCGGGTCTACACCGTGGTTTTCCACAATCCATCGGCCGGTTTTGGCATCGTAGTTGGTGAAGAAAGGTACACGGACGTCGGTTCCGTCGATGTAAGGCAACGAGCCGCTGATGCCGACAATGCCTCCCCACGTGCGGGTGCCGACGACGGTACCCAGCTCGTTCGCTTTGAAACTCCACGGGAAGAGGTCGCCGTCCGAAGCCGAATACTTGTTGATGAGCAACACTTTAGGCCCGTGGTGGGTGGCGTCGGGGATGGTTCCGTTTTTGTCACTGCCGCGATACATGGTCATGCGGTATGCTTTGCGCAGCAGGCGTTCGATAATCATGGGCGATACGTTTCCTCCGCCGTTGGCGCGGTCGTCGATGATGAGGGCTTCCTTGTCGAGCTGCGGATAGAAGTAGCGGGCAAATTCGTTCAGTCCTTCCGGACCCATGTCGGGGATGTAAATATAGCCCACTCGTCCGTTGGTGGCTTTTTCTACTTTCTTGATATTGTTTTGAACCCAGTTGTAGTGATACAGCGGGGCTTCATCGTTTATCGGGCTGATGACCACTTTTCGCGCGCCTTCTGCCGATGCCTGACTGTTGAGGGTCAGTTCGGTCAGGACTTCGGCCTTGCCGATGAGCAGTTCGTAGATGTTCTTCACGCTGTTGGTCGGTATGCCGTCGATGGCCACAATGTAGTCTCCTGCTTTCACTTCGACGCCCGGTTCGGCAAGCGGCGAACGGAGTGTCGGGCTGTAAACGGCTCCCGGCAGGATGCGGTCGATGCGATAGTAACCGTTCTTTCCCCGGCTCAGTTCGGCGCCCAGCAGTCCCATCGGGATGCGTTCGGGCTCCGGCTTTTCGCCCGGATTGACGTAGGCATGTCCGCAACCTACTTCGGCTATCATTTCGCCGATGATGTAGTTCAAGTCCAGACGGGTTTTGGCGTAAGGGAGCAGCACTTCATATTTTTTCTTGATGGCTTTCCAGTCCATGCCATGCATGTTTTCCAGATAGAACCCGTCGCGGAAGGCGCGCCACACTTCGTCGTAAATCTGTGCCCACTCTTGCGGATAGTCTACCGCAGCCGTGAGGTCTTTCAAACTGACGGATTCGTTCAGGTTGGCTTTCGCTGTGGGGAAGTCGCACACGAACAGCCGGTTTTGCTTGAAGAACAAGGCTTTCTTGCCGTTGGCCGTTACGCTGAACGAAGCTCCTTCGGCCACGGTTTCTTCTTTTTGGGTTTTCAGATCGAAAGCCCGGGTGTTGCCTCCGTTGCTGTAATATACTTTCTTGCCGTCCGAGAAGAGGTTGTAATAGTTTCCGGCGGGCAACGGGAGTTTCACGAGTCGTCCCGGAAGTCCGTCGGCATCCACGCGCACGGTGACGCCAGCCGCTTTTTCGTCTTTGTCTTTCCCCGGAGTTTCTTCCCGTCCGTTGTCCGGAAGGAGCGGCGAAGGTGTGTCGGCAGCCAGCATGGCTATATAGATTCCGTCCATGCGGTTGTAGGTGTGATTCCATTCCAATTGGCCGTATTGCGGGTGGAAGTCGCGCGCCGAAGTAAACACCAGATATTTGCCGTCGGTACTGAATGCGGGTGCCGAAGAGTCGTACCACTTTTCGGTGACGGGCACTTCCTGTTTGGCAGACAGGTTATAGACATACACCACGCTCATCTGGTTGTCGCCGCTCTTGGTGTAGGTAATCCATCGGCTGTCGGGCGAGTAGCTGACTTCGTAAAATTCGCCGCCGGGGTTCTGCATTACCGTATGCTTGCTCTTCGACTCCACGTCTACCTCTACGATGCGGTTCTTGCGGTCGGTGTAGAGTATTTTCTTGCTGTCCGGTCGCCACATCAAACGGCGGATGTAGGTGTCGTTGTTTCGGGTGAGCTGCATCGGTTCGCCGTCTTCGGCTTGTAACCAGATTTCCGTTTCGCCGGTACGGTCGCTGATGTAGGCGATGTACTTGCCGTCGGGGCTCCACTTGGCTCCTCGTTCGTTGGCTCCCGAAGTGCGGGTGAGGTTGCGTGTCACGCCTTTGTCTGCCGGCACATCGAACACTTCGCCGCGGGCGGTTACCACCAGACGTTTGCCATCGGGACTGACATCGGCGGCCGTCACGCGGTCGGCCACGTTCTTCAATTCCTTGCGGGCGTAGACGTTGTCGGCATTCAATGTAATGGAAATCTTTTCCGCCCGGCGGGTTTTCGGGTCGAATTTATAAAGGTATCCGCCCTGCTCGTAGACGATGATGTTTCCGTCGGAACTGGGGAACTTGATGTCGTAATCCGTGTAGTGGGTCACTTTCTCGGTCTGCTTCGTCACGGTGTTGTAGACAAAGAGGTTCATCGTCCGGTCACGGTCGCTGATGAAAAAGATTTCATCGCCAATCCACATCGGGATAATGTCTTGCGACACGTTGTCGGTGATGTTTTCCACCTTCTTGGCGGCGGGGTCGTATATCCAAATGTCGTCGGCCATGCCGCCTTTGTAGTATTTCCATGTGCGGAACTCGCGCATCACGCGGTTGTAGGCCAGTTTCTTTCCATCAGGCGAATACGAGCAGAAGCCGCCTTCGGGCAACGGCAGTGCTTCCGGCATTCCGCCATCCATTGAAACGCTCCACAACTTTCCGCTGAATCCGTCGCCGATGCGGTTGCGATATACGATGTTCTTTCCATCGCGTGTCCAAGTCAGCACCATGTTGTTGGGACCCATGCGGTCGCCCAAGTCATCGCGGCTGTTGGTCGAAGTATAAGTCAGTCGTTCGGGCTGTCCGCCGGTGGCGGGGATAAGAAACACTTCGGTGTTTCCGTCATATTGTCCCGTAAAGGCTATGTGTTTGCCGTCCGGCGAGAAGCGTGCCAGCATTTCATAACCTACGTGCGAGGTCAGACGTTGCGCCTCGCCCCCTTGGATGGATGCTTTGTAGAGGTCGCCTCCATACGTAAATACCACTTCCCGTCCATTGGTGGCAGGAAAGCGCAGCAGTCGGGCTTCATCGGCCTGTGTGGCAGAAGCCGCTCCCGCAAAAAGCAGGGAGAAAATGAGTTTTTTGTTCATAAATGATTCGTTTTTTATCCTAATCAGCAACAAATATAGACATTTGTTTTGAAAGAAACGTGGTGATACGGGATTTTATGCTTACTTTTGCAGCAGCGTTAAACAAAATGATATTCAATATGAAAAACCGAAACCTGCTATTATGGGCAAGCAGCGCATTCCTGCTTCCCCTTTTCACCGCCTGCACCGAAGAACAGAAACCCAACATCCTCTACATCATGTGTGACGACATGGGATACGGCGACTTGGGATGTTATGGTCAGAAGTACATTCGCACGCCTCACATCGACCGGATGGCGCAAGAAGGGATGCGATTCACACAAGCCTATGCCGGAAGTCCGGTCAGTGCGCCTTCGAGGGCTTCGTTCATGACGGGACAGCATACGGGTCACACCGAAGTACGCGGCAACAAGGAGTATTGGAGAAATGTTCCGATGGTGAAATATGGCGAGAACGATGAGTTCAGCCGGGTGGGACAGCATCCCTACGACCCCCAACATGTCATCTTGCCCGAAATCATGAAGGACAACGGATACACCACCGGCATGTTCGGTAAGTGGGCCGGAGGATACGAAGGTTCTTGCTCTACGCCCGACAAACGGGGCATCGATGAATACTTCGGTTATATTTGCCAGTATCAGGCTCACCTTTACTACCCCAACTTTCTGAATCGCTACAACCGTTCGAAAGGTGACACGGAAGTGATACGCGTTACGATGGAAGAAAACATCAAGCATCCGCAGCAAGGGGAAGGATATAGGAACCGTTCGCAGTATTCCGCCGACCTCATCCACCGGGAGGCATTGGAATGGCTCGACCGTCAAAACGACAAACAACCGTTCTTCGGTATCTTTACCTATACGCTTCCTCACGCCGAACTGGTACAGCCCGAAGACAGTATTCTCCTCTCTTATAAGGAGCAGTTTACGGAAGACAAGGACTGGACGGCATGGAACGCTTCGCGCTACAATTCCACCACTCATACCCATGCCCAGTTTGCCGGTATGATTACCCGACTGGACAGTTACGTAGGAGAAATTTTGGCTAAGCTGAAAGAGAAGGGACTGGATGACAACACCATCGTTATCTTTACCAGCGACAACGGCCCGCACGAAGAGGGAGGAGCCGACCCGAAATTCTTCGGTCGCGACGGTAAGTTGAGGGGACTCAAACGACAGACTCACGAAGGAGGCATACGGGTGCCTTTCATCGTCCGGTGGCCGGGAAAGGTACAGGCGGGAAAGACCAACGACCATCCGTTCGCTTTCTACGACTTGATGCCGACTTTCTGCGAACTTATCGGAGTGGAAAACTATGAAGAGAAATACCGCAATCCGGAAAAGGAAACGGATTACTTTGACGGATTGTCTTTCGCCCCGACTTTGCTGGGACAGGAAGGACAAAAGGTGCATGAATTCTTGTATTGGGAATTTGAAGAAACCAATCAGGTGGCTCTGCGCATGGGCGACTGGAAATTGATAGTAAAGCGAGGAACTCCTTACCTATACAATTTGGCGGAAGATTTGCACGAAGACAAGGACTTGGCGGAACAGTATCCCGACGTTGTAAACCGGATGGTGGAAATCGCCCGTTCACAGCACATCGAGAGTCCGTACTTTAAAGTAACGATGCCGTAAGAAACACGAAGCGGGTGCGTCCGTGCCTTTTCAGGCCGATGCACCCGCTTTGAACTGTTATTACTTGTTTTTATTCTTTCAACCGTCCGGCTGCTTTCAGATACTTGACATAGCTCAGGTAGAGTTGGAAGTGAGCGTCTACCTTGGTTTCGTAGGCTTGCTGCCAAAGGGCTTGCGCTTCGAGGTGGTCGGAAAGCGGTTCAAGTCCGGCTTCATATTCGCTCCGGCTCACTCGGCGGTTTTCGTCGGCTTGTTCCAACGCTTGGTCGGCAAGAGCGGCTTCGAGTTTCGCCTCGTCCAGATTGTTGGCGGCTTGTGTCAGTTCCAAAAGCATTTTTTCGTTAAGTTCGGCTTGTTCGATACGGGTCTGTGCAAGTTTCATCTTGGCGGCACGGACTTTGTTGATGCGTTCGCCGAAATGAAAAATCGGGATGCTGACATTCACCATGACCGAAAAGTTCCCGTTGTCGAACAGGGTTTGTCCGTTGACTTTCAACCCGTGCAGGTAGTCGGCGGAGGCGAGAAGCCCCACTTGCGGTAGAAGTTCGCTTCGGCTGATTTTGACTTCCTGTTTGGCGATGGCCACCTGCTTGTCGAGCAGGGTGTATTCGGGACGGTCGGTGATGTTGTTGGTTTGTACTTGCAGCCCTTCCTCGATGGCGGGGAAATCCTCCGAAAGGACGAGGCGGTCGGTCAGCGGACGGCCGATGAGGTGGCACAGGTTCATGCCAGCCAACCGGAGCGCGTTTTCCGCCTTTCGGATGGCTAGTTCGCTTTCATTGATTTTTACTTGTACTTTCAGCAGGTCGTTTTTCGACTTCAATCCGTGTTTGTAGGCACTTTCTACGTTCTTTAGCAGTTCTTGCAGCACCGCGTTGTAGCCGGTCGCCACTTTTTGCATCTCTTGCGCCTTTATCATCAAGGCATAGGCATTGTCGGTCTGCAAGATTACTTCCGTAGCCGTGAGGACTTCGTTCACCTGTGCCATTTCCTTGCCCAACGTGGCCATGCGGTAGGCCGCCTGTATCTTGCCGCCCATAAAGAGGGGCTGTTCCATTTGCAAGCCGCCCATCCAGACGGTACGTACTTTGTAGTTCAGCTCCACGCCGGGGAAGTAGGCGAACCCGCCTGTAGGTACGGGTTGCGAATTGGCATCCGGCATGAACACGGGCAAGTTGCCGCCGGGCAGACTGAAGTTCCCCTTGGCGGCACTGTAAAGTCCTATCCCGTTGGCGTTGAAATTAGGGAAGAAGTTGGCCCGGTAACTCCGACGGGTGTAATCGGCGGCGGCTGTCTGTCGGGCGGCGGCAACCATTTGCTTGTTGTTTTCCAATGCCAGTTGGCGGCATTGCTCAAGCGTAAGGGTGGTTTGGGCATGGGTGATAACCGCCCAAAGGAGGGATGCGATTAGAATGAATGCTTTTCTCATGATACCTTTATTTTAAAGAACAATGCATACAGCACCGGAATGAAAAACAACGTAATCACCGTGCTGAAGAGCAGACCGCCCATGATGGCTGCGGCCAGCGAGCCGAACATGGCATCGGGCAACAGGGGAATCATGCCGAGGATGGTGGTCAGGGAGGCCATCATCACCGGGCGGAGACGGCTTTGGGCACTGTCTGTCAAGGCGGTGACAGGTTCCACGCCTTGATGGATTTGCAGATTGATTTCGTCCATCAGCACGATGCCGTTCTTGATGAGCATCCCCATCAGTCCGAGGGTGCCGACAATGGCGACAAAGTTGAAGGTCTTTCCGGTGAGCAGCATCACGATGACCACTCCGACCAGAATCATCGGCAGACAGCAAAAGATGATGGCCGGCTTCCGATAGTCCTTGAACAGCATAATCAGGATAGCTATCATTAGGATAATGGCCAAGGGGAAATTCTGGAAAAGGTATTTCATCGCCTGATTACTTGCCCGTTTCTCGCCTTGCCACTGGAGGGTGTATCCTTCGGGCAAGGGGATTTGTTCGATTTTAGCCGACACGACTTGCCAAGCCTTTTCGGTCTCGATGCCGGGAGCAGGAGAGCATTGCATGCGTTGGCTGCGTTGTCCGTTGTAACGGGGCACTACCGATGACTCCCAACGCACATCAATTCGCTTGCAGACTTGTTGCAGCGGTGTACTTCCCATGAGGCTTTCCACCCATTCGTCTTTGTCTATGTTTCCGTTCTTCAGCTTTACCAGCAATTCTTCGTTCATCAGTCCGTTGAGGGAGGGAAGCTGCGAGAATACCTGCGTGTTGTTGAGGTCTTCGATGGCGTCGCCCTGCTCGTTCACGCATTTCAGATAGATGTTATCCTTATAAATACCTTCGTAGAAAGTACCGATGGGAATGCCCCCCGTGGCGGTGAGCAAGGAGATGCTGACATCGTTGCGGCTCAGTCCCAACGCACGGGCGGCAGGTTGATCGTATTCCACGGTGAGGACAGGCACATCGGGGGTACGGTCGGTTGTGATGGAGCATACTTCGGGCGTTTGTTCCATGAGTACGCGGGCACTGTCGGACAAGCGTTGAAGCACTGCGGGGTCGGGACCCAGAAACTGTGCTTCGATGGGAAACTTCTTGTACATTAAGTTATAACGCTTCAGCTTTACGTAGGCATCGGGGTAGTGGGCGGTGAGGTACGTCTGGATGTCGTCCATGTGGGCTGTCAGGGCATCGGGGGAGGTGAAGTCGATAATCAGTTCCCCATAGGCCAAAGACGGGTTCGCGATGCTTCTCACCAAGTTGTATCGTCCCGGTGTGCCACCTATGGAGGTGGTGACGTGGGTCACTTCCTCGCGGGTCTTGAGGTAAGACTCTATCTGTCGGAGGTCGGCGGCCACACGGGTGGAGTTGGTGCCTTCGGGCAAACGGTATTCCATGTAGAGCTGGTCGTAAACCATGTCGGGGAAGAAGCCTTGCTTCATGTAGCGGAATCCGAAGAGGGAGAGCAGCAGCAAGACAAACATGGTCAGGACGCTTCCCCAACGGTGGGTGAGGCAGAACCGCAGAACCGCACGCTGGGTGGTATAGATGCGGCCGGGGTATTCGCGGCGGGCGGGTTCGGATTCTCCCTTGTGTTCGGGACGGCTGTCGGGAGAAGGAAAGAGCCGACGATTGGCCATCAACGGTACATGCACCAACGCCAACACCCAACTGAGCATCAACGATACGGCAAGCACAATGAAGAGGTCGCGCGTGTAGACTCCCGCCGTGTCGGGCGAAAGGAAGATGGGGAGGAAAGCGAGGATGGCGATGAGTGTCGCGCCCAGCAGCGGCATGGCGGTCTGTCTTCCGATGGCAGTCATGGCCTCCATGCGCGGTTTGCCTGCCTTCAAGTCTACAAGGATACCGTCGATAATCACGATGGCGTTATCGACGAGCATTCCCATGGCAAGGATAAAGGCGGCGAGCGACACCCGTTGCAGTGTGCCATCCATGTATTGCAGAAACAGGAACGAACCGAAAACGGTTATCACCAGACTGTAGCCGATGATGAGACCGCTTTTGAAACCCATGGTAAGCATCAGGATGACGATGACGATAACGACCGATTCCACCAGATTGATGGCGAAGGTGCCGAGGGCGTCGCTTACACGTTCAGGCTGGTCGAAGACTTTGTTTATCGCCACGCCGGCGGGCAGACGGCTTTCGAGCAAGCGGTTCATGGTACGTTCCACTTCGCTTCCCACCTTGATGATGTCGGCATTGCTCGAAGCGGCAATCAGCAGTCCGATGGCACGCTGCGAGTCGAAGAAGAGTTCATTGCGTACGGGTGATTCGAAGCCGCGCTCAATGCGGGCAATATCCCTCAGACGGAGACGGTCATCGTCGTGCCCTTGGATAATCATCGAACCGATGTCGTCCACCGTACGGAACTTGTCGCTCACGGTCACACGGATGCGGTGGTCGCCGTTGTCGTAATAGCCGGTGTATGTGGTTTTGTTCTGTCCGTTCAAGGTAGCCAGCACCTCGGCGGGTTTCACTCCAAGATTTGCCATGCGGTCTTGCATCAGAAGGATGTCGATACATTCCGGGCGTTTGCCGTATAGGTCTATGCGGTCAATTCCCTCGATGTCGTTCAGTTCGCGTTTAATCAGTTCCGCATAGTTGGACAGTTCGCGTTCCGCCAACCCGTCACCGGTCAGGGCATAGAACATGCCATACACATTGCCGAAGTCGTCTTTTACCATGGGGGCGGTGGTTCCTTCGGGCAGGGAGGCACGTGCCGTTTCCACCTTGCGGCGGAGCAAGTCCCAGTGTTGTTCCACTTCGGTGTCTTTTACCGTACTGATAAGTTCCACCTGAATAAGCGAGAGGTCGTTGTACGAATAACTTTCTATACTCTCGATGTCGCCCATCGTGCGGATGTTCTTTTCGAGTACATCGGTCACTTCCAGTTCCACTTGATGCGCCGATGCGCCGGGGTAGGTCGTGACAATCATAGCCAGTTTCACCTTCACTTCGGGATCCTCCAGCTTGCTCATGCGGTAGCAACTCCATGCTCCTCCCACCACTAAAACGGCGATGAGGAATTGGATGAGGTTACGGTTGTTGAAAGCCCATTTACTGATGTCCATTTTGTACGATTTTTCTTTTTAAAAGATGTTTGAATATACTGACACAAAGGTATCGGGGTTGCCCAGAGCAGGAAAGGTCAATTTGAATAAAAGGTTGTCCGATTTGTCGGTTTCGGCAGAAAGAAGAAGGACCCCTTGGCAGAATACTTGCCCAAGGAGTCCTTTCGTTTTTAGGTGATGCAGCCTTAATATGTTTTTGCTGTCACCTCTTTATCCGCCCCAAGTCTCTCTGTCCAAGTTTCGATAGCTGATGGCTTCTCCGAGATGTTGGGACAGGATTTGTTCGCTGCCATCCAGATCGGCGATGGTTCGGGCAACCTTCAATATGCGGTCGTAGGCACGTGCCGAGAGGTTGAGGCGGGTCATGGCTGTGCGGAGCAAGTTCAATCCTTTCTCGTCGGGAGTGGCGTATTGGTGAAGCAGTTTGCTTTCCATTTGCGCATTGCAATAAACGCCGAGGTGGTCGGCAAACCGTTCTTCCTGTATCTTCCGTGCCCGGATGACTCTTTCGCGAATGGCGGCACTGCTCTCGGCAGCTTTCTGTTCGGACATCTTTTCAAAAGGTACGGGGACGATTTCGATTTGAATGTCGATGCGGTCGAGTAAGGGACCGGAGATGCGGTTCAGATACCGATGTACTTGGCCCGGATTGCAGACGCAGGCTTTGGTCGGGTGATTGTAGTAGCCGCACGGGCATGGGTTCATCGAAGCAACCAGCATGAAACCGGCGGGATAATCCAAACTGTATTTGGCTCTGGAAATGGATATGTATCTGTCTTCCAACGGTTGGCGGAGCACTTCAAGGACGTTCCGGTTGAACTCCGGAAGTTCGTCAAGGAAGAGCAAGCCGTTGTGTGCCAAACTGATTTCACCGGGCTGGGGGTTCTGGCCGCCGCCCACCATCGCTATTTGCGAAATGGTGTGGTGCGGACTTCGGAAAGGACGGGTGGCTATTAAGGAGTCGTTGCGGCTCAGTTTGCCGGCCACGGAGTGTATCTTGGTTGTTTCCAGGCTTTCGGCCAGCGAAAGAGGAGGCAGGATGCCGGGGAGCCGCTTGGCCATCATGGACTTTCCGCTGCCGGGCGCACCAATCATGATGATGTTGTGTCCGCCTGCCGCTGCCACTTCGAGTGCCCGTTTGACGTTTTCTTGTCCTTTCACATCCGAAAAGTCGTATGGAAAATCGCATTGATGGCGGTAGAACTCTTCGCGGGTATTGACAACGGTCGATTCCAATTGACACTCGCCGTTGAAGAATCCGATGACTTCCTTGATGTTTTCCACGCCGTAGACGGTCAGATTGTTGACCACAGCCGCTTCTCTGGCATTTTGCTTGGGCAAGATGAAGCCTTTGAAACCTTGCGCACGGGCACTGATGGCGATGGGCAAAGCACCTTTGATGGGGTGAAGGCTTCCGTCGAGACCTAATTCTCCCATGATGAGGTATTCGGGCAGTTTTTCTGCCGAAACCGCTTCCGCCGAAGCCAAAATGCCGATGGCCAGCGGAAGGTCGTATGCCGATCCTTCCTTGCGGATGTCTGCCGGTGCCATGTTGATGACGATTTGCCGGCTGGGGAAGCGATAGCCGTTCACCTGAAGGGCGGAAATGATTCGTTCGTGACTTTCCTTGACGGCAGAGTCGGGCAGACCGACAAGGAAGAACTTGATTCCCCGTGAACTGTTTACTTCAATGGTGACGATGGTAGCGTCGATGCCTTGTACGGCTGCGGCATATAGTTTTACAAGCATAGAATGAAGGTGATGTAATGGTTATCTGGTTCTTTTTCTCGCTTTTTGCTCTTTCTCTCTTTCCTTATCTTTCCGGAGCAGGTCCTTTACTTTGTCTATCAGCTCCTGCCCCCGTATGTCGCGGGCGATGATTCGTTTGTTCTTGTCCAGAAGCAGATTGGCCGGCAGTCGGCAGATTCCCTGTCCGCGGACGATGGGGTTGCTCCATCCTTTGAAGTCGCAAACTTGCTTCCATTGGGTTGTATCGCGAGCGGATGCCTTCAGCCAAGTTTCCTTGTCTACATCCAATGACAAACTGACGATGAGAAAGTTCTCTTTGCGGAGTGCTTTCAATACGGTGGTCAGGGAGTCTTGTTGGGAAACGCTTTCGGGATGCCAACCTGCCCAAAAGTCCAGAAGGATGTATTTGCCTCGGATGTTATTCCATTTGAGGCTGTTTCCCTCGCGGTCGAAAGCGGTGAGCGAATGTATGGATTGTCCTTTCGATTTTCCGTAGATGCTTTCCAATCGTGCTTGAAGCGCCATGATGGAGGGGCTGTCTTTGATGGAACCGAACTGCATATCGAGAAGTTCTTTTATCCGGTTATAGTCAGGCTCTTCGTCATAGGTATAGTACTTGTCTATCAGGTAAAGGTTGGTAAACGAGTGGGTATTGGCGCGAATCAGCGAGTCGGCTTTGTTTTTCCGTTGTTTTTCAGGAGTGTCTCGAAGCAGGGTGAGGATGTTGTTCATCAGGTGATTTTCGCCTTTGCCGATGAGTATCGGTTCTGTGACGGAACCTTTCACTTCCACCGTTTGTCCTTTATCGGCAAACACGGGGAGCGATTCGTCGGCGTTGAATACGAGCGAAAACATGGTAAAGGTATCGGGGATGAATGTGTACTCGAATTTCCCGTCCCGACAAAGGAGGGTATCCGTTTTGTAGTCGGGGAGTTGATGGATGACGAGGAGGGTGTCCGAATCCCATCCGGTTAATTGCCCTTTTAACGTAAATTCGGTTCTTTCGCTGCAACTTGTAGTCAGCAGTATGGACAGCAATAGGAAGATGATGCTTTTTCTCATTTCTGTAAATTTTCCGCTAAAATACGCATTTTGAACGGATGTTGCAGCATGAAGAAGCATTAATTTGCATAAAAAAGCAGGGTGCCTGCAAAGACACCCTGCCCGGAGTATATAGGGAACGATGTTCCGAATTACTTCAACAAGTTTGCGTACTTGGCAAATTCGCGGTCGTTATCAGCCTGAGTGGCCAAAGAAGCGTCCTTGGCGATGGCACTCTTCAAACTGCTGTTAACCAAAGATTCGTTGTTGGTGCGTGCACCTACGATAGCCATCAAATAGTCGGTCATGGCATCCTTGTTTTCTACAGCTTGCAAAGTAGCCTTTGCCTTGTTGTAGTCCTTAGCCAGGATTTGAGCCTGAGCGGCACTGTTGGTCTTGGCGTTGCCGAATGCGTTTACGGCTCTCTGATACTGACCTTGCTTGATGTAGAGGTTACCCAATGCTTCGTTGGCAGCGTTGGCACCTGTAGCCTTGCCCAAGTATGCTTCCGCAGAAGCTACGTTGTTCTTGACCAATTCGCACAAACCGAGGTTGGCGTTTGCTTCAGCGGCGTTGGCGTTCTTGCTCAATGCCTGCTTGAAGTAAGTTTCAGCCTTGGCTGCATCGCCGGCAGCGAAAGCCAATTCGCCGAGGTTGTTGTATGCGCGGTAGTCGTTCGGGAAGAGTTCGGTAGTCTTCTTGAAGATGGCTTCCTTACGGGCGTTGTCTTTAGTCAGAGTGGCTGCGTAAAGCAATTCTTCTACGCTCAATACTTTCGGGTTTGTATCGAATGCTTCAACGATTTCTTCATCGCTGCGGCCGATGATGTCATAGTTGGCAGTCAAACGGGCACGACGCAACTGCGGAAGGATTTCGTCTGCCAAAGTTTTGTAAACAGAAGAGATGTTCTTGATTTCGGCTTCTCTCTGTTCGGGGTCTTGATACATGGAAAGAACGCGGAGAATCAAGTCCTTGTCTTGCAGGTTAGACTTGGCAACCAATTCTTTGAAACCATCCCAATCCTGAGCGGTGTACTTGGCATCTACGTTTGTCTCAATCTTGCCCTTCTTCAACTGACGGTTCAAATACTTTTCAGCATTCTTTTCGCGGTTTTCGGCCAAGCCGGTGTTCAACTTCACGCCACCGTCGGGTGAAGCGTAAGCAGATACTTCGATGTTGTTCAGTTTATAGTTCTTGGTGTCGGCGTTTACGGCAGCAACCTTCTTGTGGAATTCTTTCATTTCGTCAGAGTTCAACTGATTGTTGCGGAGGTTAGCCTGCTGAATCAAGAACATGATGTTGGCTTCCTGAGCTTCCTTGATGATGCGTTGGAAAGCATCGTTGGCGTAAGAAGCGTTAGAGCTTGCGGCTGTCGGCAATTCGGATGTTGCGATGACACCGTCGGCAATCTTCACGGAAGGAATGGTGTAAGTCTTGCCGTTCTTTGTAATCTTGAAGTCGAGGTAGAGTTCAGACTTGGCCATTTCGGGAACGTAGTCGAAAGAAGCCTTCATGGCATAGCTGCCGCCGGCTTTGTAAGAAATAGTTTGACCGTTACTTTCTACCTTTTCGCCTTGGAAGAGAGCCGGAGCACTTTTAGCTTCTCCGCCGTTCCATCTCAGAACCGGAGTTACTTCTACCGTAGCGTTTTTCTTCATGTACTTTTCGGGGAACTTGCCGTTAATGGTAACAGGCACTTTTCCGGCTACAGCCTCAAGTACTTCGGGATTGGTAGTGAAGTAGTCAGAAGACAATTCACCCATCTTGCTGCATGACGACAGAGCAAGAACAAATAAAGCCACTAAGGGCAAATACAACTTTTTAACCATAGTTTTATTTATTAATAAACGTTTATAATGTTTTCTTACTTTTAGTAGTTGTTCTGTTTATTTGGGGGCAAAGATAGGAAAAACTAACCTAATATGTTTCTTTGTAAGAGCACTTTTTTAAGTAAAAAGTTAAAAAAAGTCCAAACAATCCGCCTTTTATTGTTGTTTTTCTCTAAATTTGAGGTTTCGGGGGTGGTGTTCGATGATTTCGCTTCGTAATCTTTTGCGATCGATGTGGGTGTAAATTTCGGTCGTTCCGATGCTTTCGTGTCCCAACATGGATTGGATGGCGCGCAGGTTGGCTCCGCCTTCCAGCAGGTGAGTGGCGAAGGAATGGCGAAAGGTGTGCGGACTGATGTTCTTTTTCAGACCGATATTGTCCGCCAGTTGCTTGATGATGTGGAAGACCATGATGCGGGAGATGTTCTTGCCTCGCTTGCTGATGAATATAAAATCTTCGTAACCGGGTTTGATGGTGACGGTATTGCGGTCGACGAAGTAATACTCCAACTCCCGGATGCCTCGCGGGGAGATGGGGACGAGGCGTTGCTTGCTTCCTTTCCCGTTTACCTTGATGAATCCTTGTTCCGTATAAAGGTCGGATAGCTTGAGGTTGCAAAGTTCGGACACGCGGAGACCGCAACTGTACAGGATTTCCAGAATGGCTCGGTTTCGTTGCCCCTCGGGAGCACTCAGGTCGATGGCGCCAATCAGGCTGTCAATCTCTTCCACACTGAGAACGTCCGGAAGTTTTCGACCCGTTTGAGGGGATTCGAGCAGTTCGGTCGGGTCGGCTTCCAGTCGCCCGTCGAGGATGAGGTAATGGTAGAAAGAGCGGATGCCGGACAAGATGCGGGCTTGCGATCTGGGACAGATGCCCAAGTCGCGGAGATGGGCCGAGAACGTTTCCAAATTCTCCAGCTTCACGTCCAATATGTTTATTCGCTCCTCCGCCAGAAAGTCGGTCAGTTTGCGCAAATCATTCAGATAAGCCTCGACGGTGTGGGGGGAGAAAGACTTCTCCAACTTTAAATAATGCCCGTAACTTTTCAATATCTTCTTCGATTCTTCGTTCCTTTTCATTTCTTTTTTTACCTTTGTAGCCAAATCTGAAGACAAAGATACGAAAAAATAAGGTGGATTAGGATATGAAAGTGCAAATTATCAATGGACCCAACCTCAATTTGTTGGGGAAGAGGGAACCGTCCGTTTACGGCGCACGCTCGTTTGAGGACTATTTGGCGGAGTTGAAAGAACGCTATCCGGAGGTGGAATTCGGCTATTACCAGTCGAATGTGGAAGGCGAGTTGATTAATAAAATCCACGAAGCGGGGTTTGATTGTGACGGCGTCGTGCTCAATGCCGGTGCCTATACCCATACCTCCATCGCTTTGCAGGACGCCATCCGTGCGGTGCCTGCGCCGGTGATTGAAGTTCACATCAGCAACGTGCATACCCGCGAGGAGTTCCGTCACAAAAGCATGATTTCCTGTGCTTGCGCAGGCGTGATTTGCGGCTTCGGGCTGGACAGCTACCGCTTGGCGGTGGAAGCCTTGCTGCAAAGAAGAAGGGAGAAATAAAAACAACGTCGAGGTGTTTTTTTTAAAACGCGCCGACATTTTTATAAAACGTCTCGGCGTTTTATAAATACTCCGAGGCTTAATATAGATAGGTAGATATAAAAAGGTAGAAAGACTATGATGTTGAAACAAACAAAAATCGTAGCATCCATTTCGGACCAGCGTTGCGAAGTGGACTTTATCAAGGCTTTGTTCGAAGCCGGTATGAACGTGGTGCGTATGAATACGGCGCACGCTTCGCGCGAAGGCTTTGAAAAACTGATAGCCAATGTACGTCAGGTGTCCAATCGCATTGCCATCCTGATGGATACGAAAGGGCCGGAGGTGCGCACCACCTCGTTGGTCGGCGGACAACCCGTCCCGTTCAAGATTGGCGACAAGGTGAGAATTGTAGGCAATCCCGAACAGGAAACCTCCCGCGAGTGCATTGCCGTGACTTACCCCGACTTTGTGAAAGACTTGGAAGTGGGTGGCGACATTTTGATAGACGACGGCGATTTGGAACTCCGGGTGCTGGAAAAAACGGCGAACGGCTTGGTTTGCGAAGTGCAGAATGAAGCCACGTTGGGCAACCGCAAGAGCGTGAATGTGCCGGGTGTGCGCATCAATCTCCCCTCACTCACCGAAAAAGACCGGAAGAACATTCTCTTCGCCATCGAAATGGACATCGATTATATAGCCCATTCTTTCGTAAGAAACAAGCAGGACGTACTCGACATCCGCAAAATACTGGACGCGTACGGAAGCGACATCCGCATCATCGCCAAGATAGAAAATCAGGAAGGTGTGGACAACATCGACGAGATTCTGGAAGTGGCGGACGGCATCATGGTGGCTCGCGGCGACTTGGGCATCGAAGTACCGCAGGAACGCATCCCCGGCATCCAGCGTCAGCTCATCAAAAAATGCGCTTTGGCTAAGAAACCCGTAATTGTGGCCACGCAGATGCTGCACACGATGATTGAACATCCGCGCCCCACCCGCGCCGAAGTGACGGACATCGCCAACGCCATCTATTACCGCACCGACGCGCTGATGCTGAGCGGCGAAACAGCCTACGGCAAATACCCCGTGGAAGCGGTCACCACCATGGCAAAGATAGCCGCGCAGGCCGAAAAGGACAAACTGGCGGAAAATGACATCAAGATACCGTTGGTGCCCGGCTCCGACGACGTGACGGCTTTCTTGGCCAAACAAGCCGTGAAAGCCACCGACAAGCTGAACATCAAGGCCATCATCACCGATAGCTTCAGCGGACGGACGGCACGCAACTTGGCGGCTTTCCGGGGACGCATCCCTGTGCTCGCCATCTGTTACAAGGAAAAGACCATGCGTCACCTCGCCTTGTCCTACGGAGTGGAAGCCATCTACATGCCCGAAAAGGCAAACGGACAAGCCTACTACTTCGCCGCCCTGCGCAAGTTGATGGACGACGGCGTGTTGAGCGAAAACGACATGGTGGCTTATCTGAGCAGCGGCAAGCAAGGAGCACGCACCTCGTTCCTCGAAATCAATGTGGTGGGCGATGTGCTGGGCTACGGTTTGGAATATGTGTTGCCCAACCGCAACCGCTATTTATAAACCCCATCCATGAGGCAGACCTTCGCGCCTGCCTCATGATAAACCCGATGAACGATGAAAGAAACGGAAGCACTCAACGAATACATCCTTCAGCACATTGATGAAGAAGGCGATTACCTGAAGGCACTTTACCGCGACACGCATGTCAAACTCCTGCGTCCGCGTATGGCCTCCGGACACCTGCAGGGTCGGATGCTGAAGATGTTTGTGCGGATGATTCGCCCCCGGCAGGTGCTGGAGATAGGCACTTACAGCGGATATTCCGCCCTCTGCCTGGCCGAGGGACTGCAAGAAGGAGCCATGCTTCATACCTTCGAAATCAATGACGAGCAAGAGGACTTCACCCGTCCGTGGCTCGAAAACTCCCCTTGGGCGGACAAAATCAGGTTCTACATCGGCGACGCTCTTGAATTGCTCCCGAAGATGAACCTCACTTTCGACCTCGCTTTTGTGGACGGCGACAAGCGAAAGTACATCGAATACTACGAGCAAGTGCTGAAGATGCTCACCCCCGGCGGTTACATCATCGCCGACAACACCCTGTGGGACGGTCACGTACTGGAAGAGCCGCATCACACCGACCAGCAGACCATCGGCATCAAAGCCTTCAACGATTTGGTGGCCTCCGACCCGCGGGTGGAGAAGGTGATTCTTCCGCTTCGCGATGGCTTGACGATTATTAGAAAAAAATAAAAACAGATAGATATGGAAACAACCAGACAAAACAAAGTTTGCCGCTTGATTCAAAAAGAATTGAGCGAGATATTCCTCCTTCAGACAAAGGCGATGAACGGCGTATTGGTCTCAGTAAGCACGGTTCGTATCAGCCCCGATATGAGCATTGTCCGCGCCTATCTGAGCGTGTTCCCCTCGGCACGGGCGGAAGAAATCGTAAAGAACATCAACGACAACGCCAAGGCCATCCGCTTTGAACTGGGCACCCGTGTGCGCCACCAGCTCCGCATCATCCCCGAATTGAAATTCTTTGTAGACGATTCGCTCGATTATGTGGAACGCATCGACGAACTGTTGAAAAAGTAACCGTCGGTGAACTTCCCCTTTTACATCGCCCGGCGTTACCTCTTCTCCAAGAAGTCGCACAACGCCATCAATGTCATTTCGGGCGTGTCGGTGTGCGGTGTAGCGCTGGCTACGCTCGCTTTGGTGTGTACGCTCTCGGTCTTTAACGGATTCCGGGACTTGGTGGCGACGCTCTTCACCGCTTTCGACCCCGAATTGAAGATTACGGCGGTCGGCGGGAAAGTGTTCAACGCGCAGGACGACCGTATTCAGGCTTTGCGCCAACTGCCCGAAATAGAGGTCTTCTCTCAGTCGTTGGAAGACAACGCCATGGTGCAATACAACGGCAGGCAGGCGATGGTGGTCATCAAAGGAATCGAAGACAATTTCCATCAATTGACGGCCATCGACAGCATCCTTTATGGAAGGGGAGAACCGATATTGCGTGATGAAGTGGT
This sequence comes from uncultured Phocaeicola sp., assembly GCA_964469845.1. Taxonomy (GTDB): domain Bacteria; phylum Bacteroidota; class Bacteroidia; order Bacteroidales; family Bacteroidaceae; genus Phocaeicola. The sequence goes on from CAYXZF010000012.1 coordinate 35,877, forward strand.
GTTCTACGGCATACCCGGTGTGGAGCTGACTTCCATTTTGGGGACAGGCATCCGTTTTTTAGACCCCTTGGAGGTTTATGCCCCCAAGCGCGGAAGCCGAATCAACGTGGCGAATCCCGCTTCAAGTTTCCGGTCGGCCTACCTGCATTCATCCGGTCTGGTCTTTGCCGTAAACCAACAGAAGTATGACGCTTCTTACATTCTCACTTCGCTGGATTTCGCCCGCGACTTGTTTCAGTACCGGACGGAGGTCAGTTCCATCGAACTTAAGCTGAAAGACGGCGCGGATATATATAAGGTACAGAAAGACATCGCCCGCCGTCTGGGCGATGACTTCCGGGTGCTCAACCGATACGAGCAACAGCAGGATACCTTCCGCATCATGGAAGTCGAAAAGCTGATTTCCTACCTTTTTCTCAGTTTCATCCTGCTGATAGCTTGCTTCAATGTGATAGGTTCTCTTTCGATGCTGATAATCGACAAGCGTGCCGATGTGGTGACGCTGCGCGGTTTGGGCGTCGACGATGCCGCCATCACCCGTATCTTCCTCTTCGAAGGCTGCTTGATTTCTTTCTTGGGAGCGGTAATCGGTGTCGTTCTTGGCTTGACGCTTTGTTTCATTCAGCAGGAACTGGGCGTTATCGCTTTGGGGAGCGGTTCGTCGGCCGGATCCTTTGTGGTCGATGCCTATCCGGTGAGTGTGCATGGCGGCGATGTGGTGCTGATACTGTTTACCGTTCTGATTATCGGGTTTTTGTCGGTATTGTATCCGGTTCGATACCTGAGCCGCCGATTGCTTCTTAAATAAAGGTTACAAAGAGTTTTTACGATATTATTTAGCAGACAGACATGGATTATCAACAAATACTTGAAAACATTTACCAAACCATCCTCCCCTACGCGAAGGAAGGGAAGCAGGCCGATTACATTCCGGCGTTGGCCAAAGTGAATCCCGACCAGTTCGGCATGTGCATCCACACCATTTACGGAGAAATCTGTTCCATCGAGCAGGCGGACACCCGTTTCTCCATCCAGAGCATATCGAAAGTGTTTGCTTTGGCCATGTGTCTTTCGCTGAAGGGTGACGACCTCTGGAAGCGGGTAGGAAAGGAACCGTCGGGCACGGCTTTCAATTCGTTGGTGCAATTGGAGTTCGAGAGAGGCATTCCCCGCAATCCGTTTATCAACGCCGGTGCCATTGTGATGAGCGATGTCCTGATAAGTTTGTTGGAAAATCCCGAAGAAGAGTTTTTGGCTTTTGCACGGGCGGTGGCAGGCGACGACACGGTGACTTATAATGAAGAAGTAGCCGTGTCCGAACGCGAAAAAGGCTACTTGAATGCCGCCATTGCCAACCTGTTGAAGCATCACGGCAATATTGAGAACGACATTGAGCGGGTGTTACGTTTTTATTTCCTGATGTGCTCGGTGGAGATGAGTTGCCGCGAGCTTTCGCGCGCTTTCCTTGCCTTTGCCAATCACCGCCGCAAGTTCGATTATGCCGGTGTGAAACTGACCGCTTCGCAGGTGAAACGAATGAATGCCATCATGCAGACATGCGGCTTTTACGATGAAGCCGGAGAGTTTTCCTACCTCGTAGGTCTGCCCGGAAAGAGCGGAGTGGGCGGCGGCATCGTGGCCATCTATCCGTTGCGATACTCTGTCGCCGTGTGGAGTCCCCGATTGAATTCCAAAGGCAACTCGGTGATGGGCATCAAGGCTTTGGAGCTTTTTACGACCGAAACGCAGGAGTCCATCTTTTGATGGATTCCCGTTTACAAACAAAAAAGGTTCGCTGTTGCGAACCTTTCTGCTCTTCCTCTTGGACTTGAACCAAGGACCCTCTGATTAACAGTCAGATGCTCTAACCGACTGAGCTAAGGAAGAATTTGCATTGAGTTTCTGTTGTTTGCTCTTCCTCTTGGACTTGAACCAAGGACCCTCTGATTAACAGTCAGATGCTCTA
>CAYXZF010000013.1:0-1249 GCA_964469845.1 uncultured Phocaeicola sp.
CAAATCTCTGAATCCGGTTTCGGTGAGAAAAGAAAAAAGAAATACAAAAAAAGCCGTGTCGGAATGAATCCCAACACGGCTTCCCTATTTATTGGATAGCTTGATTATTTAACTTCCAAGATAACTACGCGGTTCAAGTAGCCCTTTTCAAACATCGGGTCTGTACCGCCCATCGCAACCTTTTCAAGCTGGTTCGGGTTTACACCTTCTGCAATCAAAGCATCGTAAACAGCTTGTGCGCGCTTTTCAGACAACTTTTGGTTTGTTGAAACAGAACCTGTAGCCTTATCAGCGAAGCCTGCAACTTTATATGTCGCATTCGGGTTGTTCTTGATAACCTTTGCCATCAACTTGGTATTAACCATACCTTCAGCACTGATGACTGCCTTACCAATCTTAAAGAAGATAGCTGCAGAAGCACTTCCGGGAATTTCCTTAACGACTTCCTTGATTACTTCAACAGGAACTTCCTTGATAACTTCTTTTTCTACTACCTTTTCAACAATCTTATCTGTAGCCTTTGCAAACTTTTTGCCACCGAATGTGTAAGTCGCACCGATGGTCAAACGTGCTGTACCTTCAGCTTTGCGATAGTCGCTGGCATCGCCAAAGATAGAGGGAGTTACACCGAAGCGTCCTTCCAAATTGATAGCCCAATTTTGGTCTACGTTGTATGCCAATCCCAAACCGGCAGTGGCACCAAAGCGAGTCTTCAAACCATGTGCATTGTATACAGTGTTTTGTGTACCATCTTGATTGATGGTCAAGTTTGTATCAATGGCTCTAGCAAAGTTCAATGTCGGACCAGCAAACAAGTAGAAATCAACAGTACGTTCAGGATTGTAACCACCAATTAAGTTGGTTACGTTCAGCATTGCGTCAAAATTTAATTCAGCAAATTTTTTAGTGTCACCAACGTAACCTGTTTCTTGCTCGTCAATTTTCTGCCACAAACCGCTGAATTGACCGCGTACACCCCATGTCGGTGTAATATACTTACCTACAGAGATGTTGAAGTTAAATGTCGGGTTCAATCCATCGTTAAGTGTAGACATTGCGCCTACACCGGCACCTACGAAAATATTGTCAGTCCACTTCTTTGTAAAGTAGTTTTCTGCTTCCTGTGCATTGATTGTGGCACAAGCTCCTGCCAAAAGAAGTGACAAAGCTATAAATTTATTTTTCATTGTTTTTAGTCTTTTAAAATTTGTTTTTTGTCAGATTATAATTCTATTGGCTAATCATTATT
>CAYXZF010000013.1:1349-37802 GCA_964469845.1 uncultured Phocaeicola sp.
TGACCGTGTTGATAGTGACCTTCATGACCGGGGATTGCTTCTTCAATCAGTTTACATACTGCGTTGCTTAGAGGTTCGTTTACAACAACTACAGCAACAGTTTCCTTTGTAGCCTTCGAATTAATGTTGTATGTTACATCTTTAGAGTTGATAATTAAGTCTGCTCTATACATACTCCATGCGGAAATATCATAACTATGTTCACCTTTGATTTGTATAGTTTTGTCTAAAGTTAAGTCTTTCAAGAACTTGCTGAGGCTTATAGAAGATGCGTACACTTCAGAACTGATGACTTTGTTTTCACGTGTAATATCCCATTTCGGAGTGAACTTAACAAAGTAGTCAGACGCATTGTAGTTCCAATTAGTACCGTTATGGTTGTGTCCTTGAGTACCTTCTCCTTTAATGGTTGTTGAACCGGCTTCTTTTTCGCTTTCTTTTACTAATTCAAATTCAGAACTTAACATAATTATTGGTGAATATGTAACTACCGAACCGGCAGGTACTTCTCCGTACGAAACAATAGCAGAACCACTAACTTCATTAACCGTGGCAGTGATAGTTACCGAACCGGCTGCAATGTTAGGATTTCCAACGATTGTTTCAGCACCTGTAAGAGTTGCATTAGCAACGATTGTGTTTGTTGCTGCATCAATCACAGTTGGATTGAAATAAATCTGTGCGTTGTTCGCCTTGTATTCTACGTTGAATTCTTCCTTTGTGCAAGAAGCCAACACAGCACCAAAAGCCACTACGGCCAGCGCTAACTTAGCGCTCAAACCTTTCAAGAAATTTGTTTTTTTCATTTTGATAAAATTTAATTAATTATTAGATAATTCGGATTTTATAAAATAAGGATTAAATATATTATTATTCATTATGTTCTCATTCGCTTCCGAACGATATTGTCTGTAATAATATTGCTCATTGCCTGCGTTGTAGACAATTCCCATGTTATAAGACGTGTTTACTCTTGGTATATACTTATTTTTAAAACGTTTATATTTATATGGAGGTAAAAGGACTTGAAATCTGAAGCCGCCGTTTGAATTTGCGTGCTGACCTTTTTGTGCATAAAAGCCGACAGACGCATATCTAAAATGGCGTACCATTTCAAATTTGATACCTTTTTCACCCATTAAATACTGTTCTCCTTTTAAACTGAATTGGGTATTGTATTTAGGCCAATAAAAATTACCTCCCAATGTCCAAGTCAAGCTAAAATCTGTGTCATAGTGCAGATTGAATCCATCCCAATAACCTACGGCTACGGAGCCGATTCGTCCTTCTACTGAAAACCTTTCATCTTTGAACGGATAGAAAAACGTAAGGTCAGCTCCATAACGGTCAGCACTGAAATATCCAACAGTCGCTTTACCTTTTATGTTATAAGGTAATCTGAATTTTTGCGACAAGGTGATGAATCCGGGATGTACTCTGTCTTGATAGATGCCATATCCATCGTTATAGACAGGTATGATAATCTGTCCGGTAAATTTCATCCCTGGCCAAAGGGATACTTCCACTGCCGGATTTAAAGTGAACAATACTTGATAAATTTGCGTAATTATCAAATTCTTGAATGATAATTGCGGGTATATTAAAATGTCCACTTTAAAACGCGAACTATTGCTGATTTTTTCTTTTTTTATCTCGTTCCAACTATTTCCTATTTCGTAGCTTGTTTGCCATCCGATAAGTTTTGTAGTATCTGTGGAAACATTAGGCTGATAGGTTAAAGACAGTTCAGGTACTTCCAAATTTGTAACGATGACTTTACAGCGCTTGTCGGCAGGTAATCCATAGCTCTGAATAATTTCAAGGGCTTTGGCTAAGCCGACACCTTGCGTTTTATATAGATTGTTTTCAATCGTATAAATACGTTCGGTCTCATTTTCTGTCCATCTAACATTCTCAAATCCCCAATTCACCAATTCTTTCACCGTGTGTTCTCCTTCATCTTTTTGTCCCCACATAATTCCGTTTGACAAAATGACAAGCATTAAGCCAATCCAACGGTGATGTGGTATGCAGAATTTGAAGAACGTTTTTTTCATCCTAATTATAATTTTATTAAATAGTTTTTCTCTCAAAAGAAGATAATCCGTATATTCGGCGCAAAGATAGCAAACTTATTTATTACGAGAAAAAAATATCTAAAAAATGTGTTGTCACTCACACGGATCTTTTATTTAAAAGCGGTCGAAGTTTGCGAGAAGAGGTGTGTTTTATAGCAAGACAGGCGGTTGTATTTAGTTTCGTTTGTACCCGATTCCCGCAGTTCATATAAGGAAAACATTTACTACCGATATCATAAAATTCGGCAAGCACAATATCCATAGATTTCGTAAAATCAGAATGTGTGCAGATGTCCTTCAGATTGTCTGTATCGTTACAGTATCTTTTTTCAAGGGTTCACTCCTTTCACATATCTTCAACCTGTTGTCTGACAATGTGTTAGTGTGAATGGAAAGCAAATAATCTCCTTTCACCCTTTCACACCCCCTCGGATTCACTCGAGAAGTCACTGCCAAGGCGATTTTGCACGTTGGCAGAGTAGTGCCACCTTGGTGGCAGAACAGTGTCATCGAGGTGACACAACGCACGTTTCAGCCTCTTTATACGGATGCAAGAAGACATCCCGAACAGTTCTTTTATACTGCCGGATGGGGAAAACGATTCAAGCACTCGACGTGCGACACATCTACACCCGATAAGAAAACGCTTATCTTGTCGGGTCGGTGTGAAACGGTGAAGGGAGCTTTTTGAAGCTCCCTTCACATGGAGATTTTGATAATCAGTATATTAACGGGTGGTGAAAGGAGTGAATGCAACGTGTGAGATATCTAATGCTTTTCGTATTTTTTTTTTTGAACAAAGTTTACTTTCATTACGTTAATAGGATAGTCATTCTTTTTAATATTAACCGTTAAATTCTTAATGTTATGAAAAAATCCGAACTTTATGAAAAGGCATTCAGCCTCATGGCTGTATTCCTGTTGGCTGCAAGTTGCACAAATGATGCGGATACCCCTGATGTACCGGATACAAAAACGGCTGAATCTTTTTCAAGATCCGTTGGAACCGTTGTTTTTGAGGACGATTTTAATCAGTCGGATTCCATTCCTGACGTGACCAAATGGTCCTTGTGTCCACCGCAATCCTCCGCATGGAACAGATACATGTCGAACAGTTATGCGCAGGTTTATGTCAAGGACGGTAAACTCGTGCTTATTGGAGAGAAGGTGGACGGGACATATAAGACTGGAGGTGTGCAGTCATTAGGAAAATTCGATTTCCAATACGGGAAAGTGGAAGTGAATGCAAGATTCACCAAAACGGCGCAAGGTGGTTGGGCGGCCATCTGGATGATGCCGAAATCATCGACTCCTGTTTATAACGGTTGGCCGGCTTGTGGAGAAATTGATATCATGGAACAACTTAACCATGACGGGTATGTATATCAAACTATTCATAGCCATTACAAGAATACATTGGGATTCAACAATCCTACACCTACGGTTACAGCACCGATTAATGTAGGGGCTTTCAATACGTATGGATTGGAATGGTCGGAAAATGCGTTAGTGTTCTCGGTCAATGGAGTGACAACCTTGACATACCCGAACCTGAATATGGAAGATGAATCGACAAAGAAACAATGGCCGTTTTGTTCTCCATACTATCTTATCCTCAACCAGGCTGTAGGCGGCAGCGGTACATGGCCGGGTGCTATCACAGACAGCCAACTGCCGGCTATGATGGAAATAGATTGGGTAAGAGTTACACAATATTGACGGGCTGAATTACGAGAAATAAGGAGCACGGTTCCCTATTTAGGACCTGTTGAAGAATCCTGTTTTTCTTATAACGTTTTCGTATCAGTCGAATAATATCCGTTTCAGTGCAACCCGATGCCATCGAGCCGCCATCGGACGGAGCATCTACGCCCCCGCATCCGTGAAGAATCCGCACGCATCCTCCCCCGATGCGTGCGGATTCTTCATTTTTCTTCTCCTCACCGCCCCGTAATGTGGAAATTTATGCCTAATTTTGCCCCTCTAATCAAAGCATCTATGGACAAAGATTTCTTATACAACGACCTTTCCGCCTACCTCGCCGCGCACTTCCCCTGCAAGGTGCAGAAAATTTCGATTAACGCCGGATTCACCTGCCCCAACCGCGACGGAACCGTGGGCTACGGCGGATGCACGTACTGTAACAACCAGACCTTCAACCCCGACTATTGTCGCACGGAAAAGTCCGTCACCGAGCAGCTGGAAGAAGGCAAGCGGTTTTTCGCCCGAAAGTATCCCGACATGAAGTTCCTCGCCTACTTTCAGGCCTATACCAACACCTACGCCGCGCTCGAAGAACTGAAACGCAAATACGAAGAAGCGCTCGCCGTGCCCGGCGTGGTGGGAATCGTCATCGGCACCCGTCCCGACTGCATGCCTCGCCCCCTGCTCGACTATCTGGAACAGCTCAATCGCCGTACCTTCCTCATCGTGGAGTACGGCATCGAAAGCACCGACGACGCCACGCTGAAGCGCATCAACCGCGGACACACCTACGAAGCGGCGGAACAAGCCGTGCGGCGAACTGCCGACCGGGGCATCCGCGTAGGCGCACACATCATTTTCGGACTGCCCGGCGAAAACCGCTCCGACTTGCTCCGACAGGCGGAACGACTCTCCGCCCTGCCCCTCACCACCCTCAAGCTCCACCAGCTCCAGCTGATACGGGGTACCCGCATGGCTGCCGAATACGAGCGAAGCCCGAAGGACTTCCACCTCTACACCCCCGACGAGTACATCGACTTGGTGATAGACTGCATCGTCCGCCTCCGTCCCGACATCGTGCTCGAACGCTTCGTCTCACAGTCGCCGCCCGAACTTCTCGCCGTTCCCGGGTGGGGCATCAAGAACCATGTCTTCACCGACAGGCTCAAGAAACGCATGCGCCAACGCGAGGCGTGGCAAGGAAAGGAGTGGAAAGCAGACCCTATCTTTCCGCCAACTCAATCACTTCCAAATCCTTGAACTCACCTCCGTCTATGCCGAATCGAACCAGTGTGCGCACCTTGTGCCACCCCGAAATGCCCGCCGCTCCCGGATTGATGTAAAGCAGGTTCAGCGTCTTGTCGAACTGCACCTTCAAGATGTGCGAATGTCCGCACACGAAGAGCTTGGGCGGACGCACGAACAGCCGCCCTCGCACTGACGGGTCGTAATGCCCCGGATAGCCTCCGATGTGCTTCAAAAGCACGTCCGTGCCCTCCACGCTGAAACGATCCATCTCCGGATAAAGCCGCCGGAGGTCGCCCCCGTCGATGTTGCCGCACACGGCGTGAAGCGGGCGGAACTCCGCCAAGCGGCGCGCCACCTCCGCCGAACCGATGTCGCCCGCATGCCAAATCTCGTCGCACTTCTCGAAATGCTTCAGGTAGCGGTCGTCCCAAAAGCCGTGCGTGTCCGATAAAATTCCGATTCTTGTCATACTCTCATTTTTCGTTATACAACAGCGTCCTGTCCGAGTATTCAGGACAAAACGCGGCGAAGTTAGCAATAAAAACGGAAAGATTCACCTCTGGACTTTGTCCAATCGAAAAAAGATGACTATATTTGGGCAAATCTAAGAAAATCATGGAAAACAAATACCGGTATTTCAATCGCGACATCAGTTGGCTGTCGTTCAACTATCGGGTGCTCTTGGAAGCCGCTGACGACACCGTCCCCCTCTACGACCGCATCCGTTTTGTCGCCATTTACTCCTCCAATCTGGAGGAATTCTATAAAGTGCGCGTGGCCGAACACAAAGCCGTATCCCGCGGAGGATACAGCGAAAACATGACCGGCGAAGAAGCCCGCGAACTGATAGCCCGGATTGGGGAAGAGGTAAACAGGCAACTCGAAGACCGTATCGACATCTACGAAAACCGTCTCATTCCCGAACTGCGCCGAAACCGTATCGTCTTCTACCAGCGCAGGCAAGAAGTGCGACCCTTTCATCTGGACTTTATCGCCAACTACTTCCGCGAAGAAATCTTCCCTTACTTGCAGCCCGTACCCGTCAGCCGAAGCCGCGTAAAAGTGTTCTTACGCGACAACCGGCTCTATCTCTGCTCACGCCTCGTGCGCAAGGACAACGGAGTGACCGAATACTACATCATGAAGCTCCCTTACAGCAAAGTGCCCCGTTTTGTCGAACTCCCTCCCGTGGACGGCGACTATTACCTCATGTTCATGGAAGACATCATCAAGATGAACATCGGACTGATGTTTCCCGGATACGACTTGGACTGCAGCTATTGCTGCAAAATCTCGCGCGACGCCGATGTGATGGTAGATGACGGCGTCACGAGCGAACACATGGTGGAGCAATTGAAGAAAAAAGTGAAGAAGCGCAAGATAGGAGCCGTGTGCCGCTTCGTCTACGACCGGGCCATGCCGAAAGACTTCCTGCAATACCTCTCGGACGCTTTCGAAATCAATCCCGATGAACTCGTGCCCGGCGACAAACACCTCAACTTGGAGGACTTGGCGCATCTGCCTAATCCCAATCCCGCGCTGACGATGCCCGCCGGACTCCCGCCCATGCGCCAGCTCGACCCCCGACGCTCCGTCATGAGATGTGTCGCGCAACGCGACCTGTTGCTGCATTATCCCTACCATTCGTTCGACCACTTCATCCGTTTCCTCTACGAAGCGGTGCACGACACACTGGTGAGCGAAATTATGATAACCCAATACCGGGTGGCACCCCATTCCGAAGTCATCAACGCGCTGATAGCCGCCGCACAGAACGGCAAGCGTGTCACTGTGTTTGTCGAGCTGAAAGCCCGTTTCGACGAGGAAAACAACCTCGCCACCGCCGAACTGATGCAGAAAGCCGGCATACATATCATATACAGCATTCCCAAACTGAAAGTACACGCCAAAGTGGCGCTCGTGCTCCGCCGCGACGTTAACAAACACCTGATGGACAGCTATGCCTACATCAGCACCGGCAATTTCAACGAAAAAACCGCTACGCTCTATGCCGACACCGCTCTCTTCACCACCCGCCCCGAAGTGGTGGAAGACCTCTACCGCCTCTTCCGCGTGCTGAAGCAGGAACTGGTGCGGCCGCGATTCAAGCAATTGTTGGTGTCAAGGTTCAACCTGCTCCCTACCATCAAACAGATGCTGGAAGTCGAGATTCGCGAGGCTAAGGCGGGCAGGGAAGCCCGGGTAATCCTCAAAATGAACGCTTTGCAAGACCCTGCCATGATAGACGAACTCTACTGCGCCGGCGAAGCGGGCGTACAGATAGACCTCATTGTGCGGGGCATCTGTTGCCTCATTCCGGGGCAGGCATACAGTCGCAATATCCGCGTCACCCGCATCGTGGACGGCTTTTTGGAGCACGCCCGCGTGTGGTACTTCCATCAGGCCGGCAAGCCGAAGGTTTTCATCGGCTCGCCCGACTGGATGAGCCGAAACCTTTATCGCCGCATCGAGGCGGTGGTGCCCGTGCTGGACGAGAAACTGAAGCAAGAGATGGTGGACATGCTTCGCATCCAACTGGCCGACAACCGCAAGGCCGTGTGGGTGGACGGAGAGTTGCGGAATCAGTTCAAGCGCGACCCCGACGCCGAACCGGTGCGCGCGCAACATACTTTCTATGAGTATTTGAAAGCGAAACTGTAAAAGCACGGAAAAAGAACGAGGCTGTGTCAAAACCTAAATTACGACACAGCCTCGTTCTTTGTTTTCGTGCAGTCCGTCACTTATCGGTTCTTGCTTTCCAGCCGCGCGATACTTTTCTTGATTTCCTGCTTCAGTCCGTCGTCTTCCGTGCTTACCTGCTTCAGTGCCGAAAGGATGGATGCCTTGTCGTGGTACAGGTTGTACCAGCCCAAGGTTTCGGCGGCGATGATGCGCTGGTCGGCAGGCCGCGAGGAGTCTGCCACGAAGGCGATCAGCACCTCAAGTGCCTTGCCGCCCACCGGATGGTTGCGGAAAGCGCGGAGGTCGCGGCGTACGTACGAGGCTTTGCTCTGCGGATTGGTGATGGTCTCGAGGTCGCGCTCCATGCTCTGCTCGTTGCGCGGAAGCTGCGCCAAAAGGGCATCTACGTGCGATCGGCTGTAAAGCGTAAGGTCGGCCGCTTGTCTTTCCGCTTCGGCTTTCACTTCGGCGTAGGGAAAGGCGTCCAGTCCGCTCAGAATCTTGAAGCGCAGACGCTTTTCCTGACTCCGTTGCAGATAGCTTTCCACCCAGGCGGGAATCAGTTCGGGCGAACCGTTCTTTTCGGCATACTCGGCGGCATAGCGTCGGATGAGTTCGTAGCTGTCGTTCAAGGCGGCCTTTATCACCTTTGCCGATTGTTCCGGATGGTTCAGCACCAAGAGGCGGAGGGCTTCCAGCCGCACCACGAACAAGGGAGAATTGAAATAACTTTCTTCGAGCAAAGGAACCATGTCCTTGCAGTCTGCCGCCGAAAGTTGGCGGAGCGCCAAGGCTTGCAGGTCGGCAAGCGGCGAGCGGAGTTGCTTCCGCCAGAAAGCGAGGTCGCCCGCTCTCCGCGTCAAGGCTTGGTTAAGGTCGAAGCCGGCATCCGCGGTCGGGGCGAAGCGCAGCGTGGGGTCGCCGATGAGGTGGTTCTCCAAGAAGCAGGTGAGCCGGGCGAACTGACCCACGCGCATGCCGGCGGCCAAAAGACCGAGAAACTCATCGGGCCATTTGTCTTGGATGGTATTGACCGAGCAGGCGAAAGTCGCCACGGTCTTGCCGGGATTGAAAATGTATGCGCCCGCCAGATAATCGTCCAAGTGGAAGGAGCCGTTGAAGCAGGCGTCGAACAGCACGAAGCGGGCGTTCGGACGAAGACCGTGCATTTCTTCTTGGTGGATGTCCATGTGGTAATGATAGATGGAGTCGGCTTTCTGCTTCTCTTCGTCGAAGGCTTCCTCGCACCAACTTTCGGGCACGCCGTATTGGTTGGCATACTCGGCTACGGCTTGTTCTCTGCCCACTTTCTTCGCCCGTCCGGGCACCTTGGTGCGCAGATAGAGTTTGATGCCTTCGATGTATTCCTGCATGTTGTCTGCCGCCTCATATCCGTTGATGTATTGGGCGTCCGTGCCTCCGTGGTGGTGGAAAAGCATCACGTCAAGGTCTTCGCGCTGTACCTCGTTTAGGTACATGTCCTTGGCGGGAAACTGGAAGGTGAAGTCGTAAAACTTCACGGTGCCGCCCGGCTTGAACAGTTGGGGGAACTGTTCGCGGAGTGCCAGTTGTTCGCCGCTCCATGCCAACAGGTCTTCGGAGTTGTAGCCGTGTCCGCGTGCCATGGTCAGTCGGTCGAGCGCGTTACTTCGCTGTTTCTCTGCCACCACCTTCTTCAGATAGTCGCGCAGGAGTCGGTACTTGTCCATGCCTTCTGCGCGCAGCGGGCGGATACGTGCCGAGTAGATGTCGGGCGACAGGTATTGCGCACCGTCGGCGCGGAGTGAGAGGTAATGATAGTCCGGACGCAGACTGTCTTGCTTGATGTAGTCAAACTTCAGGTCGAAGTCATCGTAATAGCGGTCGGAAGGTACGCTCGAACGGTGCCATGCCATCGTTTGGTTCATCTTGAATGCCGAGCAGAGGTGCTGGGCGTCCCGAATCATCGGTACGGGAATGTCACCCACCAGTACGCAACCTTCCAGCGGTGCTTTCCGGTCGGCATGAAGGCGGATGAGCCATTCGCGGATGGGTTGCGGATTTTTCCAGTCATCGATGAGCAGGTAGGTACCCAGCCCCTCGTTTTCTATGCCGGCGCGGTAAGCGTCGATTTCGGTCTTAGCTTCTTCGTAACTCTTGGTGTCGGTCACGATGGCGAAAGTGGTTGGGGTCTTGATGGACGGCTTGATGATGGTTTGAGCCGCGGCTCCTTGCAGGAGGATGAAGGCCAACCCTGCGGATGTAAGTAGTCTTTTCATCTTCTTATCAATGTTTATTGGTTTAAAAATTGCAGCCGAAACTGAGGGAGAAGTGGTTTCTTCCTTCAAAATCAAAGTCATCGGTACTTGTCCGGTCGTACGAAGCGCGGGCATAGAAGTGTGTCTTCTGTCCAGCTTTCACCTGTTGCGAATAGGTGAGTGAAGCTCCCCAACGGTAAAAGTCGGCGGTGAGGTATTGCGTATCGAAGGTTTCGAGTTCTGTTACGCTGATGTAGTCGGCATGGTTGCCTCCATAGGTGTATCCGCCGCTCAGATTCTTATTGTAGCCGGCGTGGATGTGCGCCAAAAGGCGGTTGTGGTGCTTGCTTCCTACCGCAAAGTTTTTCTTTCCTCCCAAAGCGAAACTCAGGTTTTCGCTGTTCTTTGTGGAGTGGGGGAGCAGGTATTCGTCGTTCTGTTTGGTGTATTGTACGGCGGCTTCCACTTTCCAACTGTACTCGTTGCCCCTTCGGCGCGAGAATGCGTAATCGAGCGAGGCGGTTCGGGTGTCGTAAGTGGAGCGGATGCTTTTGTAGAGTACTTCCCACCCTGCCAGCGACTCGCTGTTGTCGTATTTCGATACGTACTGAATGCCGTCTATCCGACGGTCGGTGTAAAGTCCTTTCAAAACGTGCGAATAGGTCGCTCCCCGGTGGATGGCGGTTGCGGACGCACGGAATGTTTTGTCTTTCACACCCGCGTCTTTCTTGGGAGAGGTGAAGCTCTGTTCCACATTTTCGGCACGTACGTCGTAGGACGTCTCAAAGAGGAGGTTCCACTCCGGCGCGAGGTAGTGGTATTGCAGCGCCGCTCCGAAGCGGTCGCCGCAGTAGTTGGTAACCCGTCCGCTGCCGATGCCTTGCACGGCTGTGCCCAAACCGTAGAGGATGTAATAGGTCTGGTCCATGTCACTGTTCTCGTTCTCCATGCGCGAATCTTCCTTGATGCTTTCATATCTTAGCGAGAGTCCGAGGCGATGTGCGTCGGTCAGTCGGTAGGTCAGTCCGGGGACGATGTGTAAGTGGTAAAAGCGTGTGTCTACGCGGGGGTCGCGCTGCTTGGCGGCAAGAGAGGCTTGGTAGATGCTTTCCAGTCCGAAAGTCCAGCGTCCTTTCGATGGAGTGGCAACGCGGAAGCGCAGGTCGTAGTACTGGTTGCGCCAGTCGCTTTGATGATTGTCTATCACGTAATAGGGCATGCCGCGGAATGGGTCGGTGATGGAGGCGTTGTAGCCCGCATCGGTCAGGTTGCTTTGTGTAAAGTTGAACGAACCCCACACAAGGGCACTTTCCAAATTCATGAATCCTTCGGCAGACACGCCGATGTCGGCGGTTTTTCTGCCTTCCTGAGGGCGATGAAAGTTTCCGTCCCGATAGTCGTATCCTGCGTTCAGGGCTGAGAAATCCGTGGTTGGGTCGAAGGCCATGCCGGCGGCGTTTTGGGATTGAAGCCACAGGCGTTCCGTCTTCAACTGTTCGATGGCGGCCGGTGAATATCCTTGCGCGCGGACTTGAAGAGCGGCGGCAAGGGCGAGGGGTATGATGTATTTCTTCATAAAATTCTGCTTTCTGTTCGTTAATTTGAATTCGTTCATGGTTACTTGTCCGCAGCGTGACTCCATGCGGGGATGCCCGCTTCGTTTCGGCGGAGCATAGGTACTACGCCGCGTTCAAAGTCGTTCGTACTGTTGTTGGTGTCCTGATAGATGTAGGCTCCGTTCTCGCGGCGGAGGGGATTGCCGTTTTCGTCGGTGGAGAGCTTACGGCTGATACCCAGTCCGTTGTAGGTGGCGCCTACCCAAGTGATGCCTGCATCCAGCACCCCCGGCAAGCGTTTGGAACTTGTCTTCGACTCGTTGTCGATGGCTTCCACGGCGTCCAGCACATAGCGGATGGGCACTTTGGCGTAGAGGGTTGCCTTGGTGGTGCTGAGGTCGCGGGTCTGCATGGCGGGGTCGTTCACCGGGTCCCAAGTTTCACCTTCCTCCACTCGGAAAGCGATGTAGGCTCCGCCGAATACGGTGGTGAGGTATTGCTTCAGCGTTCCCTTTTCCGCTTTCCCGTTGTAGAACACGTGCTGCATGTCGAGGGCAGGGGCGTTGGCATAGTTGGCGTTGTCCATGTAAAATTCAAAGTCGGCCGTGCTGTTGTCCATGGGTGAGGCGGGATTGTAAATCTCCAGTTGATGGTTTACGGCAAACTGGGCGATGACGCACGATTCGCCCGGCTCAAGGGGATAGTCCGTTCCGCTGCCGGGAAACTTCCATACCCGTTGGGCGTACACATAATCATCGCCGTCCGCTTCCGGCCAAAGGGGCAGGTTGGTAGATGATTTGTCGGGATAGAGGTTGGCGAAGTGGATGCCGTCCAGATAGAGTGTGGCCGAAGAGTTGTTGTACACTTCGTAGAACTGGTCGTAGATGTACGCCTTGTTGAGCGGTGTCCGGCTGCAGGCGTAGTAGATTTCCTTGAATACCAGTGGACTGATTTTCAGCCCTTTCACCGTAAGCCGTAGCGAATGACCTTCCTGGAATATCCCTTGGTTTACGGTGCTTCCGTTCAGGTAGTATTCGTTTCCCCGGTCGTCAGTGGCGGTGCCGGTCACGTTTACGGTATAGATGCCCGGCAGGATGCCTTCCATGTCGGTCTGTCCGTCGCCCACTGCCTTTTCATAGTGCAAGGCTTCATCGTAATTGTCGAATTTCAGGGTGAGGTCTTTCACTTCGATCGAAGTGTCAAGGTCGAAGTCGAAAGTCACCTCTACCGAGATGGGCGCGATTTCTTTCGCGTCTTCCAAGTCGTTGAATGCGCCGCAGGCTGTCAGGGCG
This sequence comes from uncultured Phocaeicola sp., assembly GCA_964469845.1. GTDB lineage: Bacteria > Bacteroidota > Bacteroidia > Bacteroidales > Bacteroidaceae > Phocaeicola. Next base: position 14,147 of record CAYXZF010000013.1, read on the forward strand.
AGGGCTGCGGTGAGGGTTGCGATGTATTTCTTCATGTTCTCTTTCATTTTTTTAGTTTTTTTACAGTTTCAAAGCCAGCTCCAGTCCGAAGAAGAAGCGGTTGTTGAGCGACAGGTAGGTTCCCGGATTTCGTTTCGACTCCATGCGCGGATAGCTTCGGAACATGTTGTTGGCAAAGAACGACACGCGAAGCAGGTCGCCGATTTCCTTGGTCACGTTCATGTTGAAGCAGAAGTACGGGTTGTACGATTCCTTGACGGCGTTAGAGTGGTTCGGGATGCGGAGCAGATAGTCGTATCCGTCTGCTTTCACCTGTTCGGTGGAGGTGTACGGCTTTTCAAAGAAGGTAGTCTGTCCGTCCAAAGCGATGTAGCCCACGGGGATGGTGTCGTTTCCGAATGTTTTCCAATTGGCCTGATTCCAAATGGCTTGTGCGGTAAGTGTCACAACGAAACCTATCCGCGGCAGGTTATGGGTGGCGCGTAACGTGGTGGAGAACTGTTGGCGGTAACTCTTCACGGCATCCGATTCGTAGATGGCGACGGGCTTGCGCGACGAAGCGGCCGTTCCGCTGTTGTCGTAGAAATCGTAGGCAAGGTTCCGGCTTTGGGTGCGCATCCATGCTCCGTTCAGTTGGAAGGAGGTACGGATGGATTCGATGCGACCCACGTTTATGTCGAACTCCACACCTTGCGTCTTGACGTTCAAGTTGTTAGTGGGCGTGTAGAAACTGCTGAGTACGGGCAGGCTGCTTGTCAAGACAAACTCTCCGTCGGCATTGCGCGCGTATTCATTGAAGGTAAACGACTTGAACGTGTCGAAGGTATAGTCGAGCGAATAACCGTTTTTCAGTCGTTCTTCGAAAGCGGTGACCGAAGCGTTCACTTTTCCGATGTTCAGCCGAAGACCGATTTCGGCTTTGTGGTTTTTCGATACTTTCAGGTCGGCGTTTTCGGTGTCGTACACTTTGGTGGTGGTCATATAGACACGGTTGGCTTCGGGGATGCGTTCATCTGCCAGCTCGTTGATATTCACGTATTCAAAGTAGGCCTTTTCCGGATACAGATAGAGTAAGGTGGGCATTTTGGCGGTGATGCCGTAGCCTCCGTTCAGAGTCAGTGTATGCGGGATGAGGTCGAGCGAGGCATTGAAGCGGGGAGACCATACGCTGCCCGTTTTCGTGGCGTGGTCGAAGCGTATGCCGGCCTGAACCTTCAGTTCGCGTTCGCCGAGGTTGCAGTTGAAGTTCTCTTCGGCAAAGAGACCGAACTGATGAATGAACGGAATGTCCGAGTAGGGACGCGGGCGATACGTACTGTTCTTGTTGGAATTGTTCCGTAAGGGAGGTGCGGTGGGCGAGAAAGTCTTTCCATCACCCACGTTTCCGTCCGTTTTGTAATCGGCCCCCAGCAGGATGCGGTTGCTTGTTTGTCCGCTCTGTTTGAATAAGGTAGCGGTGAGCTTTGCGAAGGCGTTCACTTCGCGGCTGTCTATTTCGTAATGTCCCAAATAAGAACTGGGTAGGAGCTGTGCATAGTGAGCGGCATCCTCCGTTCCGAAGTTTGTCAGTTCATTGCCGTCTGCGTCGTAGACAGGCTTTCCCGGTCGGTTGCTCAGTACGGCTCCATCGGTGGTGGTCATGGAGTAGGGGGCAGAGGCCGAGCCGTAGGCTGTTTCGTAGAAACTCTGCTTGTCGGTATAGCTGCCCGACAGTACGTAACGGATGTTCTGCAGCCATCCCCGGTTGATGCTCAAGGTTCCGTTGGTGTTTAGGCGGAGGCCGGCGTCACGTCCTTCCGAGGTGGTTTGGGTGGTTTGGTCGTCGGGGTTTTCCTCCCGGGTATCTTTCCCGTAGTTGAAGTCGAGCGAGGTGTTGCTGCGCAGTTTGTTGCCGAAGAACGTGTTGGAGTACATCACCTTCGCCGTGGCCCGTTGGTAGTGTTGGTAGGTGGCTTTGGGGTCGGTGGTGTTGTAGGCATAGTCGGCGCTTACGTTCAGCGCGCCCTTGTCTTTGCCCAAATCGTAGCCGGTACCCATTGACACCTGATAGACGTTGGGATTGGCCTTGGCTTTTACGCGGAGCGGTTCGCGACCGGCTTTGGTATTGACAATGACGGCTCCCGATGTCAGGTCGCCATATTCCACCGATGGAATGCCTCGGATGATTTCCACGGATTCGATGTTTTCGGTCGAGATGCTTCGCACATCTACCCCTCCCGTGGGCGAAGCTCCTCCGCCTAAGGCTGCCGTCGCGCCTGCCACGGTGGGGCTCATGGCAGAGAGGTTGGCATTGTTCGACACGGGTGCTCCATCGCTGATGATGGCTGTGCCGAGGGCGTTGAAGTTACTTTCGCTTGTGCCGCTTGCTACTTGGCGGATATTGATTTGTTGGGCGCTGTTCAGGCTGGGTTCCGATGAGATACCTCCCGGCATCAATGCCAACAGGTCGTTCAGGCTGGTTGCCTGCAAGTGGTCTATCGCCTGACGCGAAATCGTAGACGAGGTAGACTTTCCCGTCCGGTTATTTTGGGCGGTCACTACGACTTCCTCCAGTCGAAAGTCCTCGTTCTTCAGCGTGAAGTCGATTTTTAAGTCGTTCCGGATTTCTACAAGGGTGTCGATGGGCAGCTTTCCCACGTATTGTACGAGCATTCTGGTTCTGCCTGCCGGAACTTGTTCAAGGGTGTATCGTCCCTCGTCGGTGGTCGTGGCTCCCATGCCATAGTCGGGGAAGTAGATAGTGGCGAATGGCAGTGGATGGCTTTGCTTGTCGGCGCCGGTTTCGTAGACTGTGCCTGTGACGGTTGTTTTCGGTTGGGTTTGTGCCTCGATGGAGAGGGTTTGGCACCCTCCGAGCAGCAAGGCGATGATGCACCTTGCGATGAGGTCGTTTCTTTTCATTGTCATAGATAGATGTTTTTGCTTTTTTGTGGCTGCAAAGTTACGATAAAAAGCGAAAACCATCCATCCCCACTGATAGGTATTTTAAAGGAAAGATGAAATGTTTGCCAGCAATTCTTCAAAGGATGAATACACCTTGCCGTTCATTCTCAGTTCGTTGGCTGAAACGGTTTTTAGATGCGGAAGGTCGGGGCGCGGAGCGTTGAGGCAACGGAAACCGTGGCGGCCGAGGGCGTTTGCCGTCCAATGACGAAGAGTGGGGTGTGACGCTTCGACGCAGATTTCCCGTCCGCCGGCAGTCGGGGAGTAATACACGCCGTGGTCGCAATCGAAGCGGATGCTGCGATGCGGAAAAAGTTGCTCCATGCGGTGGTTCAGGATGAGGTCTTCGGGCACGCCGCATTGCAAGCCCTGTTCCCGGGAGAGCAGCCAAAGGCGGTCTGAAAGTATCAGTGCCTGTTCGATGTCGTGGGTGGAGAGAAGGATGGCTTTTTGACGTTCGGTGGCGAGCCGATGGAGCAAGTGCATCATTTCGATGCGGCTCACTACATCAAGAAAAGCGGTTGGTTCGTCGAGCAAGATGAGCGGACATTCCTGCACCAAGGCTTTGGCTATCATTACTTTCTGCCGCTCGCCATCAGACAACTCGGCGGTGTAGCTTTGTGCCTTGTGCGCCATGCCTACCTGCTCCAGCGCTTCATCGATGATGCGTTTGTCTTCTTGGTGCAGCCGACCGAAAAAGCCCGTGTGCGGTTGCCTTCCGAGGGCTACCAGCTCGTAAACGGAAAGACCGCCGGCGAAAATTTTATCCGTCAGCACTAAACCGATGGTTCGCGACCGCTCTTTTTCCGTGTACTCTTCCATCGGTCGTCCCAATATCTGCAATTCTCCTTCGAGGGGCGGTTGCGCGGCAGCGAGTGTGCGCAGCAGGGTCGATTTGCCCGTGCCGTTGGCTCCCAACAGACAAGTCAGTTCGCCCGCCCGAAGTTCAAAGTTCAAGTGGCGGTGGACACAGGTTTCTTTCTTGCCGACTCGATAGCCGACGGAGAGTTGCGAGGCTTGGATGACCGTATTCTTTTCCATTAGTTGAAGTATTGTATGCGACGTTGGTTGATGATGACGTAGATGATGACCGGTGCGCCCAGCACAGGGGTGACGGCGTTGAGTGGAATGATGCCCGATTCGCCCGGCAGGATGCAGATGAGGTTGCAAAGCAGGGCGACGGCACTTCCTGTCAGCAGGGTGACGGGGAGCAGCGAGTTGTGGTTGGAGGTGCCCAGCAGGAGGCGGGCGATGTGGGGCACGGCCAGTCCGATGAAAGCAATCGGTCCGCAAAAGGCCGTGCTGACGGCGGTCAGTACCCCGGTGGCTACCAGCAGCAGATTGCGGGTGCGCTTGATGTTTACTCCCAAGTTCTCGGCATAACGAGGGCCGAGGAGTAAGGCGTTGAGCGGTTTGATGAGCAAGATGGCAAGTGCCAGCCCGGTCAGGGTAAACAGTGCGAAGCAAGGGAGCTTGTCCAGCGATACGCCGCTGAAGTTACCCATTCCCCATATCATGTACGAATGGACGCCTTCGGCTGTTGCGAAGAAGTTGAGGATCGAGATGGCCGACGAAGTGACATAGCCAATCATGATGCCCGCAATCAGGAGCATGACATTGCTTTTGATAAGCGTGGAGAGGGAGAGGATAAGCGCCATCACCGTCATGGCTCCGACAAAGGCACCCAGCACGATGGAGAAGAATCCCTCTGTCATCCCGGCTCCCGTCAGCATGACGAATGCCACGCCGAGACTCGCTCCGGAGTTGATGCCGAGGATGGAAGGGCCCGCCAGCGGGTTGCTGAATGCCGTCTGAAGCATCAGTCCGGCGGTGGACAGGGCGGCTCCGCAAAGCAGGGCGGTAAAGGTTTGCGGAATGCGTGCTTCCCATACGATGAAGCTCCAAGCGGCTTTTTCCACCTCTTCTCCCCGCAGCACGCGTACAACGGCTTCGGCGGGGATGTCTACCGAACCGAACAACAGATTGGCGGCCATCAGCGCGAGGATGAGGGCTGTCAGCGCGAGGCTGTAAAGGGTTCCTTTGTTTCTCATTCTGCCAACGGGTGAAAGTATTTCAACTCATGTTCTTTCAACAGTTCGGGATGAAAAATTTTAATCAAATCTTTCAATACCCGGTCCGGGTGGAAAGGAAAGTCTTCGTAGTAAGAGCGGTGGGCGGTGTTGCAGCCATACACTTTCCGTTTTTCGAATGCTTTGAATGCGGCATAGGGCGTGTAGTCTTCTTTCAGTTCCCGATAGGTCTTGTCTTGCGGCTGGTTGTATTTGATGAGCCAGAATGCGGCATCCTGTCCTTTCTCGAATACGGTTTCAAACGATAGCGGAACGGAACCGCTAACGTCTTGACTTGTTAACGCATATTGTGCTCCGGCATCGGCGTAGAGTCGTCCTGCCGTACTTCTGCCGCCCGGCACATACCACGCCGAACCGCTCTTCAGGTCGCTGATGAGGGTAGGCTTTTCCGGGGCTTTCGCCGCCATCTCTTTCAAGTTTAGATAACTCTTTTCCACTTCGGCGAAAATACTGTCGGCTTGTGCTTCTCGTCCGAACAGAATGCCGTAGAAACGCATCCATTCGGCACATCCCAAGGGAGAAGTTTCCATGTAGTCGGCACATTCGATGATGGGCACTTTCAGCTTGTCCACGCGTCCGTGACCTCCGCTGTTTTCATACGGAGAGAGCAGGATGGCGTCGGGATGCAGGTCGATGATTTTCTCGATGTCGGGGTTCATGCCTTCACCGATATTGGCAATCGTTCCCTTGCGGCATCCTTCCTGAATTTCGGGCACTTTGATGTATTGCAGTTCGCAAATGCCCCCGATGCTCTGTACGGCTTCCAATTCTTTGAGGAGGCTGCAATGTACGGCGGTGTATATGACGGACTTGCTTAGCGGGGTACGTACCAAGGTTCCTTTAGGCAAGTGTGCGGGAACGGGCTTGTCTTTGGCTACCAGCAAGTAGGTGCGAAGATTTTTAGTCGTATCCCACGGGTTTCTCAGTCGGGCTTCCGTATATCCGTCGCCTTGTGTCAGCGTCAGGTTCTCGGCATAGCGGAGGGGGATTTCATGGAGGGGCTCAACAGAAGAAGTCTTGCTCCCTCCGCCACAGGCGGAGAGAAGCAAGACGATGCTTACTATATGTGCAGATAGTAAATAGTTCTTCATTGATTCTGATTAATAGATGAATATCGCTTTCTTCGGACTTACACTTCCGCTTGCGAAATGTTCGATAAACGTACCGTCGTTCTTGAAACGGTAGATGTCGCCGTTGGTGGTGTAGTCGCTTGTTCCGATGTAAATGTCACCGTTCTTCGGGTTGATGTCGAACATATAGATGCTTCCGGCGGTTACTTCGGCGGGTGCGTTCTTCAAGAACGACGCATTGTTCACTTTGCCGGTTTTTGCATTGTAAGTATAGAAGGTGTTGGTAGTGGTGTATGTACTCCAATCCGTTTCGGAATAGATGATGTACACAATGTCATCGTGTTCGGCAATCTTCGTACCCTTTCCGATTTCCGTATAGCTCTTGTCTGCTTCATTGTAGACAACCACCGGATAGGTATAGTCGGGATAAGCACCGCCATAACCTTGGATGATGATTTTGTCACCCGCTTCTACTATCTGTTCGGGGTTGGCGAAGATTTCCACTTGTTCGGCGGTATTGAAGTTCTTGGTGTCGATGATGGACAGACGGTTGTCTGCACCCCATCCTGAGTTCACGCAGTACACTTTATCATCGTGTTCGATGATTTGTTCGGGATTGTTTCCCACCTTTACCATTTTCTCGAAAGCCAAAGTCTTGGCATCCAGACGAGCCACGTTGCCGCTATAGAGCGTTACGTAAATTTTTCCGTCTTCTGCTGCCATGTGGCGAGGCTGTCCTTGTTCATCGTTGAAGCTGTAACGTGCCAGTTCTACTCCCGCTTCATTCAGTTTGGTGATATATTGGGAACCGTACACGGTTACGTAGATGTAATCATCGTATTCAATGATGTCCTGTCCCGTGTCTCCCAACCGTACATTGTTTTGGGTATAATAAATGTCGGCGATGGTTGAGGCATCTCCGTTCGGGGCGTAAAAAGTGACACCGGCGTTGTTGGCCTGATAAGCTCCTTCGTTCAAAATGTATACTCGTTCGGACGGAAGTTCGATTTTCGAGCCTTCATCGTTTTTCCCTGGTTCGTCGTCGTCATCGCTACATGCGGTGAATGTCATGCCCATCATCAACGCGCAGAGGGCGGTGAAATAAATACTTCTGAATTTCATGATGTTTATTGTTTTAAAAAATGAATAATCCACTGATTCTCCACGAACGTCCGGGCATGGGGTAGAACTTGATGACATCATACTGTGCGTCCGTGAAGTTGATGACTTCCGCTTGCAGGCGGAGGCTGCATGAGTTGAACTTGAACTCGCGCCAAAGGGTTGCGGTATGTTCGGCATAACCGTCTATTTGGTTCTCGCGGATGTTTTGCGCCAGATAGTATCGTTTGCCCACCGCTGTCATGGAGTACCCCACATTTGCCCAAGGTGTTTCCACGGTGGCGGACAGGTTTCCGTTATGCTGCGGGGTGTAGGGCAGTTGTTCCTTGTAGTTCTTTGCTTTCTTGTCGGTCAAATCAATCGCTTTCTGCCACGAATAGTTGCCCGACAGGTTCCATCGGATTTTCCGGGTCAAAGGGATGGAAGTGGCAAGGGTCACGTCCACTCCCGTGATGTGTACGTTCCCGTAGTTCTGCATCTTCCACACATAGGTGCTGGGGAACGCCACAATCTTGTCGTCCACTTCGTTGAAGTATCCGTCCACGGTCAGCGTCAGATAGTCGGTCAGCGCGAAGGGATTACCGCTCCATGTGATGCCCAATGTGTATTCGCTAGCTTTCTCCGGGCGCAGAGAGGTGTTGCCGATGCGCAAGTAGTAAAGGTCGTTGAAGGTAGGTACGCGAAACGTATTCTTGTACATGGCCCGTACGTAGAACTGTTCCTCCTCCCACGGTTGGAAAGACAGAGAGAGAGTGGGCGACAGACGGCGGCGGTCGTCGGGCGTATTGCCGGCTTTCACCAGTTCGGTGATGAATGTGCCCACCAGCGTACCCATCAGTTTCAGTCGGCCGGTCAGATAGCGTACATTCAGCGCGGTGAGCGAGGTGTAGCGGACGGGGTTGGGACTTTCGTTCACATTGGTACGGAGGGTGTTGATGGCTCCGTCTTGTGCCAACGAAAGTTGTATGTGTGCGGACGGGCGATAAAGAACGGCACCGGACAGATAGTATTCATTCTGCCGGTTGATGTCCGTTTGCTTTCCTCCCTCGTATTTCACGTCCGTATCTTCGTATTTGTTCCACGAATAGTTGTACTTGGCTTGCGCCTGAAGCGTCCATTTTTCGGCAAGTGCTTTTTTGTATCGTGCTTGCGCGAAGAAGTTTTCGTCCCACAAGCGTTCGCGTGCGGTCGGGTTATAGTAGATGACCGAGCCGGGCAATCCTCTTTTCGAGTGGAAGTAGTAGGCTTTTACGCTCAGTTCTCCTTCGTCCCGGAAGGTGTGAAAGAGGTTGGCCTCGCCTTGCCGGGTCTCGATGTCCGAGTTGTTGCGTTTCTCCGTGGTCAGCAATTTTCCGTTCTTCAGTTTGAAAGGGTAGTTGCCGTCCGCGCGCAGGTAAGACGCGTCGGCCGAAAGGCTTGTCCGTTCTCCCAGTTTCTGCCAATGGCGGAACGAAGGAGTGACGTAGCCGAACGAACCGCTCTGTATCTGGACTTGCGATTGTGACCGTTGTCCGTCTTTGAAGCGCGGTTTCTCGGTCTCGATGTTCAGCACTCCCGCCGAGGCGTATAAACGGGCGGGTTGCAGCAGATTCTCGTCTTGTCCGATGGCTAAAGAGAGCGAAGATACGTTGTCGAGCGAGAATCGGCCGATGTCGATTTGTCCGGCCTGCGTATTGCTAACCGCCACGCCATCGTAGCTTACGGCCGTATGTGCTGCCCCTAAGTTGCGTACCGATACGGTTTTCAGTCCCCCGATGCCTCCGTAGTCGCGCACGTTGGTTCCGGCGAAACGCTTGACGGCATCCGCTATATTCTGTAGTCCCAGACTTTTCAAATCGTTCTTGCCGAGGACTTGTATGGAGGTGGTGGTCGTTATCTTGACGGGTGCATGTCGGGCGGTCACGGTGACTTCATCCATTTGATGAACTTTTCCCGTGATGGAATCGTTCTGCTCCTGAGCCGCAAGGGACAAAGGGAATAAAACGAACACCCACATATAGCATACCCATACAATGAGTACATGGCCATTCTTTCTCATAAAACTTTAAAATAAATCGAATCCTTGCACGTTCTTCTTGCTCTTTCCTCGAAAGCACGAAGCATGACTTTTGTTTTGCAGGTCTTCTGACTTACCTCGGTTTACTTTGCCTTCCCACCTTGATTATATAGATATAGGCAGTGGCGTGAGTTGTAAGTAAACTTATTGAAACAATGAGGCTTACAGCAGCGGGACTGTTCAGGACTTTCACCTGATTCCCTTTTCATCCGTTTCCTCGCAAGCGGAGGGCGCGGAACAAAACGCTGCAAAGGTAGAGAAAGAATTTGGAAATTCAAGTGTATCGCTCGTTTTTTTCTATAATTTGTCGCACAATCAAAATAACGATTAACTTTGCACGTATGAATCTTTACATCGAGGAAGAAGAACATGATTAAGGGACATGGAGACGACAACAACAGATACAGCCGGCCTGTTTGCTTCCGGTTCTTGCCCCCGTCTCTTTAAACGACGATGCTGATGATTCCTCCATACGGTGTCAGCGCATTGAAAGCCTCTTCCGCTTTCAACAGTCCCGCATAGATTTGGGCGCAAATCAGTACGCCACCGTGGGCGAACACCGCTACTCGCTGATACGGTCGGGTCTTCAGCTCGTCCAAGAAATCGGCCACTCGCCGGTACTGCATGGCAAAGGATTCGCCGTTGGTGGCGGGCACGTTCAGGTAGTCGGCAAACCATGTTTGCAGACGCGGGTCTTTGATTTCGCTGAAGAACCGCATTTCCCAATCGCCGAAGTCGAGTTCAAGGAGGCGTGAGTCGCGCTCGGCATCGGCGTATCCGCAGTAGTCCGCCAGTCGGGTGCATCGGCTGAGCGGACTGGTATATGCCCGGTCGAAAGATGCGTATTCGTTCAGCCTTTTTGAAGTGGCGGCGGCCTCTTGTTCGAAGGTCGTTTTCAAGGGAACGTCGGTCTGTCCGTAACAGGTACCCGGAGGTACATCGACGGAAGTGTGTCGGATGAAGATGATTTCCATGGGAAAGTTCGGTTGTTATGGGTGTTGAAAAAAAAGGAGTCCGCTAAGCAGAAAAGTCAATTCGCAGAGCAGGAAGGCGGCTCCGCAGCAATCGCCGGTGTAGCCTTGCAGGCGTTGTCTCATCCGTCGGATGAGGAAAACGAGCATCAACAAGGAAGCGATACATCCCGGCACTGCGGTTTCGGGCGGCAGGAGGCAGAGCGGCAACAGGCCGCCTATGGCGTTGAGTCCTCGTTCCGTTCCGCTCATCCGGTGGTACACCACCTTGGCTTTACTCTCTTCCTCCTTGCGTGCGTAAGGCAGGCGGTTGATGAGTTGGGAGGCGCAGAACTTTCCCCAGCAATCGGCGCATAGCACCCATAGGCAGAGCCGGTTCAGCGGCAGCCGCTGCATCTCCGCCATCAGCAGGAAATAGACTGTCAGACCTATCACTCCATACGTGCCGATGTGGGAGTCTTTCATGATGGCGAGTGTCCGCTCGCGGGTGGTGCCTCCTCCAAATCCGTCGAGGAAGTCTGCCAAGCCGTCTTCGTGCAGGCAGCCGGTCATCAGCAGTCGGGCGGTCAGTGCCAGTATCCATGCAAGGGACATCGGCATGACTTGTGCCCCCAACCACAGCGTAGCGGCCATGATTCCTCCCGTCAGCCAGCCCACAAACGGCCAATAGGGCACTACGTGTTTAAAGCACTCGGAAGGAACTTCTTTCAGTTTCCAGAACGGAAGCCGGGTGAAGAAGATGAAAGCGGCAAGCAGGTTCATGGCTTAAAAGTATTTGGTGACGGACGCTTCCGCAAAGCTGTCCATCTCGTTAATCATTCGCACGGCCGAGTCGAGGATGGGGTATGTGCAGATGGCTCCCGTTCCTTCGCCCAAGCGTAAGTTTAAATCCAATATCGGTTTTGCGCCGAGCGCATGGAGTACCAAACGATGGCCCGACTCGTTGCCGCAATGGGCAAAGACGGCATAATCCAAAACTTCGGGATAGAGCTTGCTCGCCGCCAAGATGCAGTTGGTCATGATGAAACCGTCTATTAAGATAATCATTTTCAACTCCGCCGCTTGAAGCATGGCGCCTATGGCCATGACCATTTCGTATCCGCCGAAATAGCGGATAATGTCGGCGGCGGAACCGTCGCCCCGATAGTTGGCTGACGCTTGTTGAAGAATCCGGTATTTATGGCGCACTCGTTCATCGGACAGTCCGCTTCCGGCACCTACGCATTTCTGTAAGGGGATGCCGGTGAAGTACGTCATCCAAAGCGAGGAGGCGGATGTGTTCGCGATGCCCATCTCGCCCAAACTGAGGATGTTGCTTCCCTCTTCGCGGCATTGGCGGACAATTTCGGCTCCCGCTTCGATGCAGCGGTTCATCTCTTCTTCCGTCATGGCGGCTTCGTGCAGAAAGTCGCGTGTGCCTTTCCGTATCTTCCGGTCGATGATGCCCGGACGGTCGGACAGGTCGTAGTCCACTCCGGCATCGACCACTTTCAGCCGGAAGCCATGTTGGCGGCACAGGAAATTCACTCCGCCGTTTCCTTGGGTGAAATGAACGGTCTGTTGCCAAGTCACTTCGCGGGGCGAAGCGCTGACTCCTTCCGTTTCGATGCCGTGGTCGGCGCAAAAGATGATGTTTTGCGGGCACTTCAAGGAGGGGGAGAGGGTTTGTTGTATCAGTCCTGCCTGCAACGCCAGTTCTTCCAGTCGTCCCAGCGAGCCTTTCGGCTTGGTGAGGTTGTCTATCTTTTGGCGCAAGGATGTTCGGATGCGAACGTCGGGATGGTTGATTACAAATGTTTTCATGTTTTCACTTCACTTTCATCGGTATTCCACAGACCATTAATATCACTTCGTCGGCATGGGCGGCTATGTACTGGTTCATCCAGCCTTGCATGTCGGTGAACTTCCGTTGCAATTCATTTTCGGACGTGCCTCCCATGCCTATTTCGTTGGTCACGAAAATGAACGTGGCTTCTTGGGCGGTGAACCGGTTGAACGCTTGTTTCACCGCTTCGAGTGCCTGCTCCACACCGCCTTGCGTCTCGAAGAAGAAATTGGTGCACCATAGCGTGACGCAATCTACCAGCACCACCCTGCCGGTTACGTCGTGTCGGCTGAGTTCCTTTTCTTCTTCCATGTTCGTCCATTCGGGTCCCCGTGCCTGCCGGTGCTTGACGACTCGTTGGCGAAACTCTTCGTCCCACACTCTGGCGGTGGCCATATAGACGGGGCGGGGCGAGAGGCTGAGCGCCAGTTTTTCGGCATACGAGCTTTTGCCCGAACGCGCGCCTCCCGTGATAAGTATGATTCGTTTCATGTTTTAGGGTCGATGATGATTCCTTGCAAAGGTCGTGAAAGTATTTGAATCGGGAAAACAGAATGGGTAAAAAGTGGGGTGTCCGCGCCTGTCCTTTCTCTTTTTTCGTCTTTTTCTTCCGATTCTTACATGGATTCGCAAATTTATTCTTACCTTTACTCCTCAAATTTTAAACCTATTGCCATGAAACCTATCATCAGTCACTTTACGGACAATGACCTCTATACGTTCACTTGCATGTATTACATCTTGCAGAAGTATCCGCGCGCCGAAGCGGAGTACCGTTTCTTCGACCGGAACGCTACCTGTTATCCTCCGGGTTTCGACGAGTTGTTGCGCGAACAGTTGGAACATCTGTCGCATGTGGTGATTACGAATGAAGAGCGGGAGTTCATGACCCGCAGTTTCCCTTTCCTTCCTTATTGGTTCATCAACGTCTTCTTGCGGGGCTATCGCTTCAATCCGCGCGAGCTGACCGTCAGTCAGGACGAGGAGGGGCATCTGGACATCCGGGTGAAGGGGAAGTGGTGGTCTGCCATCATGTGGGAGATGCCCATCCTCTCCGTCATATCGGAACTGATGCACACCTTGAACGGCGACGCGTTGAAGTACGACGCGGAGAAAGAATACCGGAAGAGTTTTGAAAAGGGTCGCCGGATATGGGAGAACGGCTTGACGCTGGGGGATATGGGTACCCGCCGACGCTTCTCTTTCCGGCATCAGGAACGGGTGCTTGACGCCTTGATGGCTTCTTACGAGGAAGTGAAGCGTGAAACGGACGGAAAATGCGGAAAGTTTACGGGCACTTCCAATGTCTATCTGGCCATGAAGAAAAACATCCCTTGTCTGGGCACGATGTCGCACCAGTGCGTCAGCTTCGAAGAGATAGTGAGCGGCGTGTTCGAGTGCAATTACAATGTGATGAACAAGTGGTCGGAAGTGTACGATGGCAATGTGGGCATCTTCTTGTACGACTGTTTCGGCGACAATGTATTCTTCAACAACCTCTCCAAGCGTATGGCGATGACGTTCTGCGGACTGCGCATCGACAGCGGCGTGGAAGAAGAGCAGGTGGATTTGATTGTCGAAAAATACAAGCAGTTGGGCATCGACCCGCTGACCAAGCAAGCCGTGTTCAGCAACGGGCTGGACATCGACCGTGCCATCGAGATACATCGTTACTGTCGGGGAAAGATTACGGACAGCTATGGGGTAGGCACTTTCCTGACTTGCGACGTGACGGATTGCACTCCGATGAATATCGTGGTCAAGCTCGTGCGCGGCCGAATCACGGAGTCGCGCGAATGGCACCCCTGCGTGAAGCTCTCGTGCGACAAGGGCAAGACCTTGGGCGACAAGGCGAAATGCGACTATTTGCTCTCGGTGCTGAGCGAGTGATATGTAACGGAAATGTAACCACTTTGTCACGAAACCTTTCATGCGATGTAATTTTTATGAGATTTCGTTGCAGTACTTTTGCGGCGTCAAAACAAAAGAACTGATAACGTATCTATTAAAAAAGCATGAAAAAAATTGTAAAAGTAATTTCGATGATGTGGTTGATGGCGGGCTTGCCGATGAATGCCGATGCCGATGAAAAAGATTTCACACCGAAGGAAGGCGCCGTTCATGGGCGTGTGATAGACAACAGCCGGCAGACCTTGCCGGGCGCGTCCATTTACATCGAGAAACTACAGACGGGTGTCATCAGCGACATCAACGGTTTTTATACACTTCCGAACTTGAAACCGGGCACTTACACCGTCAGGGTGACTTATGTGGGCTTCGCTCCCGTGGAAATGACTTTGAATGTGCCTGCCGGCAAGACGCTGGAATGGGACATCGTGATGAACGAGGGCGTGGAGCTTCAACAGATTGAAGTGAAGGGGGCTTTCCAAGGACAGAAGAGAGCCATCAATATGCAAAAGAACGGCATGGGAGTCACCCATGTGGTGTCAGCGGATCAAGTGGGTAAGTTTCCCGACTCCAACATCGGCGACGCGCTGAAGCGCATCAACGGCATCAACGTGCAGTACGACATGGGCGAGGCACGCTTCGGACAAGTGCGCGGAACGAGTGCCGACCTGACATCGGTGACGGTGAACGGCAATCGCATCCCTTCGGCCGAAGCGGATACCCGTAACGTGCAGCTCGACCTCATTCCCGCCGACATGGTGCAGACCATCGAAGTGAACAAGGTGGTGACCAGCGACATGGACGGCGATGCCATTGGCGGAGCGATTAACCTCGTTACAAAGAACACACCGTATAAAAGGGTGCTGAACGTCACTGCCGGAAGCGGATACAACGCGGTGAGCGACAAGATGATGCTCAATCTCGGGCTGACTTACGGCGACAGGTATTTCGACGACAGACTCGGCGTGATGCTGGCCGCCTCGTATCAGAATGCGCCGGGCGGTGCCGACAATGTGGAGTTTGAATACGACACGGACGATGTCGGCAAGGTGTATCTGGACAAGGCCGAGGTGCGCCAATACTACGTGACCCGTGAGCGTCAGAGCTACTCCCTCGCCACCGACTATCGGTTCAATGCCGACCACAAGATTTCTTTCAAAGGCATGTACAATCGGCGCGGCGATTGGGAGAACCGTTACCGCATCACTTACAAGAAACTGCATGAAGCGCCCTCCAAGCGTTCCATCGTGTTGCAGACCAAAGGCGGAGCGGACGACAACCGCGATGCCCGTCTGGAACTTCAGCAGACGATGGACTTCACCCTTGACGGCGAGCATACGTTCGGCGCGCTGAAAATGGACTGGGCGGGCACTTACTCCCGTGCCACCGAGGACCGTCCCAACGAACGCTATTTCGGCGTGGTCATGAAGGGAAAGAAAAACGAAGACTATTTCAAAGGACTCTCTTTTGTGGATGCCGGCGGACGCAATCCGTATCCCGACAAGGGATTGGGCGACATCGGCGGCTACTCGTGGAGCATAGACGAACTGACGGATGCCGACGAGGAAATCCGCGAGAATGAATGGAAATTCCGCCTTAACTTTGAACTTCCCCTGACCGAAGGACGCTATGGAAGCAAGCTCCGTTTCGGCGGCAAGTACACCGTGAAAGACAAGAAAAAGGAAACGCATTGCTACGACTACATCGAGCCTTACGAAGAACAGTACGGTGAGTCGTGGATGAACCGGATGAGCCGTCAAATCCGCAGCGGTTACATGCCCGATGGAAACTATCCCGAAAACACTCCCTTCGTGAGCAAGGAATACTTGGGAAGCCTTTCGCTGAATCCTTCGCAGGACGGGGCTTTCGAACTCCTTGAAGAAGCGTCGGGCAACTACAAAGCCACGGAGAAAATTTCCGGCGGATATGTCCGGCTGGACCAACGGATAGGAAAGAAACTGGAGGCCGTGTTGGGTTTGCGCATGGAGCATACCGACTTGAATTACAGCGGTTACAACTGGATTGTAGACGATGTGGACGACGAGCAGGGACGCCTGCAGCACACCGGCGAACACCGGAACGACTACACTCACTTTTTGCCGAGCCTCTTGCTGAAGTACCATGCCGGCGACGACCTGAAGCTCCGCGCGTCGTTCACCAAGACCCTGTCGCGTCCCAAGTATTCGGCTTTGGTTCCCAGCGTTCACTATAATGTGGCGGAGGAAGAGGCGAAAATCGGTAACTCCGCCCTGAAGCCGACCACTTCTTACAACTTCGACCTGAGCGGTGAGTACTACTTTGAAAGCGTGGGACTTGTGAGCCTTGGCTTCTTTTACAAGAACGTGAAGGACGTGATAGCCGAGGAAATTTGGAAGAGTACGGATGACCCTCACATCCCCTCCGGCCTGTTGAACGAAGACGGCGAACCCGCCAAATACGAAATCACCAAGCCCATCAATGCCTACGATGCCGATTTGTGGGGCGTGGAGTTCGCTTACCAGCGTGACTTCGGCTTCATCGCCCCCGCTTTGAAGTGCATCGGATTCTATGGCACCTACACCTATACGCACAGCTCCACCAAGAACCACCGCTTTGAACACCGCAAGGCGGGTGAAGGCGGAGACATCCGCATGACCGGCTCGCCCGAACACACCGCCAACGCTTCGCTCTACTACGAGAAGGACGGACTGAATGCGCGCCTGTCTTATAATTTCGCTTCGGATTTCGTGGACGAATTCGGAACGGTGGCGGCACTGGATCGTTACTACGACAAGGTGAACTATCTGGACCTGAACGTGGGCTATACCTTCGGCGGAAAGTGCAAGACCACGTTCTATGCCGAGGCGGGCAATCTGCTGAACCAGCCCCTGCGCTATTATCAGGGAACGAAGGAACGCACCATGCAATGCGAGTACTACGGCGTGCGCCTGAACGCGGGAGTGAAGATTAGTTTTTAAACCGGATGTATTACTTTTTAATAAACGGAAATATGAAAAAAATGTTTGTACTGTGGGTGACGTTGCTTGCCGCCGTCATCGCCGATGCTCAAACGCCCGAAGTGTGGAAAACCTTGAAGAAAGATGCCAACTTCTTTCTGGCCAACGACCTCGGACGGAACGGATATTACGACCAGAAGCCCATTGCCGAACTGATGGGCGTGATGGCGGAGACCATCGGTCCCGAATGTGTGATAGCGGCCGGCGATGTTCACCATTTTGAGGGAGTGCGCAGCGTGCACGACCCCCTCTGGATGACCAATTACGAACTGGTCTACGCGCATCCGGAACTGATGATTCGCTGGTATCCCATCTTGGGCAATCACGAGTATCGGGGCGATACCCGGGCCGTGCTGGATTACAGTGGCGTGAGCCGTCGTTGGGAAATGCCCGCCCGTTACTACACCCGGGTGTTCGAGGAAGACGGAACCACCGTCCGCTTTGTCTGGGTGGACACCACTCCGCTGATGAGCAAGTATCGCGAGGACGCGGAGAAATATCCCGATGCCGGCAAGCAGGACAACGACCGCCAACTCGCTTGGGCGGACTCGGTGCTGACCGCCGCTCGCGAAGACTGGGTGATTGTGGTGGGGCATCATCCCATCTATGCCGAGACGTCGAAGGACGAAAGCGAACGCCGGGACATGCAGCGCACGCTGGGGCAGATGCTGAATCGTCACGACAACGTGGCTTTCTATCTGTGCGGTCATATCCATAACTTCCAGCATCTGCGCCCCAAAGGCAGCAAGACGGACTACGTGGTCAATTCCTCGGCTTCCTTGAGCCGCAAGGTGGCAGCCGTTGAGGGAACGGTGTTTTGCAGTCCCGAAGCGGGATTCTCGGTCATCGCCGCGGACCGGAAAGAGCTTTGCCTCTATATGATTGACAAGTCCGGACGGGTGTTGCACACCGTCCGCCGGACGAAATAAGGGGAGGATCGGTTGAATGTCGGCGGTTTTCTTCATGTGTTTGGGGGTGTTTGCGATTTGTGTTTGAATGGCGGGTTCGTAAGGTTTCCCCGAACCTCACAGCGCAAAGATACATTTTCTGCACCCCCTTTGTCAAGACTTTCGGGTAAAAAAAACATTCGCGGCGGCATTTTTTTGATTTGCCGCCGCGAATGGTGTAAAACCGCGACAACCTCCCGCTTCGGTGCGGGTCGGGGATTTCAGATTTCAGATTTCAGTTAGAATTTTGTGTTCGTGTTGTGTAATGAAATTTTATTATATATATTATATATATATTATATATAATAATCTACTTTCGCTCGGAGTGGGGTATTCAAAAAACAAACTGAAATCTGAAATCTGAAATCCTCCGGCCGCCTTGCGGGGCGGAAGGGGAGAGGAAAATACGGGCGGAGGTTGTTAAGGATAGTGAAAACGTTGATAATTCTTACGGTCTGTAAAAAGAAATCAGGCAAAAATGAGAAAATATCAAATTTAGAATGAAAAAAGTGACGAAAAACTTGCACGGCATTTTTTTTTTTAGACTTTTGCGGCGTTGAAAAGTTAAAATCCCTTTTGGGAAAGAGTTGTTTAATTAAAAAAAGTATTTATGAGAGAAAGAGTGTTAATGCTGTTTGCCTGCATCGTGTTGGGTGTGGGAATGGCGATGGCTCAAGGTTCGAAAGTGACGGGTATAGTCACTTCGGCAGAAGATGACCAGCCCGTTATCGGGGCTTCGGTAGTCGTTATCGGAACGACTATGGGTGTCATTACAGACTTTAACGGTGAATTTGAATTGCTTGACGTCCCCTCGGACGCAAAGAAGCTGATGGTGTCTTACGTGGGATTGAAGACGGCGGAAGTGCCCATCCTGCGCGGCCAAAAGCTGACAATCGTATTGAAATCGGACGCCGAACTGCTGGACGAAGTGGTGGTTACCGCTCAGGGATTGAGCCGTAAGGAAAAGTCCATCGGTTACTCGGCTCAGAAGGTGGAAGGCGAGAAGCTGACCACTTCCCGTCAGACCGACCTGGGCAACGCGATGGCGGGTAAAATTGCCGGCGCGCGTTTCTACGGTGCTTCGGGTGCCACGTTTGATGCCGGTACCATCGTGCTCCGCGGTTCTACCGACTTTACCAACCGTTCGGGCAGCGAACCCATTTACGTGGTAGATGGCTCCATCACCAACAAGAACGCGGTCAATATGGACGATGTGGAGTCCATCAACGTGTTGAAGGGTGCGGCCGCCACGGCGCTTTACGGTTCGCAGGGCGGTAACGGTGCCGTCATCATCACCACCAAGGGCGCCGAAGGCGGTAAAGGTCGCTTTGAAGTGAGCCACACGCTTGCGTGGGAGCAGTATTACAATCATTTTGATATGCAGAAACAATACGGCGGCGGTACGTTCGGCTACTATGGACAGGTGTATGCCGACGAATATCCCGATGCGGACACCATGAGTCCGGAGTTTCTGTACGGCACTTTCGGCGAAATGCAGAATGCGGACGGCTCTTACTACATGGACTTCGCCTCGGACGAGAGCTGGGGAGCGCGCTACGACAAGAATGTCATGGTGGCCACACCGCTCTATTACGACGAAACCTCCGCCCTGTACGGCAAGGCCAAGCCTTGGGTACACGGATTGGACATGGCGGACTTGTTCCGCACGGGTGTGACCAACACCACCAACGTGGCCTTTTCCAAGTCGGGCAAGGACTACAGTTCGCGCGTGTCGTTCACCAACAGCCGGCGCGACGGTATTCAGCGCAATTCGGATGCCGTGCGCCGTTATCTGGCGGTGAAAACCACCTACAAACCGACCGACTGGATGAACGTTTCGTTGGACTATAAGTACACTTACCGCCGCAATCACAACGGCGCGGCAGAAGATTATGGCGGCTCGACCAACGTCTTCCACGAATACTTGCAGTGGGGACAGACACAGGTGAACCTGAAGGATTACCTCGACTATCAGCGTCCGGACGGAAGCTGGCGTACGTGGAACATCAAGAGTCCCACCGACCTCAAGGCCAACTTCCACGACAACCCGTTTGCCATTCTGGACAAGAGCAATGCTTACCAAACCTATCGTTGGAACGTCTTTACAGGCGATGTGGAAATCCTCTTGCCGTGGAACCTGAAGGCGGGTGTACGCGTCATCGGCAACATGCGCGCTTCCGATGAAGAAACCAAGCGGAACGCCGGTTCCATCAACTTCAACTCCTCTTACTACACCCGTCAGGACCAAATCAGCGACCTGACCGTGCAGGGACGTTTGACTTGGGGCGACCGCTTCATGAACGACCGTCTGACGGTGGATGCAGCCGCTTTCATCGAACAGCGCAACTACGACTGGAAGTATCTGTACGGCGAAACGAACAACGGCTTGATTATGGACGGCTATTTCAATCTCGCTTCGTCGAGCGGTGCTCCCTCCGTCATCAACTACGAACAGCATTACAAAACCCGCAGCGTCTTCGGTACCGCCACCGTCGGCTTTGACGACACTTACTTCTTGGACGGTTCGTTGCGCAACGACTGGGATTCCCGTCTTCCGGTGGCCAACAACAGCTTCCTGTACGGCGGACTTTCGGCATCCGTCATGCTGAACCAGTTCATCAAGCAGGCAGATTGGCTGAACTATTGGAAAATACGCGGTTCGTTCGCTCAGGTAGGCTCCACGTTGAGCGCCTACAACACGCTGATTGCCTACAACTATACCAATAGCAGCAACTACAATTACCGATACAACAACATGACGGCGTTGTATCCGTCGGCCACTCAGCTGAACGCCTCCATCAAGCCCACCATCTCTACATCGTATGAGTTCGGTACGGAGTTCCGCTTGTTCGAAAACCGCTTGTGGGGTGACATCAACTTCTATCGCCGCGACACCAAGAACCAGATTCTGAACATGAACGTGGCTCCCCAGTCGGGTTACAATTCCCGTCAGCTCAACACCGGTTTGGTGCGCAACCAAGGCATTGAAATCAGCCTCGGCGGTACAATCGTCAAGAACAAAGACCTCCGGTGGGACATCGAAGCCAACATCTCGAAGAACGAAAACGAGTTGGTACGCCTGAATCCCGAAATGACCGAGTATCAGATGGAATGGTCGAGCTTCTATTACAGATGGTATCTTTGGGCGGAAGAAGGCCAACCTTTGGGTCAAATCAAGACCATGGCCCGCTGGGCGCGCAACGACGAGGGCAAGCTCATCCTCCGACCCACCGAGTCGGGCGTATGGGGCGGCGGCTGGCAACCTTCGTATGAACAGAACGTTTCGAAGGACGCGGGTAACTTCCAACCCGACTTTACCGGCGGTTTCTCTACCGACTTCCGTTACAAGAACTTCCGTCTGTCGGCAAGTTTCGACTTCGCCGTCGGTGGACAGATGGTATCGTGGACCAACATGTGGGCGACAGGTTCCGGACTTTCCGCCCGTACCGCCGCAACGAACGACAAGGGCGTGAACGTTCGCGAACCGGTGTCCAAGGGCGGTGGTGTCCGTGTGGACGGTGTGGACGAAAAGGGAAATGCCGTGACGGCCTACTTGAACTCTTACCAGTATTTCCACAACTTGGCATACTATGATTTGGACGAATGGATTTACGACCGCACTTACGTGAAGATGCGCGAGTTGTCGCTCACCTACGACTTCCCCAAGTCCTTGCTGCAAAAGGCCGGTGTCGGTTTGAACAATGCCAGCGTTTCGTTTGTGGCGACCAACCCGTGGCTGATTTATTCGGCATGTCCGAATGTAGACCCGTCCGAATCGGGTACCAACTGGATTGAAGGCGGTCAGGCTGCCTCCACCCGTTCGTTCGGTTTCACAGTGAAGTTAGGTTTCTAATCATTAATCAAAAGAGGAAAAAGTAATATGAACTATATCAAATCATTAACGCTTGCAGCTTTGGCCTTTGCCGCCACAAGCTGCGATATGGGCGATTTTGGCAATGTGAATGCCAACCCGAACAAACCGTCGGACGCATATACCGCTATGCTGTACACGTATTCCGCCCAGTGGGTACGCGGTTTTACGATGAACGGCTCCAGCTACGACCCTTGGATGCAGTTGCGTACCGGCTATCTGTCCGAATCGAAAAACAACCAGTACGGCGGCATGAACAACACCGTGTCGTTCGGTACGTCAAGTTATTACTACTATTACATCAAGAACCTGAACACCATCATCGATATGAACACCGATGAGGCCGTGAAGTCCGAGGTCAAAGTCCTCTCGTTCGGCGACAATGCCAACCAGATTGCCGTGGCGAAGACCTTGCGCGCGTTCTATTTCATGACGCTGACCGACATCCTCGGCCCCTTGCCTTACACCGATGCTTTCAAGGGAGAAAGTGAAGACATCTGGTATCCGAAGTACGACTCTCAGGAAGACATTTACGCGGCGTTGGATGCCGACTTGGTGGAAGCGTACAGCCTGTTCGACACGAACGGCTCGTTGAGTGCCGCCGAAATACTTTACAACGGCGACATAGCCAAATGGAAGAAGTTCAATGCCTCCCTCCGTATGATGATGGCCATCAAGATGGCGGATGTGGACCCCGCCAACGGCAAGGCGCGTTTCGCCAAAGCCTATGCGGACGGCTTCCATTACAAGTTCGACGCCTCCAACGCGGACTATTCGGCTTGGATGTACTATGTGGGCAATCTGGGCAACAGCTCAAGAAATGAAAGCTTTGTGCCCAACAAGTTCATCGTCGATGCGCTGAAGGAATACAACGACCCGCGTATGTTCTCTTATTTCACATTGAACGGCTATAAGGGCAAGGTCGAAGGCGACCCCTCCGACATCCGGGCTTATCAAGGCGTGCCTTATGGCTTGGAGAGCAACGATGAAGTGGTGAGTGCGGCGGTGGGTTGCGCCAGCGTGAACGCCACCTATTGCGAAGCCGGTGCCACCTATGGGCTGATTACCACCGCCCGTACCCTGCTTGTCGAAGCGGAAGCCGCAGTTCTGGGCTGGATTGATGCCGACCCGAAAGCGTTGTACGAAGCCGGCATCAAGGCATCGTTCGATTTCCAGAAAACTTACCATACGGCTGTGACCGTGCTGGGCGGAAGCACCGCCGTAGAGGACTATCTCGCTTCCGAAAAGGTGGCTCTGTCGTCCGACAAGGCAACGGCGTTGAATCAGATTGTCACCCAGCGTTTTTTGGCGGGTTTCATGACCGATGCCATCGAGTCATGGTCCGACTGGCGTCGTTACAACATCCCCTACATGCCCTTGACCAAGCATCAGGTGGACGAAGGAAACTCCGATTATCCGTATCGCATGACTTACGACCCGTCTGAAAAGGAGGCCAACGAAGAGAATGTGAACGCCGCCATCAAGCAATGGTTAGGCGGAAGCGATGACCGCTGGTCGCGTGTATGGTGGGACGTGGCGGATAATAATTGATAAATTCTCTCTTTAAAGGAAAAGGGGGCATTCTCAGTGATGAGAGTGTCCTCTTGTTTTTTTATGGCGGATTTGCTACGGCAAGAGTAGTCCGGACAGGCGACAAGAGTAGTCTGAGTAAACGATGAGAGTAGTCCGGGGAAACAACGAGAGTAGTCTGCGAGAATTGTTGAGCAGATTTGAAAATCTCTTGCTAAGAGATCTTCATTTTTTTTGCAAAGTTAAGTAATTTTCTGTAAATGAAGTACTTTTCAAAAAAAAAAATTAGGAAACTTTCAAAATTTGCTCAACATGCTCAACAAATGTTGA